>JALSHB010000168.1 GCA_026982475.1 Chromatiales bacterium
GACACGGCGTTCACGGAGAAATGAAATGCCAGGTCGTCGGGGCAGGCCACATCGCCACCCGGGGCATTGCCTCCCACTGATGCATTCTCTGTGTTCTCTGTGCCTCTGTGGTGAATAGATACGAAAAAAGCTTCTTGATGGCACGGGTTTGATTCCCCGTGACTGGCTTCGAATGCCGTCATTCCGGCATGTTTTTGGCCGGAATCCAGACGTTTAAACCCCTGGACGCCGGCCTGCGCTGGAGTGACGGGATGGCGCAAATGCCCCGCTTTCGCGCAACGAATAGTCCGAGCGTAAGAGTGAGGGCTTGCTCCGGGGATGTTTAATCGGCGTTAATCGGGTTTTCATTGGTAGTGAATGCCCCAGGGTCTTTGGATTGGTGGCGAGGTGTGGGATCAGGAATCTTCATTCTTCTTTGCGTCCTTTGCGTCGCTGCGCCTTTGCGTTTTGGGTCTTTATAATTCTGAACGATAGCGAATAAATGACATTATGATCTCCAGCCTGCACATCATCGGCAGCGGCGGCTTCGGCGGCGCCGAGCGTTTCTTCGTGCGCCTGGTGCAGGCCCTGCACGAGGCCGGCCAGCCGGTGGCCGCCGTGAGCCGTCCCGGCGGCATGGTGGCGCCGGAGCTGGGGGCGGAGATCGAGCACCACGGCGTGCCCCTGCGCAACGTGCTGGACCTGCCCTCGCGCTGGGCCATCCGTCGTCTGGCGCGTGAACTGCGGCCCGATATCGTGCAGACCTACATGGGCCGCGCCACGCGCCTGACCCGCCTCAAGGGGCGCGGCCCGGTGCACATCGCCCGCCTGGGCGGCTTCTACAAGCTGGACGGCTACCGCCACGCCGATGCCTGGGTGGGCAATACCACCGCCATCTGTGACTACCTGCGAGAGGGCGGCTTTCCCGCCGACCGCGTGTTCCATATCCACAACTTCGTCGATATCGCGCCGCCCCTGGCCGAGACCGAGCTGGCCGCCGCGCGGGCGCATTTCGGCATTCCCGCCGATGCCCGGGTGATCGCCGGCGTCGGCCGTCTGGTGGAAAAGAAGGGCTTTCAGGATCTGCTGGACGCCTTCGCCCGCCTGCCCGCCGAACTGGGCGAGCGGCCCCTGCACCTGCTCATCGCCGGCGACGGCCCGCTGGCCGAGTCCCTGGGCGAGCAGACCCGCGCCCTCGGCCTGGCGTCCCGCGTGCACTGGGCCGGCTGGCAGCGCGACCCGGCGCCGGTCTACCAGCTGGCGGAGATCTTCGTCTGCCCCTCGCGCCACGAGCCCCTGGGCAATGTCATCCTCGAGGCCTGGAGCCACGGCCGGCCGGTGCTGTCCACCGCCAGCCACGGCGCCCTGGAGCTGATTACCCCGGACGAGAGCGGCGTGCTGGTGCCCTGCGAGGATCCGCCGCGCATGGCCGAGGCCCTGCGAACCCTGCTGGCGGACGAGCCGGCGCGGCGGCAGATCGCCAGCGCCGGGCGCGCGGTGGCGGGCGGCCGCTATGGCCGCGCCTCGGTGGTGGAGAGCTATCTTTCCCTGTACGACGAGCTGCTGCGCCGCCTGCGCTGAGGCTGTGATAGCATCCGGGCCTGGTTGCCACTTCTTTCATTGCCGACCCTTGGGAAGCCATGTTTCAACTGCCTGATTTTTCCTCCGCCCGCGTCCTGGTGGCGGGCGACGTCCTCCTCGACCGTTACTGGTCCGGCGATACCTCGCGCATCTCGCCCGAGGCCCCGGTGCCGGTGGTGCGGGTGGCGGAGGTCGAGGAACGTCCCGGCGGCGCCGGCAACGTGGCGCTGGGCATCGCCGCCCTGGGCGGCCGGGCCTCGGTGCTGGGGCTGGTGGGCGAGGACGAGGCGGGCGCGGCCCTGGAGGCCCTGCTGGCGGGCATCGACGGCGTCACGCCCGCGCTGAAGCGCGTCGACATGGCCACCATCACCAAGCTGCGCGTGCTCAGCCGTCATCAGCAGCTGATCCGCCTCGACTTCGAGGCCGCGCGCCCGGCGCCCGCTGGCGAATCCCTGGGCGAGGGCTTCAGCGAGGCCCTGGCGGCGGTGGACGTGGTGGTGCTCTCCGACTACGGCAAGGGCGCGCTGCTGCCCTGCGCCCACCTCATCGAGCAGGCCCGCGCGGCGGGCCGGCCGGTGCTGGTGGACCCCAAGCAGAGCGACTTCGCCGTCTATCGCGGCGCCAGCCTGGTGACGCCCAATCTGGGCGAGTTCGAGGCCGCGGTGGGCCATTGTGCCGACGAGGCCGCCCTGGTGACGCGCGGCGAGGCCCTGATGCAGACGCACGACATCGCCGCCCTGCTGGTCACCCGCAGCGAGCAGGGCATGATCCTGCTGCAGCGCGGCGGGGCGCCGTTGGTGATCCCGGCGCAGGCGCGCGAGGTGTACGACGTCACCGGCGCCGGCGACACGGTGATCGCCACCGTCGCCGCCGGCCTCGCCGCCGGGCTGGCCCTGCCCAACGCGGTGCGCCTGGCCAACATGGCCGCCGGCATCGTGGTGGGCAAGCTGGGCACCGCCAGCGTGTCGGTGGACGAGCTGCGCCGCGCCCTGGCCGGCTTCGATGCCTCGCACCGCGGGGTGCTGGACGAACCGGCGCTGCTGGCCATGGTCGCCGAGGCGCGCGCCCACGGCGAGCGCATCGTCATGACCAACGGCTGTTTCGACATCCTGCACGCCGGCCACGTGGCCTATCTGGAGCAGGCCGCGAAGCTCGGCGACCGGCTCATCGTGGCGGTCAACGACGACGCCTCGGTGGCCCGTCTCAAGGGGCCGGAACGGCCAGTGGTGCCGCTGGCGCAGCGCATGGCGGTACTGGCCGGGCTGTCGGTGGTGGACTGGGTGGTGCCGTTCGGCGAGGACACCCCGGAGCGGCTCATCTGCGCGGTGCGCCCGGACATCCTGGTGAAGGGCGGTGATTACCGCCCCGAACAGGTGGCCGGCGGCCAGTGCGCCGGCGCGGTGCGTATCCTGCCCTTCCTCGACGGCCACTCCACCTCGCGCATCGTCGACAGCATCCGCGGCGGGGACGCCTGAAGGGGATGGATCTCGATCTGCTGCTGGCCGTCAACCAGGGCTGGGCCAGCCCGGCGCTGGATGCCTTCTTCGGCTGGATATCACAGAAGAAGACCTTTTCCCTGCCGCTGCTGGGGCTGATCCTGTGGCTGCTGTGGCGCCGCGAGGGGCGCGCCGGGCTGCGCCTGTGGTTGCTGCTGATCGTCGGCGTGCTGCTGGGCGACGCCATCGGCAACGGCCTCAAGCACCTGTTCGGCCAGCTGCGCCCCTGCGCCGAGCACCCGGCGCTGGTGCGCCTGGTGATGGAGCCGTTCCGCGTCGGCTGTGCCTTCAAGCCCACCGGCATGCCCTCCAATCACGCCCTCAACTTCTTTCTCACCGCGGCCTTCCTCGGCGGCGTGCTGCGCTCCTGGCGTTGGGGCCTGGCGCTGGGCGCGGTGGCGGTGCTGGTGGCCCTGTCGCGGGTCTATCTCGGCGTGCACTATCCCGGCCAGGTGCTGGCGGGGGCCGCCTTCGGCCTGTTGCTGGGGGCGCTGGCGGCCTGGCTGGTGGGGGCGGCGCCGGTCCTGCGGCGTTGGCTCTGGGCGGATGGAGAAGGCGTGAACGGCATCACGAAACGGTCTGTCCCGCGCGCCGATAGGGAGGGGTAATCGCAACCACCCACGGAGACAGACGGAATGAAGAAAGGCATCGTGTTCGCCGCACTGACGGCCCTGGCGACCCTTGGCGGGCCAGTGCAGGCGCAGGACTACAACGACGGCTTCCTGGCCGCCGCGGCCGGCGACTACGAGACGGCGGTGGCCAAGTGGCAGCCGCTGGCGGAGCGTGGCGACGCCAACGCGCAGTTCAACATGGCGTTGATCTATCACAAGGGGCTGGGGGTGGCGGCCGACGAGGCGCTGGCGGTGGGCTGGTATCACCGCGCGGCCAATAACGGCAGCCCGTATGCGCAGGAATTCCTCGCCGCGGCCTATGGCCAGGGCTGGTTCGGCCTGCCGCAGGACCGCCGGCTGGCGCAGTACTGGGAAAACCGCCTGAATCAGCAATAGGCCTGCGCGAGCAGGGTGTTTTCCCTGGGGCCGCCGTGTTTCGATACGGCGGCCTTTTTCGTGTCAACCCAATTCAGAAATGTCCCTTTTTCTGCCATTCAGAAGTGTCCCCTTTTGGTTGCGGGGTTATGGGTCGAGTGGAGCGGGGGAGTCCCCCTTCACTGAACGGCGCCATGGGTGGTCTGCCCGAGGCTTCCAGTTGGGCTTGTTCCGCTGGCGCAGCTTGGCCTGTTCGACGGTGTGGTGGACACTTTTCTCGTCGTCGAGGGGCGCGGGGGGTTCCCCTGTGACGAGGATGCGGTAGTCCAGGCGGTGCCCGGCATGTAACACGGTCACGGTGCCGTCGAAGGCTTCGCAGAGGGTGATGCGAGCACCTCTGAGGCGATATCCCCTGCCCTGGCCTTGGAGCTGGTACTCGCTGCTTTTGAACTGGAAGGTCAGGTTTTTGGAGAGGGTGCGGGTGTGGTGCAGGCAGAGGATCTGTGCCAGCTCTTCTGGGCTGTGGAGCAGGGGCCGATGGGCGTCGGTCGGATTCTGAGGCGAGACGGCGAAGCGCCGGTTATAGGCCTGGATGAACTCGGGCAGGAAGGCATTGGCCGTGTCGATGTCGCCGATATCCCGCAGGCGCAGTTCCTTGACCAGGCGATCCTGGAGGGTCTGGTTGGCGCGCTCGACCCGGCCCTTGGCCTGGGGGGTGTTGGCGTGGATGGGTTCGATGTCGAGGGTTTTGAGCGCGCGGGTGAACTGGGTCAATTCGCCCTCCCGCTGCGGATGGTTGACCCGGAAGATGCTGTGCTTGTCTGAATAGAAGGCCGCGGGACGCCCGTGCTGGTGGAGATGGCCGTCGAGGGTTTCCATGTAGGCCTGGGTGGTCTCGGCGGGCGCAAAACGCAAGGCCAGCAGCGCGCTGGTGGCATCGTCGATGAAGACGATGAGGGTGCAATGTGGCCCCCGCCCCTCGAACCAGTCGTGCGGGGAACCGTCGATCTGGACCAGTTCGCCCAGGCAGGGCCGGCGCGGGCGGCGTTGGTGGATGCGTGCCTGCTTGCGTGCCCTGGGTTTCCAGAGCCCTTCGGCGATCATCCACTGACGCACTGTCTCGACGGAGATCCTGTGGTCATGACATTCGGCCAGCTTCTCACAGGCCAGGGTGGGACCAAAATCGGCATAGCGGGAGCGGACCAGGTCGAGCATCTCACGCCGGCGCGCATCGCTGATCCGGTTGTTGGGGGGCTTGCCCCGGTGGCGGGAAACCAGTCCGGCCGGACCCTCGGACCGGTATCGCCTCACCAGACGCTTGATCTGGCGCACACTCAAACCCAACTGGCCGGCCGCCTCCTTCTGCTGAAGCTGTTTCTCCACGACCAGCCGGATGACCCCGGCTCGATCGACCTCCTTGCGGCTCATCGTAATGTGCTCCTTTGCCACGTCTCCCCCTGAAACCAAAAGGGGACATTTTAGAATTGGACAAAGGGGACATTACTGCTTTGGGCTAACACATCCGATTCAAATTGTTGAAGAAAAACAACAACCCTGCTATCCTTGTTCGACATATCGATAGGACAATTTCATGACCAAAGATCAGTTCACTGCGATTTGGAACACAGCCATGCCTGCACAACGTTTCACTGCCTTTGTCGAATGGATGACCGATAGCATTATCGGGTTGCCGCAATGGGTCGATCCAACGTTTCAGCTTGTAGACGGTCCTTTCAACGGCAACTGCCCGAGCTATCAACTGCCGCTGTCCGAGTTCCAGGACGATACGCTGGACAATGCCTGCAACCTAGGGTACGCCATCATCGAACAATGCTCGAACCTGGCGCAGGCCAACTACATTGAGGCCTATAAAAAGAATGAAAAAGCCCGCCAGAAACAGATCGATAAGTGGCTTGACAAGATGAAGAAGGAACTACTCAAGGATATGGCCAAGGCCTATAGCGAAATGGCCAAATACTACGCGAAGAAATACGAAATTGAGAGAGGGTCGTAAGTTTTACGGCATACCCCAATGGCATTTAAATTATTGACAAAAAACGAAAAAGCACTGCTCAAGGCATATGAAGGGCTGCGCACGAACCACGACCGCCAAGAACTGGTAGCACTGGCCGCCGAACGCGACGTGGCCTGGATCGATGAAGCTGGCAGTGTGGTCCTCTCGGCGCCGTCAATCCGAAAGTTGCCGCTTCGCGAACGGGCATATATCGAGGCGTCCTTTGCCGTGCCGCGAGCCGATGCGCTTGAACGTCTTGCGAACGCCGCCGACGCAATTGAGCGGGCCGAGATCACCCTTTCAGATCTGAGGCCGATTTTTGATGGAGGTGCCCGCGATGCCTGATCAGATACCATTCGTCGAAACCGCCGCTGCCGCGCTGGTACCCGACCAATCCTATCGCAACGTGGTGAGCGGACTGATAACCCGCGCTGCCAACCATTGTCTGGCGAGCCTCTTTATCGTCGATCCTGATCCGCTCGGAGATACAGACTTAGTAGTTGATGCGCTCTTGCACGACCTCGCTGGCGCGGCCTGGCGCGGTGCCGACGCTAGGCTGCTGATCGGTGGGTCACGGGGCACCGCGCGCATCCGTGATGTCTGCCTGCTTGCCCGGGCGCGGGCGCAAGGTCTTGGCATTCCAGCTAGATTGCGTGCGGCCACCGATCAACGCTCGGACCATGCGAAGATCGTGGTCGCAGACGATGCCGTGCTGCTTGGCTCGCACAATTGGTCACCGGGCGCGCTGACGGGTCAAACCCAGGACAGCGTCCTGATCTGGGACACGGCATTGGCCGGCTACTTCGTGACGCGGTTTGAAACTCAATGGTCAATTGCACGGGAGAAAGGTTTCGATGCACCGGTTTGATTGGTCCGATCTCGTGACGAAAGAGCTCCTCGACGAACTCCGCGAAGCGGCGGGCGACAAGTCGACGGATGCCGAATTGTTGCCGGTCGTGGCAGCGATTTTCAGAAACACGGGCGGATTGGCCATCGCCGAAAGCGAATGGAGCAAAGCGCATTGCACGTCGGCGGGTCGTCGACTGATGGCCGAAGCCATCGGGGCCGCGCTTCGTGAAGCGGGCACCCCCGGCCTTCCCGGCGCAGATTTTCAGGAAGAAAAGATCGTCGCGAAATCCCGGCTTGATGCGAATTCAGCAGATGCCCAAGCGCTTGCCGATCTTCCAGTAATAGGTCCCCAGCTTGCCAAACGCATGATTGTCGAGCGGCGGCGCGCAGGATCCTTTGAAAACCCGGCAGAGCTTGCCGTACGTGTCAGTGGCATTGGCCCCGCAGGCGCCGACCGATTGGCTGGACTCCTGTCGTTTCATGCAGTCCGCAACCGGCCAACAGATTTGGCAAAGCTCGTTTCTGTCTATCTCCATGACGATGATTTGCTGGTCGGCCTTGAGCGCCTTGCCGTATCGTCTGCCGAAAATCCCCATCCGGCCAGTCGCCATGGCAGAAGCCGCCCAGAACTTACGTCGGGGGGACTTCCGTTTCCCGAAACAGAAAAAACTGGCAAAATCGAGCTTCTGGAAGATGAAGCCTACTATCCACGCCTTTTGGCACTGCTCGACGGCGCAAAGTCCCGACTCGACATCGCCATGTTCTACATGTCCCTTGGGGGCGAAGACCATCCGAACACAAAGGTGGTAAAGGCACTTGGCGCCGCCATGACGCGTGGCGCTAAAATCCGCGTCCTGCTTGATCGGGATCAGCCCGATGACCCCTATGGATCGGCCATCATCAATTCCGACGCGGTGAAGGCATTGACCGATTTAGGTATCGAAGTCCGCCAGGACCCAGCAGAGAACTTGCTTCATTCGAAGTGTGTCGCGGTCGACGAAACGCTTCTGTTGATCGGCTCGCACAACTGGACCCGCGCCTCGTTCGAGACATACCACGACGTGTCGGTTCTGATCGAAGCTCCGGGGCTCGCGGCAGCCTGGCATAACCGGTTCGACATGCTTTGGTCCGGTTAGGATTGCGCGGTGCAATCCTGCTGTGGTATCGCCTTCTCATTTTGCTAGTAAGTGGGTGTTCAAATGCCACAATCACAGCTAACACATATGAGCCGTTTCTTTGTCAATAGGCATCGTAATAGGGGACAGACTCGAATTAACGATGTGTAATTCGAGTCTGATTCTGACGGCTAATCGGTATAAAATGAAAAATACTCCTAACACGGCGTTAAACCAGATCGGCGCCTCCTTCTTGCGGTGAAAGTTGTTGAAAACACGCGCTATCCCAACATTAATCGCGTTTGTACCAATACCAGCAGAGTTTTTTTGAATAAACTAAAAATGGGAAGAAGAGGCAGATGAGCGTCGCAAAAAAAACGCGAAGCGGTTTGTCCAGCTTTCGGGCGGAGGTGATGACGGGATATTTTGTAATCATCTCAAAAGATCGGTTGTATTTTTTCCCCATTTTTTGAGATCTGACGAAAGCCGAATCTCTTCTGCTGCATACAGTCTTTCGCTAAAACCACCAATATCCTCAAAGGCATCGCGTCTGCAATAGATAAAACTGCCAGCCGCGAGTCGAAACCGCAAAGAAATGGCTGTCCAGATTCCGAGAATTGCTCTTGAAAAGAGACCGGTAGGTCGGTCAAAAGTGATGACGGTGCCACCGCCGCATGCGCCTGCATCGAGTTTTTGCAGCGCCGTTTTCAAAAGCCCTTTTGGGATACATATGTCGGCATCCAGAAAAATAAAATAATTGCTTTTTGCAATATGTGCCCCGGCATTGCGGGCACGGGAGATTTGATTCTTGTCTTCAAAAACCACCCTTGCGCCGTATGCCCGCGCGACCTTGCTTGTTAGGTCGGTTGAGTTGTTGTCTACGACAATAATTTCCCCTGGAAGATCAAGCACTTCCATGATGGATTTCAGGTTTTGAAGTGTCTGAGGCAGCCATTTTTCTTCATTGTAGGCTGGAATAATGACGGAATAGCGGGGAAGTTTTTGTATCTGTGTTTTTTCCTGGGCATGCATCTTCTTTTGAGCTTAGGGCAATGAGGCGATGTCGTCAATCTTGGGTGTTCTTTTTTTCTGCGGGATGTGGAAATATGCCACAGTCTTCTCTCAATATTTTTATAAGCATTGAATAATAAAGGAAAAAAATTTATAAAAAACGCATGTTTTTCGGCATCATCTTTGCTCTTCTTGTGAAGTGTATTTGTAAATGGAGGGCGGGGTCATGTCGCAAATCATCTTAAAAAAGCATGTTGTTGTGTGTTGCACAGTGTTGTTTGCATTGACATCTGCTGTGACCTCAAATGAGTTGGTGTATGCGGAAAGTGGGATGCAAGAGGAGCTGCAAGCCCGTTTGAGTGAAAACTTAAAACAGGACGCTTTGATTCAACAGCAAATGCGCACGGCGCTCGGTGTTGCGACGCGGCCACATTCGGCTTGAGTATAGGAAGAATAAACGCCCTTTTCCCCAAAGTCCAGGGGTAGTGCCTATTCCACTGAAGATGACCGCCGATTCCACTGATTGTGACCGCCTTACTCACCGGTACCTCACTGGAGCTTGTGTTTTACACTGACCGGTCACGATCCGTCAACTTGGCGGCGTGTTTTCGCATCGACTCGCCCCGCAGGTTGAGTCGGTGCGCACCGTGGAGTAGCCGGTCGAGGATGGCGTCTGCCAGGGTCGCCTCGCCGATGTAGTCGTGCCAGTGATCGGTGGGCAGCTGGCTGGCGATCAGGGTGGATCGGCGGCCATGCCGATCCTCAATGACTTCCATCAGATCGTGGCGCTGGGCGGCGGTGATCTTCTGGATACCCCAGTCGTCGAGGATCAGCAGGTCCATCTTGAGCAACTGGTTCATCAGGCGGGGATACGAGCCGTCCCCGTGGGCGATGCGCAGCTGCTCGAACAGGGTGGGCAGGCGCAGGTAGCGCACCGACAGCCCCTGGCGGCAGGCCTGGTTGCCCAAGGCACAGGCCAGCCAGGTCTTGCCGCAGCCGGTGGGGCCGGTGAGGCACAGGTTCAGTGACTGGCGGATCCAGTCGAGGCTGGCCAGTGCCGCCATACGGGCTTTCTCCAGTCCCCGGGGATGGCGGTAGTCGATGTCCTCGACACAGGCATTGACTCGGAGCTTGGCGGCCTTGAGCAGACGGGTGAGCCGCCGGTTCTCGCGATGCAGTACCTCGCGCTCGACCAGCAGGGCCAGTCGCTCATCGAAGCTCAGGTCGTGGGTCTGGGGCTGCTCGCGTTGCTGCGCCCAGGCCTCGAGCATGCCGGTGAGCTTGAGGGCGCGCAGGTGTTCGATGGTCTGTTGGTTCAACATGGTCATCTCCTCCCTCAGTGGTAGTATCCGGCGCCGCGGACGTTGCCGTGCAGGGGCAGTGCCTCCTGGGAGCCAGCCTCCTCCTCGGGCGGCAGCCGGTCGAGGCCCTGCTTGAGGATGGAGGCCACGCTGTGGTAGCTGGCCGAACGGATGGCCAGCGCCCGCTCACAGGCCTTCTCCAACCGCTGTCGGTCATAGCGCCTGGCCAGGTTCAACAGCCCCAGGCAGGCGCGATAGCCGTGTTCGGGGTGCGGACGGTCCTCCAGCTGCCGCTTGACCACCTGGGCCGTGCAGGAGCCGATGCCGGCGGCCCAGTTCAGGAAGCGGCCCGGCGACCAGTCCCGGTGGGCTTGGTGGGACTTGGGCATGTGAGCGGTCTGGGTGGAGAAGCGCCCCTGACCGTGTCGGGCATGAGTGGCGACCCGCTTGCCCTTGTGCATCACCTCGACGGTGGTGGCGGTGATGCGCAGGTCCAGGGTCTTTCCGACCAGGGCGTGGGGCACGCTGTACAAGCGCTTGTTGACCTCGACGTGGTAGTCGATGCCTGGTTTGGCGCGGCGCCACTCGGCGTACTCGTAGTTGTCCTGGGGCAGCGTCTTGAGTGCGGGTCGATCCAGGGCCTCAAAGAGACCCTTGCGGCTCTCGGTGCGCCCCTGGAAGGGCCGTTTGTTGAGCTCGACCAGCAGCTCGGCGATGGCGGCATTGAGTTCGGACAAGGAGAAGAAGGTGCGATGCCGCAGGCGGGCCAGGATCCAGCGCTCGACGACTTGCACCGCCACTTCCGCCTTGGCCTTGTCCTTCGGCTTGTAGGGCCGTGCGGGCAGCACGGCGGTGCCGTAGTGAGCCGCCATCTCGGCATAGGTCTCGTTGATCTTCGGCGCATAGCGCGAAGCCTGTGTGACGGCGGCCTTCAGGTTGTCGGGCACCAACACTTCCGGCGCCCCGCCGAAGAAACGCAGCATGCGCTGGTGCGAGCCGATCCAGTCGGGCAGCGACTGGGTCCAGGTGGCTTCGGCATAGGTGTAGCTGGAGGCGCCGAGCACCCCGACGAACACCTGGGCATCCCGGACTTCACCGGTGTGGCGATCAACGACCTCCACGGTCGGGCCGCAGTAGTCGATGAAGGCCTTCTCGCCGGCCCCATGCTGCTGGCGCATGCTGCGCTTCTGGCGGGCCCGCCACTGGCGGTAGAGCTCACAGAAGCGGCTGTAGCGGTAGGCCCGCTCCTCGTGGCGGGCGACATACTCCGCCCACAGCAGTTGCAGGGTCACCCCCTTGCGCTTGAGCTCCTGGTGGATCTGGAATCCGTCCGGCTCGACGAAACGGGCGGGCTTCACCGGGGCCGGGAACAACAGTGCTTCAAGCGCCAACTCGTCCATCCCCTCGGGCAGGGGCCAGGTGAGCCCACGGGCACGGGCCAAGCTGACATACTTGGTGACGGCACCCTTGGACAGCCCGCAGGCACGGGCGATCTTCTCGTGGCTGAGCTTTGCCTCGTGCTTGAGGCGCAATACTTCGATGATTTTCTTCATTGGAATCCTCGCTGTCGGCATCCCTCGTCTCCTTCAGGCAAAAGGTGACGGTTGTGCCGGATAAAGTGAAAGAATTCCAGTGAGTTGGGGGAGATTACGGGGATCGTGACCGGGGTTTACGCCATCGTGACCGCGGATTCCGAAAAAAGGCCCGGAATCGGTCACGTTCGATCGTAATCGCCGGTCACGTTCCGTCGTAATGGGCGGTCACGTTCGGGTGGAATCGGCGGTCACGTTGGAGTGGAATACGCAGGTAGTTCACGTCTAACTGACCAGCTGCTGAGCCTGTCATTTTTGCGAATTCTTACTGAATTCCGCCATCATCGCCGAAAATCCCGCCTCTCCAGCTCCACTTTCCGGCCAATCCCGTCCCTCAGGCCAACCGATGTCCTGCCGCTTGCGTCAGAGTCGCAGCCCCTTGAGTG
>JALSHB010000169.1 GCA_026982475.1 Chromatiales bacterium
AGCGGCTTCAGCCGCGAAGCTACGCTTGATAATGCTTCGCGGCTGAAGCCGCTCCCACAATGATGTTTTCACCGGCCATGCCATCAACGATCAAATCGGCCAACCACCACCGAGGCGCACTTGCACCCACGACACAAGACCCTGCTGAAATCGGTCATCGGCCTGGCCCTGCTCATCGGCCTGATCGTACTGGTGGAGCGCGTCATCGGCTGGGCGGCGCTGCTGGCGCCCTGGCGCACGCTGCCGCCGGGCCTGCTGGCGGCGGCCATTATACTGGTATTTCTCACCTACGGCCTGCGCGCCCTGCGCGTGCACGACTACTTTCGCGACGACACCCGCGGCCACTTCGCCACCGTGCTGCGCCTGTCCCTGCAGCACAACCTGCTCAACAACCTGTTGCCGGCGCGCAGCGGCGAGCTGAGCTTCCCGGTGTTGATGTCACGCCATTTCGCCGTCCCCGCCGTGCGCAGCGTCCCCGCCCTGATGTGGTTCCGGCTCCTCGACCTACACACCCTGCTGGCCTGCGCCCTGCTGGTGGCCGGCGACGCCCTGCTCGGCCCCGCCTGGACCTGGCCGCTGACCCTGGCCTGGATGCTGCTACCCTGGCTGGGCTTTCGCCTGTTCGCGCCGCGCCTGGCGCGCTGGCGGCTGCCGGCGGGAAAACTCGGCGCCTTGCTGCACAAGGCCGCCCAGGCCCTGCCGCTGGACGCGCCCCTGTTCTGGCGTTCCTGGCTGTGGACCCTGAGCAGCTGGCTGATCAAGCTGGCGGTGTTCGCCTGGATCCTCGGCCTGTTTGCCACCATGGACGCTGGCGCGGCCTGGGTGGGCGTCATCGCCGGCGACCTCACGTCCGTGCTGCCAGTGCACGGCGTGGCCGGCGCCGGCACCTACGAGGCCGGCGTGGTCGCCGCCCTGCTACCCTTCGGCATCGATGCCAAAACCGCCCTGCAGGCGGCGGTCAACCTGCACCTGTTCATCCTCGGCGGCACCCTGCTCGCCGGCCTGCTGAGCCTGGCCCTGCCGGTGCGTGCCCGATGAATACCATGACAATCCAACGCAAAGACGCAAAGACGCAAAGATCGCAAAGAAAGGCTGAAGAATGGGCCATGCGGGTAGCGACAAACTTCGCGGCAAGCGGCCGACCTTCGTTCTCGCACTGGCCCACGTTTAAAACTTTGCGTTCCTTGCGTCTTTGCGCCTTTGCGTTGAAACAAGGATGCCTGAAGATACTCCTGCTCTCCCTGCTGCCACTAAGCGCCAGCGCCGCTGATTTGCCCGCGCGATTCACAGCCATCTACGACGTGAAGAAAGGCCCCATCACCATCGGCGAGACACGGCGCACGCTGATGCCGGACGGCCCGAACCGCTTCGTCTTCGAGTCCGTCACCCGCCCCACCGGCGTGTCGCGGCTGCTGCGCAGCGGGCAGGTGGTGGAACGCAGCCGGTGGACCTGGCATGGCCGGCACCTGCGGCCGCTGGAATACACCTGGTTCAGCCGCGGCGGCGAAAGGCCCCGCACCCTCCACTTGAAGTTTGACTGGTCGCAGCGGAAGCTCACCAACACCGTCAACGGCGATCCGTGGCAGATGCCGCTCACGGACGACCTCACCGTGGACAAGCTCCTTTTCCAGTTACGCCTGATGCACGACCTGCCCACCACGCAGCGCCGACTACGCTACCCGGTGGCCGATGGCGGAAAGCTCAAGATGTACGACCTGGAAATTCTCGGCGTGGAGACCATCCGCATCCCCTCCGGCACCTACCAGACCGTGCGCGTACGGCGCAGCAACGGGCCGCTGCAGACGACCTTTTGGTGTGCGCGGAAATTACACTATCTGCCGGTGCGCATCGAACGGCGCCGCGCCGATGGCAGTACCATCAATGCGGTGCTGACCTCGGTGGCGGGATTTTGAACTGGCACTGACTTAGCCCTGAAGATACGGATTCAGGTTAGCACCATCTTTTCACGCCTTCGGCAACGTCACCCCACGCTGCCCCTGATACTTGCCGCCCCGGTCGGCATAGGAAATGTCGCACACTTCATCGCCACCGAAGAACAGCATCTGCGCCACGCCTTCGTTGGCGTAGATCTTCGCCGGCAGCGGCGTGGTGTTGGAGAACTCCAGGGTCACGTGGCCTTCCCATTCCGGCTCCAGCGGGGTGACGTTGACGATGATGCCGCAGCGGGCATAGGTGGACTTGCCGAGACAGATGGTGAGCACATCGCGGGGGATGCGGAAATATTCCACGGTGCGCGCCAGGGCGAAGGAATTGGGCGGGATGATGCAGACGTCGGACTTGACGTCGACGAAGCTGTTGTCGTCGAAGTTCTTCGGGTC
>JALSHB010000170.1 GCA_026982475.1 Chromatiales bacterium
ACGATATTGGGGAACTTGGCGCTGAACTCCTTGGCCTGCAGGGCCAGGCGGGCGGCCATGCGGCGGGCGATCTCGCGGTAGATCTGCGCGATGCGGCTGTCCGGGTCCTTGACCACGGTGGGGTTGCCGCTGTCCACTTCCTCGCGGATCTGGATGTCCAGCGGCAGGGCGCCGAGGAAGTCCACGTCGTAGTCCTCGGACATGCGCGAGCCGCCGCCCTCGCCGAAGATGTGCTCTTCGTTGCCACACTTGGAACAGATGTGGATGCTCATGTTCTCGACGATGCCGAGCACGGTCACGTCGACCTTCTCGAACATCTTCAGCGCCTTGCGGGCGTCGAGCAGGGCGATGTCCTGCGGCGTGGTGACGATCAGCGCGCCGCTCACCGGCACCTTCTGCGCCAGGGTCAGCTGGATGTCGCCGGTGCCCGGCGGCAGGTCGATGATGAGGTAATCCACGTCCTGCCAGTGGGTGTCGTTGAGCAGCTGTTCGAGGGCCTGGGTGACCATGGGGCCGCGCCAGATCATCGGCGTATCCTCCTCGATCAGGTAGCCGATGGACATAGACTGGATGCCGTGGCCCATCAACGGCTCCAGGGACTTGCCGTCCCTGGATTCCGGCTTGTCGGACACGCCCAGCATGCGCGGCTGACTGGGGCCGTAGATGTCGGCATCGAGGATACCCACGGTGGCGCCCTCGGCGGCCAGCGCCAGAGCCAGGTTGACGGCAGTGGTGGACTTGCCGACACCGCCCTTGCCGGAGGCGATGGCGATGATGTTCTTGACGCCGGGGATGGGCTTGACGCCCTTCTGCACCGAATGCGGCTCGATCTTGCTGCTGACGTTGATGACGGCCTCGTCGACGCCGTCGATGGCCTCCACCAGCGCCTTCAGCCTGTCGGCCAGCTCGTCCTGCCAGCCCTTGGCGGGGTAGCCCAGCACCACGTCCACGCTGACCTTGCCGCCGTCGATGGCGATGTTCTTGATGCTCTTCGCGCTCACCAGGTCCTGTTGCAGATTGGGATCGATGAACTGCTTGATGGCGGACTCGACCTGTTCGCGGGTGACGTCGCTCATGATGGAAACTCCTTGGACTGACCGGTTTTTCAGGTTCCCGGGCATGCACCCGGGGACCGTAACGAAGCGGCGAGTTTACACAATTCGGGGGCCTGTCGTAATATTACCTATTGTATAAACCGCCAGTGATTCCGGGGTCTTCCGGCTTCCCTGCCCCACACGCACTCCCTGAGCATCCAACAATCCAATGAGCACTGCTTCCAATACGTCCACGCCTGCGCGCAGAAAAATCCTCGTCACCAGCGCCCTGCCCTATGCCAATGGCGCCATCCATCTGGGCCACATGGTGGAGTACATCCAGACCGACATCTGGGTGCGCTTTCAGAAGATGCGCGGCCACCAGTGCCTCTACGTCTGCGCCGACGATGCCCACGGCACGCCCATCATGCTGCGCGCCGAGCGCGAGGGAATCACCCCGGAGGAACTCATCGCGCGGGTGAAAAAAGAACACGAGGCCGACTTCGCCGCCTTCGCCATCGGCTTCGACAACTACCACTCCACCCACTCGGAGGAGAACCGCGAACTGGCGGAGAGCATCTATCTGCGCCTCAAAGAGGCCGGCCACATCGCCGTGCGCACCATCAAGCAGGCCTATGACCCGGTCAAGGAGATGTTCCTGCCGGACCGCTTCCTCAAGGGCGAGTGCCCGCGCTGCGGCGCCAAGGACCAGTACGGCGACAACTGCGAGGTGTGCGGCGCCACCTATTCCACCGCCGAGCTGAAAAACCCGGTGTCGGTGGTGTCCGGCGCCACGCCCGTCGAAAAAGAGTCCGAGCATTATTTCTTCAAGCTGCCCGATTTCGAGGCCATGCTGCGCGACTGGACCCACGGCGGCCACCTGCAAGCGGAGGTGGCCAACAAGCTCGACGAGTGGTTCGAGGCGGGCCTGCAGGAGTGGGACATCTCCCGCGACGCGCCCTACTTCGGCTTCAGGATTCCCGGCACGCAAGACAAGTACTTCTACGTCTGGCTGGACGCGCCCATGGGCTACTTCGCCAGCTTCAAGAACCTCTGCGCACACCGCGACGACCTCGACTTCGACGAATACACGCGCCCCGACAGCGACACCGAGCTGTACCACTTCATCGGCAAGGACATCATCTATTTCCACGCCCTGTTCTGGCCGGCGGTATTGCATGGCGCCGGCCTGCGCACGCCGACGGCCATCTTCGCCCACGGCTTCCTCACCGTGAACGGGCAAAAGATGTCCAAGTCGCGCGGCACCTTCATCAACGCGCGCGCCTATCTGGATCATCTCAACCCGGAATACCTGCGCTACTACTTCGCCGCCAAGCTCACCAGCCGCATCGACGACCTCGACCTCAGCTTCGACGACTTCACGGCGCGGGTGAACGCCGACCTGGTCGGCAAGATGGTCAACATCGCCAGCCGCTGCGCCGGCTACATCAGCAAGAAGTGCGATGGCCTGCTGTCCGCTACTTGCAGTGAGCCCGAGCTGTATCAGCGCTTCGTCGACGCCGGCGAGCAGATTGCCGAACTGTACGAAAAGCGCGAATTCAGCCACGCCATGCGCGAGATCATGGCCCTCGCCGACGTCGCCAACCAGTACATCGACGAACAAAAGCCCTGGGTGCTGGCCAAGTCCGAAGACTCCGCGCAGCAGGCACAGGACGTCTACAGCACCGGCCTCAACCTGTTTCGCGTGTTGATGACCTGGCTCAAGCCGGTGCTGCCGGCGATGGCCGGCCAGGCGCAGGACTTTTTGAACATCGGCTCGATGGACTGGCACGACTGCGACAAGCCGCTCACCCACCACCGCATCGACAGGTTCAAGCCGCTGATGACCCGCGTGGAGCAGGAAAAAATCGACGCCATGCTGGCGCAGACCCGCAGCGAGCTGGCCGCGCACGCCGCCGCCGAAGCGGCCGGCGAAGGTGGCGAGGCGGCCGAGCCCGGCCCACTGCAGGCCGACCCCATCAGCGACACCATCGGTTTCGACGATTTCGCCAGGATCGACCTGCGCATCGCGCGCATCCAAAAGGCCGAGCACGTGGACGGCGCCGACAAGCTGCTGCGCCTGACCCTCGACCTCGGCGGAGAGACGCGCAACGTGTTCGCCGGCATCAAGAGCGCCTATGCGCCGGAGGACCTGGAGGGCAAGCTGACGGTGATGGTGGCCAACCTGGCGCCGCGCAAGATGCGCTTCGGTGTCTCCGAAGGCATGGTGCTGGCCGCCGGTCCGGGCGGCGAGGCGCTGTGGATACTGCACCCGGACGACGGCGCACAGCCCGGCATGCGGGTGAAATAGCCAAGCAGTGATCAAGGGTAGGTTGGGGTGAGGAACGAACCCCAACAATGCCGGGTTGGCGCATCGTCCGCTGTCGGGGTTCGTTCTTCACCCCAACCCACAGACTGAGCAGATGGTGGGCGGTACTTCCCACAAAAGCGGTACTTCCCACAAAACAAGCGCGTCATCATGTCGCGCCCGGTGGTATATAACTGCACGATATAATGTAGTCGTCTATGATTAGGCCATTTTGGTCTTTCAGCATCCACAGAGAGGTCTGTACCCTGTCCGCCGTCAAAGCCATTCGCCGACGGATCACACACAACACAACACGACATGACTGAATACGCCCTCATCCTGATCAGCACCGTGCTGGTGAACAACATCGTACTGGTGAAGTTCCTCGGCCTGTGTCCCTTCATGGGCGTGTCGCGCAAGCTGGAGACCGCCACCGGCATGGCCCTGGCCACCACCTTCGTGCTCACCCTGTCGGCGGTGTGCAGCTATCTGGTCAACGAATTCCTGCTCATCCCGCTGGGGCTGGAATACCTGCAGACCATCAGTTTCATCCTCGTCATCGCCGTCGTCGTGCAATTCACGGAAATGGTGGTGCACAAGACCAGCCCGGTGCTGTATCAGGTGCTGGGCATCTTCCTGCCGCTGATCACCACCAACTGCGCGGTGCTCGGCGTGGCCCTGCTCAACGTGCAGCATCAGTACGGCTTCCTCGAATCGGCGGTATACGGCTTCGGCGCCGCGGTGGGCTTTTCGCTGGTGCTGGTGCTGTTCGCCGCCATGCGTGAACGCATCGCCGTGGCCGATGTGCCGCAGGCCTTCCGCGGCCCGGCCATCGCCCTGATCACCGCCGGACTCATGTCCATGGCCTTCATGGGCTTCGCCGGACTGGTGAAAGGGTGACCCTCAAAACAGCAGTAGACCGCTTCGACGGCAAATAGAAACCCTTGAGTAGACTCATAGTGCCAACGAAATTTACAACCCCGTGCAAGAGTGCAGGCGCTACAGGCCACATGGCACGCCCTCTTGGCCCGACTTGCTATGCAAAAAAATGCATCAATGGCTCTACCATTGCCGCATTTTTTTGCTACGCAATACGGGCCAATAGCGCGCACCCTGCGACCTGTTCCACTGCTGCCTTGAGGGTGGCATGTTAAGCGCCCTTCTCGCCCTGGGTGCCCTCGGCATCCTGTTCGGCCTGTTGCTGGGTTACGCCGCGATCCGCTACAAGGTGGAAGGCGACCCGCTGGTGGAGGAGATCGACGCCGTCCTGCCGCAGACCCAGTGCGGCCAGTGCGGCTACCCCGGCTGCCGCCCCTACGCCGAGGCCATCGCCCGCGGCGAGGCGGACATCAACCGCTGCCCGCCCGGCGGCGAAACGGTGATCATCGCCCTGGCCGATCTGCTGGGCCGCGACCCCAAGCCCCTGGACGAGGAATGCGGCGAGGAAAAGCCCAAGATGGTGGCCTACATCCACGAGGAACAGTGCATCGGCTGCACCCTGTGCATCCAGGCCTGCCCGGTGGACGCCATCCTCGGCGCGCCAAAACAGATGCACACCATCATCGAATCCGAATGCACCGGCTGCGAGCTGTGCGTGGAGCCCTGCCCGGTGGACTGCATCGAGATGATCCCCGTCAAACAGGGCCTCGACACCTGGAAATGGCCGGCGCCACCGCCGCCGCCCTATGAACGGCCCGCCGATGACGACGACACGGCGCCACAACCGGCGGGGGCGCACTGATGCATCGTCTGTTCCAGTTCAAGGGTGGCGTGGTGCTCAAGGAGCACAAGAAGGATTCCACCGCCCTGCCCGTGCAGCCGGCGAAACTGCCACCGACCCTGACCCTGCCCCTCAAGCAGCACATCGGCGTCGCCGCCGAGCCGGTGGTGGCGGTGGGCGACGAGGTGCTCAAGGGGCAACTCATCGCCCGCGCCGGCGACACCCTCAGCGCGCCCCTGCACGCCCCCAGCTCGGGCGCCGTGATCGCCATCGCCGATCAGCCGATCCCACATCCCTCCGGCCTGTCCGCGCCCTGCATCGTCATCGAGACCGATGGCGAGGAGCGCTGGCGGCCGCGTCAGCGCAGCGTGTTCAATTTCGCCGAGCTGAGCGCGCAGGAACTGCGCGAGATCATCCGCGACGCCGGCATCGTCGGCCTCGGCGGCGCCGGCTTCCCGGCGGCGGTGAAGCTCGACCCGCGCGGCCACGAGGTCGAACTGCTGATCCTCAACGGCGCCGAGTGCGAGCCCTATATCACCTGCGACGAGATGCTGCTGCGCGAACACGCCCTGGAGGTGCTGGCCGGGCTGCTGATGATGCGCCACGCCCTGAACGCCCAGCGCTGCATCATCGCGGTCGAGAACAACAAGCCCAAGGCCTTCCGCGCCCTGCACGAGGAAATCCAGAACACCGGCGCCAACGTGGAGCTGGTGGAGGTACCCACCATCTACCCCACCGGCAGCGAGAAACAGCTGATCCAGGTGCTCACCGGCAAGGAGGTGCCGACCGGCGGTCTGCCCATCGACATCGGCATGGTGTGCCACAACGTCGGCACCGCCTATGCCGTGTACCGCGCGGTGGAATTCGACGAACCACTGATCTCCCGCTATGTCACGGTGGCCGGCAGCGTCGCCCACGCGCGCAATCTGAAAGTGCTGTTCGGCACCCCGCTGGGCAACCTGATCGAGGAATGCGGCGGCAACCGCCGCACCCTGCGCCGGGTCATCGTCGGCGGCCCCATGATGGGCACCGCCATGCACAGCGACACGGTGCCGGTGGTCAAGACCACCAACTGCGTGCTGGTGGAGTCCGTCATGCACGACGTGCCGCTGCCCTCGCGCGACGAGTACGCCATGCCCTGCATCCGCTGCGGCAACTGCGCCCACGCCTGCCCGGTCAACCTGTTGCCGCAACAGCTGTACTGGTATGCGCGGGCGCGCGATTTCGACAAGATTCAGGACTATAACCTGTTCGACTGCATCGAGTGCGGCTGCTGCGACTATGTCTGCCCCAGCCAGATCCCGCTGGTGGGCTACTACCGCTACGCGAAGAGCGAGATCTGGAACCAGGATGCGGAAAAGCGCCAGGCAGACCTGGCCCGCGAACGCCACCAGTTCCGCGAATTCCGCCTCGAACGGGAAAAGAAGGAACGCGCCGAACGCCACAAGAAAAAGCGCAGCGCCGTGAGCAAGGCGGGCGGCGACGACAAGAAGGCCGCCATCGAGGCCGCCATGGCGCGGGTGCGGGCGAAAAAGGCCGAGCAGGACAGCGCGCCGAAGAACACCGACAATCTCACCCCGGCGCAGCAAAGGCAGGTCGATGAAGCCGACCGGCGGCGCCGTGAAGAAAACCCCGCCACGAGCCCCCGAGACAACAAGGCCGAAAACACCCAGGACAGGCCGCAATGACGCTGCAGACCCCACCCCCACCCCACATCCACTCCGGCCTGCGCATCTCCCACATAATGTTGCAGGTGATCGCCGCGCTGATCCCGGCCATCATTTGCTACACCTGGTTCTTCGGCTGGGGCTTGATCATCAACACCCTCCTCGCCGTGCTCGTGGCCCTGGCCAGCGAGGCGCTGATGCTGAAGCTGCGCCAGCGGCCCCTGCGGCCCTTCCTCGGCGACGGCAGCGCGGTGCTCACCGCCATGCTGCTGGCTTTCTGCATCCCGCCGCTGGCGCCGTGGTGGATCACCGTGCTGGGGGTGGCCTTTGCGCTGATCGTCGGCAAGCACCTCTACGGCGGCCTCGGCTACAACCCCTTCAATCCGGCCATGGTGGGCTACGTGATGCTGCTCATCTCGTTCCCGCTGGAGATGACCAGCTGGATGCCGCCCTTCATTCTCGAACAGCTGGAAATCGGCTTCGTCGACACCCTGGGGATGATCTTCCTCAATCACTTCCCCTACGGCCTCAGCATCGACGCCCTCAGCTCGGCCACGCCGCTGGACGCCATGAAGACCGACCTGGGGCTGAACAAGACCGTGTCCGAGATCATGGAGAGCAACGCCCTGTTCGGCGACTTTGCCGGCACCGGCTGGGAATGGGTGGGCAACTGGCTGCTGCTGGGCGGCGTCTATCTCATCTACAAGCGCGTCATCAGCTGGCACATCCCGCTGGCGATCATCGGCACCCTGTTCGTGATCGGCTCCTTTTTCTTTCTCATGGACCCGGACACCTATCCCTCGCCGCTGTTTCACATCTTCGGTGGCGCCACCATCCTCGCCGCCTTCTTCATCGCCACCGATCCGGTCAGCGCCAGCACCACGCCCAGGGGGCGCATCGTCTACGGCATCGGCATCGGCATCATCATCTACGTGATCCGTGCCTGGGGCGGCTATCCGGACGCCGTCGCCTTCGCCGTGCTGCTGATGAACATGGCCGCGCCGACCATCGACTACTACACCCAGCCGCGGGTCTACGGGCACGCGCGAGGTAAAGACTGATGCTGCGCCAGTACATGACGAGAAGCGCCCTGATCCTGGGCCTGTTCGCCCTGGTGGGCGGCGGTCTGGTGGCCTGGACCTATCAGCTCACCAAGCCGCACATCGAGGAGGCCGAACGGGCCTACACCCTGCGCAGCCTGCACGCGGTGATCGACCCCTCACTGCACGACAACGATATCTTCCGCGACATGATCACGGTGCGCGACCCCGCGCTGCTGGGCACCGACAAGCCGGTGCCGGTGTTCCGCGCACGGCGCAACGGCAAGCCGGTGGCGGTGGCCATCATGTCGGAGGCGCCGGACGGCTATGGCGGCCCCATCAAGCTGCTGGTGGGCATCCATGTGGACGGCACCATCGCCGGGGTGCGCGTGCTGTCACACAAGGAAACGCCCGGCCTGGGCGACAAGATCGAGGAGCGACGCAGCGACTGGATACTCGGCTTCAACGGCCACTCGCTGCGCAACCCGGAACAAAAGGGCTGGCATGTGCAGCGCGACGGTGGCATGTTCGACCAGTTCACCGGCGCCACCATCACCCCACGCGCCGTGGTCAAGGCGGTGTACAACACGCTGAAGTATTATCAACGGCACAAGGAACGCCTGTTCGCGGAAAAGAGCATCGTGCCGCCGGCGGACAGCGACGACAAGGACGGCAAGAAAGAAGCGAGCAGCGACAACGGGAAAAACGGCAAGCATGGCGGATAATCCGAAAGACATCCTCAACGAAGGCCTGTGGCGCAACAACGCCGCGCTGGTTCAGCTGCTCGGCCTGTGCCCGCTGCTGGCGGTGTCCGGCACCGTGGTCAACGCCCTCGGCCTCGGCCTCGCCACCACCCTGGTGCTGGCCGGCTCCAATGTCACCGTGTCGCTGATCCGCAACCTGGTGCGGCCGGAACTGCGCATCCCCACCTTCGTGCTCATCATCGCCTCCTTCGTCACCGCCGTGGAGCTGCTGATGAAGGCCTTCGTCTACGACCTGTACCTGATCCTCGGCATCTTCATCCCGCTGATCGTCACCAACTGCGTGATCATCGCCCGCGCCGAATCCTTCGCCTCCAAGAATCACGTCGGCCGCTCCCTGCTCGATGGCCTGTCCATGGGCGTGGGCTTCACCCTGGTGCTGGTGGCCCTCGGCGCGATGCGTGAAGTCATCGGCCACGGCACCCTGCTGGCACAGGCCGAGCTGATGTTCGGCGCCGGCAGCGAGTGGCTCACCATCACCCTCCTCGACGACTACCGCGGCTTCCTGCTGGCCATCCTGCCACCCGGCGCCTTCATCGGCCTGGGACTGCTGATCGCGCTGAAAAACGTCATCGACCGACGGCATGAGACACGCCGCGCCGCCGCCCCCAAGGCCGCCGCCGCACCTTCCGGCACGGAAACCACCGCCACCTCCTAGCCCCCTCCCCGGCACCCGCCACCCGATCGACTAATGGCCGGAAAGGCTGGACGGACGGTCGGGAATTCCCCCTGCCCGCGCCGATAACGGAAACAGAGCGTTCCCGTATCCACCGCGAGCAGGCCCATGCAGAAGTCACCCACATCATCCGCCGGATTCACCCTTGTCGAGCTGCTGGTCACCCTGGCCCTGGCCGCCATCATCCTCAGCCAGGCCGTGCCCAGCTTCAGCAGCATGGTCAAGGGCAACCGCCTGGCGACCGAGACCAACACCCTGGTGTCCGACATCAACCTGGCGCGCAGCGAGGCGATAAAGCGCGGCACGCGGGTCATCCTCTGCCGCAGCGCCGATCCCAGCGCGGCAAACCCCACCTGCGGCGGCAGCGCCAATACCTGGACCACGGGCTGGCTGGTGTTCGCCAGCGGTGACGCCAACAACACCTACGACAGCGCCACCGACACCCTGATCCGCATCGGCAAGCCACGCGGCGGCCAGATACAGATCATCACCAACAGCACCGCGAACAACAATCTGGAATACGACCCGGACGGCACCACCAACGAAGGCGGCTCCACCGCCGTGTTCGCCATCTGCGACGACCAGGGTGAGTCCCAGGGCCGCCAGATCCAGGTCAACGGCACCGGCCGCCCGCGCCTGGTGAAGGGCACGTCCGCCACACCGATCCCCAGCTGCAGCGCCCCCGTCGCCGCCTAGGTAACCCGCCATGCAACGACATTCATCACAGACGACTTCTGGAGAACAGCACATGCGCATGTCAAATGGGCAGACGGGCTTCACCCTGCTGGAGGTCCTGATCGCCCTGATCATCCTCTCCATCGGCCTGCTGGGCCTGGCCGGCCTGCAGGCCAACAGCCTGAGAAACAACAACAGCGCCTATCAGCGCACCCAGGCCAGCCTGCTGGCCAACGAGATGCTGGACCGCATCCGCGCCAACCGCCAGGGGCTGGAGGCCGGCGCCTACGACGCCATCGACAGCACCACCACCAGCGACCCCGGCTGCATCACCAGCGGCTGCAGCAGCGCCGAGATGGCACAGTACGACGCCCACGACTGGAGCAACCGGCTGGCCAGCCTGCTGCCCTCGGGCCAGGGCACGGTGGCGGGCGGCGGCGCCAATTCCGTGTTCACCATCACCGTGATGTGGGACGACGCCCGCACCGGCGCCACCGGCACCGCCTGCAGCGGCGACACCACGGTTGACCTCACCTGTTTCACCCTGAGTACACGGCCATGAATGCACCACTCTCACGACAAACGCCTGGCGCAAATCAGGCCGGCCTGACCCTGATCGAGACCATGATCGCCATGACCATCAGCCTGGTGCTGCTGGCCGGCGTGATCCAGATCTTCGTCAGCAACAAGCAAACCTATCGCATGCAGGAGGCCGCCTCGCAGATTCAGGAAGGCGGCCGCTTCGCCGTGCAGATGATGAACCACGATCTGCGCATGGTGGGCTACTTCGGTTGCAGCAGCCTGGTGACCAGCCCCGTCAACCAGGTCGACCTCGACAGCGACGGCGTGGCCGACAGCAACGCGGGCTTTGCCGGCAACGGCCTGCAAGGCTACGAGTACAGCGACCTGCCCATCACCATCAGCAACACCCAGACGCTGACCACGGCCGACGTCCTCCCCGGCACCGACATCATCAGCATCACCCGTGGCGAGGACATGGGCATCCGCCTGGTCGGAAATCTCACCAACGTCAACGCCAACATCCAGTTGGACGCGGCCCTTGCCGCCGGGCGCTTCCAGGCCAATGACACCCTGGTCATCTCCGATTGCAACGAAGGGGACATCTTCGCCGCCACCAACGTCTCCAACGGCGCCGGCAGGGTCACCATCGCCCACACCAACGCCGTCAACACCGGCAACTCCCTCAGCAAGGCCTATGGCCCCGACGCCGAGGTCATGGCCCTGGTCAACCGCATCTACTACATCGGCACCGGCAGCTCCGGCCAGCCGTCCCTGTTCCGCTATGCCCTGGGCAACAACGGCGTCATGACGGCGGAAGAGCTGGTGGAAGGCGTGGAAGACTTGCAGATCACCTATGGCGAGGACACGGATGGCGACAAGACCGCCAATGTCTATGTGGACGCGAGCGCCGTGACCGACATGTCGCAGGTGGTCAGTATCCGCGTCGACTACACCCTGCGCAGCCTCGAAGACAACGTCATCGCCGGCACCAGTGGTGGTGGCGCGGCCTTCGGAGGTGGCGGTGGCGCAGCAGACAGACACCTGCGCCGCAGTTTCAGCGCCACCACCACCATCCGCAACCGCGTCCAGTAGACCCGGAGAACACGACATGAGCCCACGACACATCATCCCGACCAATGGCGCCCGGCAACAACGGGGCGCGGTTCTCATCGTCAGCCTGATCATGCTGCTGGTAATGACCCTGCTCGGCGTCAGCAGCATGAAGGGCTCGGCGATGGAGGAGAAAATGACGCGCAACCTGCACGACAAGAATCTCGCCTTCCAGGCCGCCGAGGCCGCCCTGCGCGCCGCGGAACAGCATATCCAGGACACCGTCAACGGCACCAACACATTCGACAACAATGGCAGCGACGGCCACTACAACCGTACCGACCTGCGCATCTGGGAAAATATCAGCTGGACGGCAAACGACAGCCTGGCATACAACGGATTCAGCAGCGCCTATCAGGTCAGCAGTCCACCCCGCTATGTCATCCAGCACCTGGCCACCACCGTGGACCCCATCGACGCCCTCAACCTCACCTCCGGCTACGGAGAAGGGACCGGCGCAGGCAAGGTCGAGACCTTTCTGATTACCGCCAGGGGCACCGGGGGCTCCGACGACAGCGTCGTCATCCTTCAGTCCTCCTGGGGAAAGCGCATGTAATGGCCATGCACGAGCAGCACGAGAGTCAATGGAGAAGCATCATGAGCAAACACCTCTTTTCCGGTCACACAGCACGTTTGGCTGTGCCGTCACTGCTGGCCGGGCTCTACGCCACCACCGGCCTTGCGGGCCCCCTGAACCTTTCCGACAACGCCCTGGAAGTCGTCGTGGGCGTGGAACCCAACATCATGATCGTCAATGACGATTCCGGCAGCATGGACTGGGAAGTGATGTCCACGGACTATGATCACGGCGGCCTCTTCACCGGCACCCAGCCGGACGGCAGCAGCCCGGCCGGCTCCGGCACCGTCAAACACCGCGACAGCGACGATGACGGCATTGCCGACTGCGGTTTCAACAGCGGCACCTTCCACGGCTACCTCTACATCGTCGAATTCGGCAGCAACACCTACGGCGACAATGCCCAGGACTGCAACACCGCCGACGACGAGGCCTGGCGCATCCGCAACAGCGACTTCAACCCCATGTATTTCGACCCCAACAAGGTCTACCTGCCGTGGGAGGGGGTCGACATCAACGGCAATCCCTATGGCGACATCGACATCACCAACGCCCCCGACAATCCCTACGACCCCCAGGAATTCATCGACCTGACCCGCCACAACTCCAACTGGGGCGGCGGCACCACGCGCTTCGAAAGCGACCGCGACGGCGATGGCCAGCCCGATGGCTTCCGCTATTACACCTGGCAGGATCTCGACGGCGACGGCCTGTTCGATGACGGCGAGGAAACCGAACACAAGATCCGCGACAAGAATCCCGCCATTCAACAGAATTTCGCCAACTGGTTCAGCTACTACCGCAAGCGCGACCTGACCGCCAAGGCCGCCTTCAGCGCCGCCGTCAAACCGGCGGAAACGGCGCGCATCGGCTACGCCACCATCAACAACAACGCCAACAACCGCATCCGCGTGGCCTCCATGAACGTCTCGCCCGCCAGCGGCAACAAACGCGCCCTGCTGGACGAGCTGTTTCAGACCCGTCCCAACAATGGCACGCCCCTGCGCCGCGCGCTGCGCGACACGGGGCGCTACTTCGACTGCGCCGCCGGCGACATCTTCGATTCCGGCTCCGCCTCCTCCCCCGGCAGCAGCAATTGCCCGGTGCTCTCCAGCAGCGACGGCGGCCAGTGCCAGCAGAACTACACCATCCTGATGACGGACGGCTTCTGGAATGGCGGCACGCCGGGGGTCGGCAATACCGACAACGGCAGCGGCGACTTCGACGGCGGCGCCTATGCCGATGGCTTCAGCAACACCCTGGCCGATGTCGCCATGCACTATTACGAAACCGACCTGCATTCCCTGGCCAACGAGGTACCCACCACCCTGCGCGACATTTCCGGTTACCTGGGTACCACCTCGCCGTTTGAAACCATGCATCAGCACATGGCCACCTACACCGTCGGTTTTGGCGTCACCGGCAGCATCACGGCCGATCCCACGGACCCCGCGCTCCCCTTCAACTGGCCCGACGCCGCCGCGACCAATGCAGGAAAGATCGACGACCTGCGCCACGCCGCCTATAACGGCCGCGGCCAGTTCCTCAGCGCCAATGACCCCGTTGGCCTGGCCACGGCCATGAAGGACATCTTCACCGACATCGCCAAGTCCACCGGCACCGCCACCGCCGTCGCCTTCAACACCCAGGAAGTCGGCCTAGGCAGCCTGGTGTTCCGCGCCTCCTTCAACACCAAGACCAACAAGGGTGACCTCGTCGCGCACGCCTTGCGCACGGACCCCGTCACCAAGAAGATTGAAGTCGACCCGGCAATCACCTGGAGCGCGGCGCAACAGCTGGATGCCAAGACCGCCAGCAGTTCCGACACCCGCACCATCATCACCTACAAGGACACCGGCACCAACACCAGCGAAGGCATCCCCTTCCGCTGGAACAACCTGACCAGCGGCAGCGGCAGCCAGCAGGAAGCACTGAACGACCCCCAGCCGGCCAATGTTTCCGCCTCGACAAACACCTTTGGTGACGAGCGCCTGGGCTATCTGCGCGGTCACAGCGTGGACGAAGGCGACAGCGCGGCCGATGGCGAATTCCGCGAGCGCTCGGCGATTGCCGGCAAGCTGGGAGACATCGTGCATTCCACGCCCGTGTTTGTTGGCAAGCCACGGTCTTATGGCCGCTATGGCGGCGCCTATCCGCAGACCCCGGGCACGACTTACGCCGAGTTCATGACCGCCTATGAAAACCGCCAGCAATTGGCCTATGTGGGCGCCAACGACGGCATGCTGCACGCCTTCGACACCAACACCGGCAGCGAATTGTTCGCCTACGTACCTGGCACGATGTTCAGCAAGTTGTCGAACCTCACCGACCCCGACTACACCCACGAGTTCTTCGTCGACCTTACCGTCTCCGTCAACGATGTCTTCATGACCCCCACCACCGGCGGCACCAACAGCGGCAGTCTGAGCTGGAACACCCTGCTGATCGGCGGCCTCGGCGCCGGCGGCAAGGGCTATTACGCCCTCAACGTCACCGACCCGGCAGACCTGGACACCGAGAACGAGGCCAGGCACAACGTCCTCTGGGAATTCACCGAGGCCGACGACGGCGGCATCGGCAGCAGCGACCTGGGCTTCACCTTCAGCCAGCCCCTGATCGACATGAGCAACGTCACCGACGGCAGCGGCAACCAGAAATGGATAGCCGTCTTCGGCAATGGCTACAACAGCACCAGCGCCGATGGCGATGCGACCCTCTATGTCCTCTTTATCGAAGGCGGCCAGGACGGCGTATGGACCATCGACAGCGACTACATCAAGATCAGCACCGGCAACGGCAAGGCCGAAAGCGCCGATGGCTCGACACCCAACGGCATCGGCGGCGTGCGCGGCGTCGACATCGACGGCAATGGCACCCTCGACTACGTCTACGCCGGCGACCTGCAGGGCAACCTGTACCGCTTCGACCTCACCGGCACCAGCCTGTCTTCCTGGAAGAACACACCGAAAACCATCTTCCAGGCGCGCTATGACCCGCTCGGCAGCAAAGACATTCAGCCCATCACCACCAAGCCCATCGTGGTTCCGCACCCCACCGACAGTGGCCTCATCGTCATTGCCGCCACCGGCAGCTGGATGACCACCGACGACGCCACCAGCACGGACATCCAGTCCATCTATGGCATCTGGGACGACCTTTCCAGCAATCCGCTGGTCACCGTCGAGAGCGGTACCAACCAGCTGGTGGAGCAGGTATTCATCAACGAAATCGACAAGGAACACGGCTATACCGTGCGCACCCTCACCAACAACCCCATCAACTGGAACAATACCGGCTCACCGGCAAACAAGGTCAAGGGCTGGTACATCGACCTCGACATGCCCGCCGCCAACACCAGCAGCCCGGTGGAATATCCCGGCGAGCGCGCGGTGCGCAATCTGCAGGTGCGCGGCAGCCTGCTGTTCGTCAACACCATCATTCCGCGCCCCACCAACGCCTGCAGCATTGGCGCCGGCGGCTACGAACTGGGCTTCAACCCCTACACCGGCGGTTCCGGCAGCAAGGTCATCTTCGACCTCAATGGCGACCAGAACTTCAGCGAACTGGACAACGCCGACGATACGGCGGGAGACGCCAACATCGTCACCGGCATCCGCTTCGACGCCGGCACCCCCACGGACTCGGCATTCATCGGCAACCAGCGCATGACGCAGGCAGACGATGACATCCGCAGCTTCGGCACCAACACCGATGGCAACGAGGGAATAGGCCGAACCTCGTGGCGGGAAATCATCAACTAGGAGCCTGTCGGATTTGGGCAATCGTAGCGAGCATGATGGGAGAGCGAGTCAAAATGTTTCCGATTTTGAGGCGAATGGTAGTTCTCTTTAACGAAAAATCGGCAATATTTTGGCCGCTCTCCCATCAGCGCAGCAGATTGTTCCCAAACCCGACAGACTCCTAGCCCCCGGAATAACCAGAGACAGAGGACGAATACCCATGCACAACGCAAGCAGCAAATTGAGCATCGCAGCGGCCCTCATCGGCCTGCTGCTCGCCGGCCCGGTTTTCGCCGACGAGCGCCTGCCGCAGCACGGCATGCACAACGAAGAAGGCAATGCTGGCCAGGGCCTGCCACATCACAGCCACCTGCCGGCGTATTATCCCCCGCGCTTCGACAGGCGGGGCATCATGCGATCCATCGTGGAAGGCGGCAGGGTAACGATCGACGGCGTGCGCTACACGGTCTCCCCCAATGTGCGCGTTCACACCCTTGAGACCCGCAATGCCTCCGTCTACGCCCTGCGGGAGGGCGCCGAGGTCGGCATCAAATTCGATCCAGCCGGCCGCACCGTCATCGCCATTTGGGTGCTGCCCAAGGGCTCGGTACCACAAAGCTGACCACAGCCCCCGGCAAAAACCCAGGAGACACAAGCCATGATTCGACACGCCTCATCCCGCAACAAGCCAGGGGCAGCCAGGGGCTTTTCGCTCATTGAACTGCTCATTGCCCTCGCCATCATAGGCATACTGGCAAGCATTGCCGTTCCCGCCTATCAGGACTCGGTGGAAAAATCACGCCGCGCCGCGGCAAAGAGCGCGCTGAGCGGCTTCGCCAGCGCCATGGAGCGACACGCCACGGAAAACAACAGCTACCTCGGCGCCGCCGGCACCTCCACCACCCCCGCCAACACCGGCTCACCCTGGATATTCAGCACCGAGGCCCCCCTCGAAGGCGGCACCAAATACTACGACCTGACCATTACCGCGGCGACCCAGAGCACCTACACGCTGCGCGCCACCCCCAAGGGCGCGCAGATCGACGACGGCATGCTGGAACTCGACCATACCGGCGCCCAGCGCTGGGACCGCGACAACTCCGGCACCTTCGACGCGGGTGAAAACTGCTGGGAAACCAGCTGCTGAAACGACAATCCATCTGTCCCGGGCGCCGGTAACCAGCGCCCGGGACAAAACACCCCCTCCAGCGGATGGGGTGAGCCCCTCCCCCCACCACAAACCTTTACGCCATTCATCGGCATTTCAATGCCGCTCGTCACCTTACCCGCCGCTTAGACCTGTCTCTCACTGCGAGGTGGGTATACATTACGTCCCACACGGTTCATTCGACCCAGAGGACGTCAGGTGCCAGTGCAAAAAGGATTCACACTGCTCGAACTCGTCATCACCGTGGCCATCGCCGCCATCGTCGTCGGCCTGGCCGCCCCCAGCTTCAGCAACATGATTCAGGACAACCGCCTGAGCAGCCAGACCCTGGATTTCGTCGCCGCCCTCAACCTGGCCCGCAGCGAGGCCATCAAGCGACGCACCCGGGTCGCCCTGTGCAAGAGTCGCAATGAAGCCGACTGCAGCAGCAATAACGGCGACTGGGAACAAGGCTGGATCGTCTTCGTCGACAATAACGGCAACAACCAGCGGGATGGCGGTGAAACCATCCTGCGCGTCCATGGCCCACTCAGTGGCAACAACACCCTGGCCGGCAACCACAACTTCAGCAATTTCATTGCCTACTCTCCCAGCGGCAGCAGCACTCAATTTGGCACCATGTCCCTCTGTGATCCTCGAAGAGACAACAGCAAGGGCAAGGCCATTCGCATCAACAGAACGGGACGGGTTATGGTAAGCACGATAGAGGAAGCCATAAGCGACGGGCGGAAACCGAGGACTTGCACCTGATGGACACTCCCCTGCAAGCACCACGATTGAAGGGCTTCACCCTCATCGAAATCCTCGTTACGCTGGTGATTTTTTCCATTGGCCTGCTGGGCCTGGCCGGCATGCAGCTGCGCGGCTCCGAGGGCACCAACACCGCCTACTTCCGCAGCCAGGCCACCCTCATCGCCAACGACATGGCCGAGCGCATGCACGCCAACCGCGCCGGCGTCGACGCCAACGACTACGACAGCATGGACACCCGCAGCGTTTCCTGCGACAACGACCCTGCCCCGACCCCTTTCTGCGCCACGCGCGGCGGCAAACCGGGCATCTCCTGCACGCCTGAGGAAATGGCCTTCTTCGACCGCTTCACCATCGCCTGCAGCACACAGAACCTGCTGCCGGCAGGCATCCTGACCGTCACCTGCCAGGACGCGGATACCACCGACGCCGACCCCTGCACCGACGGCTCGCCACACACCGTGACCGTCGCCTGGAGCGAGGTCGACGAAGGCCAGGCACGAACCAGCGACGTCACCCTGGTGGTACGACCATGAAGACACACCTGCCCGACAGCGGCCCCGCCGGCTTCTCCCTGGTCGAAATCCTCGTCGCCATGACCCTGGGCGTCGTGCTCCTCGGCGGCGCCCTCACCATCTACACCAGCAGCAAGGACGGCTACCGCCTGCAGGAAAACATCGCCGGCCTGCAGGAAAACGGCCGTTTCGCCATCCAGGCCCTGCGCCGCAACATGGAGATGGCCGGCTTTCCACTGATACTGGAAATCCCCCCCTTCGTCATCGGCGGAGCCAACGGAACCGTCGACGGCGGTGGCAACGCCAGTGATCAGATCACCATCCAGTACCGCTCCGATACCGATTGCCTGGGCGCAGGAACCCCCACCAATGCCGCCGCCCCGCGCGTGGCCGTCAATCGCTACCACATCGGCAATGGCGCCCTGCGCTGCGAGGGCAATGGCAACCCCGGTGCGCCAGAGTCACTGGTGGACAACGTCATCAACATGCAGGCCCTCTACGGTATCGACGACGACAGCGACGGCACCGCCAACCGCTATGTCCGCGCCGATCAGGTCGGCACTGGCGGCGTGCCCGGCTGGAACAGTGTCGTCAGCCTGCGCCTGGCATTGCTGGTCTCTTCCGACAGCAACATCAACACGACACAACAGGCCGGCGGCTTTGAACTGCTGGACGCGCCAGCCATCAATCCAGGGGACGACCGGCTGTATCGCGTCTTCACCACCACCATCCCCCTGCGCAACCGCATCCCCTAGGAGGAATCCGCGCCATGCTGCCCCCGACCCCACGGCCCATGCCCCGCCACCAGAGTGGCGCCGCCCTCATCACCGGCCTGCTGATCATGATCATCATGACCCTCATCGGCATCTCGGCAATGGAATCCTCCCTCGTCCAGACCAGTCTCGCCACCAACACCCAACTGAACACCATCGGCTTCCAGACGACCGAAGCGGCCCTGGCCCGGGCCGACAACGACGGGGCCCTGCTGGGACAGACGATCAACAACGGCGTCAGCGCCAGCCCGCCCGACACCGGCCAGGCCGTCCTCGATCAAACGGCACAACGTGGCGGAACGGTCACCGTCACCACCACCATCCAGGCCAACGCCTGCGGTGAACTGCCCGGCGCCCAATGCCTGGAGCAGGAGCTGAACGCCAACGAATCCGCCAACAACGCGACGCCGATCTGCTTCGCCTACCAGCTCGTCGCCACCACCACGATTGGCAATGCCCAGGCCAGCAGCACCCAGCACACCCAGACCAACAGCCGTTCGGTCCCCGGGCAGGCCGGTATCGGCCAGTGCAACGCGATCTGATCAAAACAGTTACCTCAACGAACGACACTTGCCCTTCGGGAGAACCCAGATGAAAGGAAATCACCACCGCCACATCGCCCTGGCCACCCTGCTGGGCCTTGGCATGGCCAGCGCCCCGATCCAGGCCGAAGACATCGAAGTCTTCTTCTCCAAGCCCGCCAGCACCGTTGCGCCCAATGTACTCTTCATCCTTGATTCCTCAAGAAGCATGGACGAACCCCTGGGCAATGCCACCCGCCTGCAAGTGCTGAAAGACTCCCTGAACAAGGTGCTCAAGCCCCAGGAAAAATACAAAAAGCTGAATGTCGGCATCATGGACTTCGGCGGTGACCGCAGTGGCGGCATCGACTTTCCCATCACCGACATCAACAGCGAGGCAAACCTGGTTGACAGCAATATCCCGCCTGGCATCGATGTCGGCACCGTCCTCGACTACATCGCCAAGAGCTACACGACCGCCAAGGGGACACCCATGGGCGACGCCCTCTATTTTGCCTCCAGCTATTATCTGGGCGAGAAAATCTTCAACACCCGCTGGCGAGGCGACAACCCCAAGACATGGAATGTTGCCACCAACAGTTACACCAATGGTGACGACCAGGCCGACAATCCCGCCGCCTACGATGGGAAAGTGGGGTACACCTACCAGCCAGCCGGAGAGCGCGACTGCTCGCCCAGCAGCCCGCGGCCGATCCGCGGCTGCGGTTCCGGCCTCATCAGCAACAGCTGCCGAACGGCAACGGCCACCACACAGGCAAGCGCAGGCTCCTGCAGGATCCAGCAAAACGACCGCGCCTGTGACGCCACGGGGCGGGAATGCTATGACAACTGGAAGACCATCAGCACCGTTTTCTACGATGGCAGCAACCGCCCTGCAGACCCAGACGGCAGCGGCGACCTCTACCGCGTACGTTGTACCGAGCCTCGAGCAGCGGGCAGCTATACCTACCAGCGATGCCGGGAAACCTACAACAAACAGGTCTGGGCCCCCACGCCCACCTACAAGAGCCCCATCACCCACCAGTGCCAGAGCAACTACGTGGTACTCCTCTCTGACGGTGAACCGATGCGCCGAGACACCATCCATCCTATCGCCTCACGGGTCAACCCTGTCATCGGCAGCAGCGACTACGATGACTGCGCCCCCCTCGGCAGTCTCGGCGGCAACATCCATGCCAATGGCCGCTGCCTGCCCGAACTCGTCCAGTACATGGCCGAGTACGACCAATCCACCAGCCTGCCGGGTGATCAGACCATCTCCACCTACACCATTGGCTTCATGCTCGGCAGCAACCCGGGCGCGGAGGATTTTCTTGAACTGCTGGCCGAAAAGAGCAAGCAACATGGCAGAAAGGAAGGAGGGTATTTCAGCGCCGACAAGGCCACCGACCTGGTGGGCGTATTCAAGAAGATCATCAAGGATGTGACCAGCGGTGGCGACGTCAGCTTCTCCGCGCCCGCTGTCAACGTCGATCAAAACAACCGCCTGGCCACCAGCAAATACCTCTACCGGCCGGAATTCACGCCCAGCGACAAACCCCGCTGGCGTGGCACCATCATCAGGACCGAGCTGGGTTACGACAGCAATGGCAACCCCACCTTTACCGACGACCCGACAAGCTTCGCCAGCACCCTGGAGGCCAGCCAGCGGCAGATCTATACCTATGCCGGCGGGAACAAGGACCTCAGCCACAGCAGCAACGCCTTCACCACCAGCAACGCCTTTCTGACCCGCGCCCAGCTGCAGCTTTCCGCCGGCGTCGACCGCGACAAGCTCATCCAGTGGACCCGCGGGATCGACGTAAACGACGAAAACAACGACAATGACACGACCGACCAGCGCAAGCACATGGGCGACTCCCTGCACACCACGCCGGCGCTGGTGAACTACCAGGGAGGCATGCCTTCCCAGGTGCTCTATGTGCCGACCAATGACGGTTTCCTGCACGCCTTTGACATCTCCAGCGGCGCCCCGAAGGAACTCTTTGCCTTCATTCCGCCGGAACTGCTGCCCAACCTCGACACCCTGTATCGCAACAACAACGCGGACAAGAAGGTCTATGGCCTGGACGGCGACATAACCATCTGGCAGACCCCAACCCATGTCTATCTTTACTTCGGCATGCGACGCGGCGGCCGCAACTACTATGCGCTGGACGTCACCGACCCGACGCAGCCACGATTCCTGTGGCGCATCCGGGGCGGCGTCGATGCCGGATTCGATGAGCTGGGGCAGACCTGGTCCACGCCGCAGCTGACCAGCGTGATGGTTCGCGGCATCGAGACCAAGGCGCTGATCTTTGCCGGTGGCTATGACACCGACCAGGACAACCAGACCACGAACAGCGAGCGCAGGAACGACGACCTGGGCCGGGCCATTTTCATCGTCAACGCCGAAGATGGAAGCAAGATCTGGAGTGCTGGCCCTAGCGGCGGCGGCCACGACCTGACCCTGCCTTTCGACAACAGCATCCCCTCGGAGGCGCGCATCATCGATCTCGACGGCAACGGGTTGAGCGACCGCCTGTATGTCGGGGACATGGGAGGCCGCGTATGGCGCATCGACCTCGATCAGACCGACATCAACAAGAGCAGCGGCTACCTGCTCGCCGACCTGGCCAAGGATAACTCCCCCAAGGACAACCGGCGTTTCTATTACCCCCCCAGCGTCGCCTTCGACCGCCAGTTCCGGCTCAGGGTCGCCATTGGCTCCGGCTACAGGGCGCGCCCCCTCGACACGGCGACCGAAGATCGCTTCTACGTCTTCGAGGACCAGGACGCCAGGCTCGGCCCTCCCGCCAACAATCGCAGCCCCCTGACCGAGAGCGACCTTGGCGACATCACCGGACAAACGGCCCTGACCACCAACCAGCCCGGCTGGTACCTGCGCCTGAACCCCAGTGAAAAGGTGCTGGCCAAGTCCGTCATCTTCAACAACAAGGTGATATTCACCAGCTACGAGCCCAACTTCCAGGCCGGCAACGACATCTGCAAGCTGGATGGCAATACCCCCCGCGCCTACATGCTCGCCCTCGCGGACGGGCGCGCCGTCGCAAACCTGGACAATAACAGCCAGGGCAACAACACCCGCTACAGGGAGCTCGTCTCGGTCCAGTTCATCCCCGGCTCGCCGTACATCACCTTTGATTCGGGCGGCAACAATGGCGCCAACAACGGCAGCGGCGGCAACGGTGGTACTGGCGGCACTGGTGGTACTGGCGGTACTGGCGGCGCAAACCCGCCGCCGCCCTGTGCCAATGCCTTCGTCGGCGAGGATCTTCTCGACACCAGCTGCTCCCTGAGCAGACGCATCGCCTGGCAGAACCGCTAGCAGGCCACCCGGGGTGGGCGGACACCATGCCGCCCACCCCTTTCGTCACGAACCGGGTTGCGGCTCTCTTGCCACCAGATTCCACACGGCAAATCAGACCTGACAGACCCAAGGAGAAAACAGCCGCACATGAAAACAGACATACGCCAATCTTGTCCAGGCCAGGGGTTCAGCCTCATCGAACTGCTCATCACCCTGGCCATCATCGGCATTCTGGCCAGCATCGCCTATCCCAGTTATCAGAACCATGTGCTGAAAACCAACCGCACGGAAGCCCAAACACTGCTCCTGGACATTCTCGCCAGGCAGCAAAACTACTTCAGCCGCAATATGACCTATACCATCAACTTGGACACAGCCCTGAATTTGACCGTTCCCGTCACCACCCCGAACGGCCTCTATGTCATTACCGCCAACAGCTGCGGCGCCGGTATCGCCACCTGTGTGGTACTTACCGCCACACCTCAAGGCAGACAGATTCCGGACGGCCCGCTCACCATAGATTCGGTCGGCAGAAAGACCGGCAACTGGTAAACAGCCAGGGGGGGCACTGTCCACCAAAGGGCGGCCGGTAGCCTGCCCGGTGGGCACTACTGCCTACCCTGCGAGACTACGCCCGCTGTCGAGAGAAGCAGTCAGCCCGCGAATGAACGCCAATGGACACGAATAACGCAGGCGTGAATTTGCGTTCATTTGCGGACAATTTCCCGCCACCAGATCCACCGTACGCCCGCACGCCCATGAAACAGATCAGCAGCCGTAGGGTGGGCACTGCCCACCATTGCACATTATTCATGGCCGGATGCGCCAGGCTGCCTGGTTCTGCCATTGCACCGTCATGCCCGTCATGTCTAATAGTGCCCGGAAACGCCGGAACGCCTTCGCGGGCGGCAGTCCCCGGCAACGGGAACTCTTTGCAAGAAACTGCTTGAAGGGAAATGATCGTGAAAAAGGAATTTATTGTGGCTGCGGCCACATCGGTAACCGTCAAAACCTTTGCCGCCGGACTGTTCTTTGTCCTCTTGCTGGGCCTGTTTTAAGCGCTGTTCCAATGACGAGAATTTCATGGGCGCCATCGACATTAACGGGTTCGATATTCATATTATTCTTTTGTATCTATTCACCACAGAGGCACAGAGAACACAGAGAATGCATCGGTGGGAGGCAATGCCCCGGGTGGCGATGTGGCCTGCCCCGACGACCTGGCATTTCATTTCTTAGTGAACACCGTGTCTCTGTGGTGAATCAGGGGACGTTGGCACCGGAGGCCGGGCCACGATATCCAGCGCAAAGGGCGCAAAGGTTTTCTGAAAGGATTTCCTTTGCGCCCTCTGCGCCTTTGCGGCCTCTGCGTTTCATTCCATTTCCGGCACGAACCTGAAGAGCCTTTCTCTGTACCTCCGTGTCTCTGTGGTGAGCTGAATAGTTACATTTTTTTAGACTGGTCATTTTACCCATAAATTTTATGCCCATAAAATAAGCCCCGCCCGCACGCAATCGTGAGACACTGAGAAGAGGTTGTTGAGCTCACCGGCAGCTTTGGAAGCATCCCACCTAGGGCGCAATACAAAGCACAAAGCCGGGTTCATATTCTTGGGTCAAGGGTGGCATTGCCCACCCTACGAGACCTGCCCTCCCGGCTCATCACCTAAACGCAACTCCCGCGGGAGTGAAAACGTCACTGTTTCCTCACGCCCTTCGGCATCCACCGCCTCGTCACAGCCCAACGCCTGCAAGCGCTCGATAACCTCATCGACCAGCACTTCCGGCGCCGAGGCCCCAGCCGTCACGCCGACTGCGGAACGCCCCACCAGCCATGCCGGCCGGATCTGGCTGGCGTCATCGATGAGGTAGGCGTCACTGCCCAGGCGCTCGGCCAGCTCGCGCAGGCGGTTGGAGTTGGAGCTGTTGGCGGACCCCACCACCAGCACCAGATCGCAATTGCGCGCCAGGGCCTTGACCGCATCCTGACGATTCTGCGTGGCGTAGCAGATGTCGTTTTTCTTCGGCCCGACAATGGCGGGAAAACGCGCGCGCAGGGCGTCGATCACCAGCGCCGTGTCGTCCAGCGACAGGGTGGTCTGGGTCACGAAGGCCAGGCGATCCGGGTCGTTGACCTCCAGCCTCAGCACATCCTCCGGCGTCTCCACCAGGTACATGCCTTCACCCCGGTACTGGCCCAGCGTCCCTTCCACCTCCGGATGGCCGGCGTGGCCGATGAGTATCACCTCCTGGCCCGCCTGCTGATGACGCACCACTTCCATGTGCACCTTGGTCACCAGCGGACAGGTGGCATCGAAGACCTTCAGGGCACGCGCCTCGGCCTCCTCGCGCACCGCCTTCGACACGCCGTGGGCACTGAAAATGACCGTGGCGCCGGCCGGCACCTCATGCAACTCATCGACAAAAACGGCGCCGCGCTCACGCAGACCCTCCACGACATAGCGGTTGTGCACCACCTCATGGCGCACATAGATGGGCGCACCAAACAGGTCGAGGGCGCGTTCGACGATCTCGATGGCGCGATTGACGCCGGCGCAAAAACCGCGCGGATTGGCCAGTTGAATCTGCATCATGACTATTTCTCGTTACCCTTTGCTGCCACCCGAACCCGCAGATTCAGGCATTGGCTAGTCTTCCGCAACTTGCGGACAATTGGAGACCGCCAGTATCTCCACCTCGAAACTTATCGCATGGCCACACAGGGGGTGATTGAAATCCACCAGCACCTGCTCGTCATCCACTTCCACCACCGTGCCCGGGAGTTCGTCGCCAGTCGGGGTGGTGAAATTGACGATCAGGCCCGCCTCTAGCGACATGTCATGGGGGAAATCATGTATCGACAGGGCATGCACGTTGGCCGGATCGGGAAAGCCAAAGGCATCCTGGGGCTCGATTTCCAGCGTCTGTACACTCCCCCGGCGCAGACCGTACAAGGCCCGCTCAAGGCCGCTGACCAGGGAGCCATCCCCCATGCGAAACTGCAGGGGTTCACTCTCACGACTGCTTTCAACCACCATGCCTCCCTCCATTCTCAGGGTGAAATGCATCAACACTTCACTGTCGGGGCCGATCACCGTGGCATCGTCATTCATGTCTTTTGGTCCATCTCAGGGTGACGGTCGAACAGGCTGTCCAGCACCAACATCACCGCCCCCACCGTGATCGCCGAATCGGCGATATTGAAAGTCGGCCAGTACCAATCCCGGTAATACACCTGAATGAAGTCCACCACGTAACCCAGCGTCAGCCGGTCCCACAGATTGCCCAGCGCGCCGCCGAGGATCAGTGCCAGGGCCAGCGCCAGCCAGCGCTGGCCGGGCCTGAGACGCGCCAGCCAGACGACGATGACCACACTCACCACGGCGGCGATGATGGCGAAGAACCAGCGCTGCCAGCCGCCCGCCGAGCTGAGGAAACTGAACGCCGCGCCCTCGTTGTGCATCAGGGTCAGATTGAAGCCGGGGAACACCGGCAGCGGCTGGTGATACACCAGGTGCTCGCTGGCCAGTGACTTGGTCCACAGGTCCAGCGCCACCACCAGTGCCGACAACAACAGCCATTTAAGGTTGGACAGGCTCATGCCGGAACCCTTTTTTCAACGCAAAGGCGCAGAGGCGCAGAGGCCGCAAAGAACCCCATTCTCACTCGCACAATGATTCGCTCCCAGGCCCTGGGCGCATTTCCGCAGAAGGCGAAAGAATGGCTGCTGTTTTTTCCTTCATTTATTGCCTTTGCGCCCTCTGCGCCTTTGCGCCTTTGCGTTTGTAATTTCAAACCCGACAACATCCCGCCTCAGGCAAAGCGCCGCTTTTCGCCGGCGCCTTCGATGTTTTCCACGCAGCGCCCGCACAGTTCGGGATGGGCCGGGTCGGCGCCCACGTCGGCGCGGTGGTGCCAGCAGCGCACGCACTTGGCATGGGCCGAGGGGGCCACCGCCACCCACAGTTCGTCGTTGCTGGTGAGGGTATAGTGGACAGCGTCATCGGTCTTTGCCGTGTCACGCGCCAGGCGCGCCTCGGAGGTGATGAGCACGAAGCGCAGTTCGTCGCCGAGGTGCGCAAGACGCTGGAAGATCTCCTCACCGCAATACAGGTCCACCTCGGCGTCCAGCGAGGAGCCGATGCCACCGGCCACACGCAGCTGCTCCAGCTCCTTGCCCACCGCCTCGCGCACCTCCTGCACCTGGGCCCAGAAGGCCAGGCCCAGTTCGGGATGTTCGGCGTGTTCCGACAGCGTGTACCATTCCTCAAGGAACACCGAGTCACCGCGCGCACCGGGCATGCTCGCCCAGATCTCCTCGGCGGTGAAGCTGAGGATGGGCGCCATCCAGCGCACCATGGCCTCGATGATGTGGTGCATGGCGGTCTGGCAGGAACGCCGCGCGCGGCTGTCGGCCTGGGTGGTGTATTGACGGTCCTTGATGATGTCGAGGTAGAAGCCGCCCAGTTCGACATTGCAGAAGTTGTGCAGCTTCTGGTGGATGTGGTGGAAATCGTAGCTGTCGAACGCCTCGACGATCTCCATTTGCAGTTGGGCGGTGCGCGCCACCGCCCAGCGGTCCAGCGCCAGCATCTCTTCCACCGGCAGCAGATGCTCGCCGGGGTCGAAGCCGTTGAGGTTGGCGAGCAGGAAGCGCGCGGTGTTGCGCATGCGGCGGTAGGCGTCGGCGGTGCGCCTGAGGATCTCGTCGGAGACACTCATCTCGTTGCGGTAGTCGGCGCCGGCCACCCACAGGCGCAGGATGTCGGCGCCGAGGCTGTTGACCACCTTCTGCGGCGCCACCGTGTTGCCCTTCGACTTGGACATCTTCTGGCCCTTGGCGTCCACCGTGAAGCCATGGGTGAGCACGCTGCGGTAGGGCGCCTTGCCGGTGATCGCCACCGAGGTGAGCAACGAGGACTGGAACCAGCCGCGGTGCTGGTCGGAGCCCTCCAGGTAGAGATCGGCGGGGCGGCGCAGTTGCTCGCGGCGGTCCAGCACGCAGGCGTGGCTGACGCCGGAGTCGAACCACACGTCCAGGGTGTCGGTGACCTTGTCATAGTCGGCGGCCTCCTCGCCGAGCAGCTCGGCGGGGTCCAGTTCGAACCAGGCGTCGATGCCCTCGGCCTCCACGCGCTGGGCCACCTGCTCGATCAGCGCAGCACTGCGCGGGTGCAGCTTGCCGGTCTGGCGGTGCACGAACAGGGCGATGGGCACGCCCCAGGTGCGCTGACGCGAGATGCACCAGTCGGGCCGTCCCGACACCATGCCCTCGATGCGCGCCTGGCCCCAGTCCGGGATCCAGCGGGTGTTGCGGATCTCGACCAGGGCGGTGTCGCGCAGACCGGCCTGGTCCATGCTGATGAACCACTGCGGCGTGGCGCGGAAGATGATCGGTGTCTTGTGGCGCCAGCAGTGCGGATAGCTGTGGCGCAGGGCCGCCTCGTGCACCAACGCGCCCTTGGCGCGCAGCACCTCCACCACGTGGGGGTTGGCCTTGAGCACGTGCTCGCCGGCGAACAGCTCGGTGTCCGGCAGGAACACACCGTCGCCGCCCACCGGGTTGTCCACCGGCAGGTGGTACTTCTGTCCCACCACGAAGTCCTCCTGGCCGTGACCGGGGGCGGTGTGCACACAGCCGGTGCCGGACTCGGTGGTGACGTGCTCGCCGAGGATCACCGGCACCTCGCGCGCATAGAAGGGATGGCCCAGCTTGAGGCCCTCCAGGTCGGCGCCGCGGCAGTAGGCCACCACGCGGCTCTCCACGAACAAGCCGTCCCGCTCCCAGCGCGCCATCACGTCCTTGAGCAGGGCCTCGGCGAGGATCAGGCGCTCCGGGCCCTGCTCGCCCTCGCTCTGCACCACCACGTAGTCCAGCTCCGGGTGCACCGCCACCGCCTGGTTGGCGGGCAGGGTCCAGGGGGTGGTGGTCCAGATCACCACCGACACCGGCCCCTCGCCGGTGTGACCCTCGACGTGATGGCAGCGCGCCCACAGGGCCGGCTCGTCGAGCACCGCGAAGCGCACGTCGATGGCGGTGGAGGTCTTGTCCTCGTACTCCACCTCGGCCTCGGCCAGCGCCGAACCGCAGTCGGTGCACCAGTGCACGGGCTTGGCGCCCTTGTGCAGGTGGCCGGCCTCGATGATGCGACCGAGGGTGCGGATGATGTCCGCCTCGTACTGGAAGTCCATGGTCAGGTAGGGATTGTCCCAGTCGCCGAACACGCCAAGGCGCTGGAAGTCGGCGCGCTGCCCGTCCACCTGCTTTTGCGCATAGTCGCGGCAGGCCTGGCGGAACACCCGCGGCTCCACCTTGACGCCGGCCTTGCCCACCTTCTTCTCCACGTTCAGCTCGATGGGCAGGCCGTGGCAGTCCCAGCCGGGCACATAAGGCGCGTCGAAGCCGCTCAGGGTCTTGGCCTTGACGATGATGTCCTTGAGCACCTTGTTGACCGCGTGGCCGATGTGGATGTCGCCGTTGGCGTAGGGCGGGCCGTCGTGGAGGATGAACTTGTCGCGGCCCTCGCCGCGGGCACGCAGGCGGGCGTAGAGATCCATGGACTGCCAGCGGGCCAGCATCTCCGGCTCGCGCCGGGCCAGGTTGCCGCGCATGGGAAAATCGGTCTGGGGCAGGTTGAGGGTGGCTTTGTAGTCGGTCACGGGCTTCTCTCGATGGTCGGACGATGGTCGGGCGCGGCGCGCTGAAACGGGCTATTTTACAGGCTCACGCGCCCCCCTGTCCCGGTTGATGTCAGCCGGCGAGCAAAAAATCCCGCGCCTGTTGCGCATCGAGGGCGATCTGCGCCTTGAGGGCATCGAGGGAATCGAAACGCCGCTCGTCGCGCAGCTTGTGCAGGAACTCCACCTGCACCTGGGCGCCGTAGATGTCACGGTCGAAGTCGAACAGGTGCACCTCCAGCAGGGTGCGCAGGCCGCCGGCGGTGGGCCGCGTGCCGAGATTGGCGACCCCGGACAGGGGCTCGCCGTGGACGCCGTACAGCTCCACCGCGAACACCCCGCGCAGCGGCGTGGCCTGGCGGTGGAGGTGGATGTTGGCGGTGGGGAAACCGAGGGCGCGGCCCAGCTTGTCGCCGTGGGCCACGCGGCCGCTCATGCGGTAGGGGCGGCCGAGCAGCTTCTCGGCCGCGTTGAGATCGCCCGCGGCCAGCGCCGCGCGCACCCGGGTGCTGCTGACGCGCGCGGCGTCGAGGCTGAAGGTGTGCATGTTGACCACCTCGAAGCCGTGCTCGCGGCCGGCGCGCCGCAACATGTCGAAATCGCCGGCGCGCTGGCGGCCGAAGCGGAAGTCGTCGCCGATCACCAGATGCCGCACGCCGAGACCGTCGACCAGCACGCCATCGATGAAGGCCTGCGGCTCCTGGGCGGCGAAGGCGGCATCGAAGCGCAGCACCAGCAGCCGGTCCACGGCATAGCGCCGCAGCGCCTGCACCTTTTCGCGCAGGCGCGTCAGGCGCGGCGGCGCGGTATCGGGCCGGAAATACTCCTGCGGCTGCGGCTCGAAGGTGACCACCGCCAGCGGCAGACCCAGCGCGTCGGCCTTCTCCGCCAGCTGCCCCAGCACCGCCTGGTGACCGAGGTGCACACCGTCGAAATTGCCGATGGTGGCCACGCAGCCCCGGTGCTCGGGGCGCAGGTTGTGGCTGCCGCGGATGACCTGCATCGAGGCGTCCGGACTACTCGGCCATGCGGCTGTGCGCCATCACGTAATCCGTCAGCGAGCGCAGCGCCTCGCCCTGGATATTGGGGAAGGCCGGCATCATCAGCCCACCGCCACGCACCGTCTTGCCAACGTCCGAGGTACGCGACAACTCGAAATAGTAACCCTCGCCATCGGCCTGGTGACACTCGGCGCAGGCGGCCTGGAAAATGGCCTCGCCATTCATGCCCACGGCGGGCGTGAAATCGTCGTTCTTGGAACAGCCGGCCAGCAGGCTGGCGGCACCAACGGTCAACAACAAGGAATATTTCATGGTCGATCTCCTGTTTATCAAAATCAGTGGTATCTACTCACCACAGAGGCACAGAGAATGCATCAGTGGGAGGCAATGCCGGGTGGCGATGTGGCCTGCCCCGGCAGCTTGGAATTTCATTTCTCCGTGAACCCCGTGCCCCTGTGGTGGGCCGAATAGTTGCAATCAGTGAACCTATTCAGTTCATATCGGGGGCACAAAGTTCACTGCGAACTGCCGATTCATCCCGATTCGCCGCCGGCCGCCGTCGAGACGCGGAGAAACTGCCGCGGCCGAACCCCCACCAGCAGCAAGGTCAGAAAATAGCAACCGCCGCCGGCCATCACCCAGATCAGCAGCCAGCCAACGCGCGCCGTCGCATCGCGCGCCTGCCAGACATCCAGCCCGCCCGCGCCCCACCACAGCAACCCAAACATCGCCACGCTGGCCGCGGCCACCTGCAGAAACAGCCGCCCCCAGCCCGGCACGGGGCGCAGCACCCCTTCCCGGCGCAGGCCGCGATAGAGCAGACCCGCGTTGAGAAACGCCGAGCAGGAGGTGGCCAATGCCAGGCCGCTGTGCGGGCCCACCATATCCAGCCACACCATGGGCAGCACGAACAGCAGGTTCAGGCCCATGTTGGCCAGCATGGCAATGATGCCGATGCGCACCGGGCTGCGCGTATCCTGCCGGGCATAATAGCCGGGCGCAAGCACCTTCACGGCGATGAAGCCCAGCAGGCCGAGACTGTAGGCCACCAGGCTCAGGCGCGACATCTCGACATCATGGCCATCGAACTCGCCGTAGTTGAACAGCGTCACCAGCAGCGGCCCGGCCAGCAGCGCCAGGCCCAGCATGGCCGGCGCACCGATCAGCAGCACCCAGCGCAGGGCCCAGTCCAGGGTGCGGGAAAAGGCCGCGGGGTCGGCGTCGGCATGTTTCTGCGACAGGCTGGGCAGGATCACCGTGGCCAGGGCAATGCCGAACACACCGAGGGGAAACTCCACCAGGCGGTCCGAGTAATACAGCCAGGACACCGAGCCGGCGACCAGAAACGAGGCGATGATGGTGTCGAACAGCAGATTGATCTGCGCCACCGAGGAGCCGAAGATGGCCGGCAGCATCAGCGTGCCGATGCGCCGCACGCCGGAATGCCGCCAGCCCCAGCGCGGCAGGCGCAACAAGCCCAGGCGCAGCACGAAGGGCAACTGGAACAGCAGCTGCGCGACGCCGGCGACGAACACGCCCCAGGCCAACGCCACCACCGGGCGCTCGAAGTGCGGCGCCACCCACAGCGCCACCGAGATCAGCGTCACGTTGAGCAGCACCGGGGTGAAGGCCGGCACCGCGAAACGCCCGTAACAGTTGAGCACACTGCCCATCAGCGCGGTGAGCGAAATGAACAGCAGGTAGGGAAAGGTGATGCGCAGCATGTCGGCGGTGAGCATGAAACGCGCCGGCTCGTCGACGAAGCCGGGCGCAAACAACAGGGTCAGCAGCGGCGCCGCCAGCACCGCCAGCGCCGTGATCACGAACAGCACCCCGGCCAGGGTGCCGGCGGTGTGGCGGATCAGCTCGCTGACCTCGTCCTGCTCGCGCTGCGTCTTGTATTCCGTGAGCACCGGCACGAAGGCCTGCGAAAAGGCCCCCTCGGCAAACAGGCGGCGCAGAAAATTGGGGATCTTGAAGGCGATGAAGAAGGCGTCGGTGCCCGCCTCGGCGCCGAACACCCGCGCGAACACCATGTCGCGCACCAGACCGAGGACGCGCGACAGCGTGGTCATGGCGCTGACCACGGCGGTGGAGCGGAGCAGACTCATGCGGCGGGGTCGTCGGCAAGGGTATCGTCGGTCATGGCTAGGCATCTTAACAGGCCGCCGGAAAACCCTCACGCCGCGCCCCGCGCCATCACAAAAAGCGCCCCGCAAACGATTGACAAGCGGCGCCAAAACACGCATAGTATGCGGCCTTTCGGGCCACGCCCGACGAACGAACAGCATCTACTGAACATTACGGAGTCAAGACCTTGGCCAATTCCGCACAAGCCAGAAAACGCGCCCGCCAGGCGGAAACCCACCGCCAGCGCAACGCCAGCGCCCGCTCTGCCTTCCGCACCGCGGTGAAGAAAGTCGTCTACGCCATCGAGGCCGGCAACAAGGAAGAGGCGGAAACCCTGTACAAGGCCGCCGTGCCCCTCATCGACCGCACCGCCGGCAAGGGCCTGATCAGCGCCAACAAGGGCGCCCGTCACAAGAGTCGCCTGAACAGCCGTATCCGCGCGATGTAAGGTTGTTTCGAGACCACATCGAAAAAGCCGCTCACCGAGCGGCTTTTTTGTGCCTGTGGGTTCGAAACATTGTCCACCACAGGGGCTCAGCCACGCCGGCTGACCATCACCCCGGCGACCAGCCATGCCATGTTCTGCCGTCAGGTATCACGGACAAATCTGAGCGCCTGAAGGCAGTGGTTTCAACCTTCAATCAAGGCCAGCGATCTCCGTGCCTCTGTGGTGAAAACGAAGACCGCCTCAGACCAACACCAGATTGTCACGGTGGATCATCTCCGGCTCATCGACGTGGCCGAGGATCGCCGCCAGCTCCCGGCTCGGCCGGCCGATGATCTTGCGCGCGTCGCGGGCGCTGTAATTCACCAGGCCGCGGGCGATCTCCCGCCCCGCCTCGTCGACGCAGGCCACCGCCTCGCCGCGCTGGAAATCACCCTCCACCGCCACCACGCCCACCGGCAGCAGGCTGCGGCCGGATTCACACAACACCTTCACCGCCCCCGCATCCAGGTGCAGCGTGCCGCGCAATTGCAGATGTCCGGCCAGCCACTGCTTGCGCGCCGCCTGGGCCTCCTGTTCCGGCAGCAACAGGGTGCCGAGCCGTTCGCCATCGGCGATGCGCTCCAGCACGCGGGGCTCGCGGCCGAAGGCGATCACGGTGCCGGCCCCGGAGCGCGCCGCCAGCCGCGCCGCGCGCAGCTTGGTGAGCATGCCGCCACGACCCAGCTCGCCGGCCGAACCGCCGACCATCTCGTCCAGCGACTCGTCGCCGGCGCGCGCCTCGTGCAGCAGCCGCGCATCGGCGTGGCGGCGCGGGTCGCGGTCGAACAGGCCGGCCTGGTCGGTAAGGATGATCAGCGCGTCGGCCTCCACCAGGTTGGCCACCAGCGCCGCCAGGGTGTCGTTGTCGCCGAAACAGATCTCGTCGGTGACCACGGTGTCGTTCTCGTTTACCACCGGCAGCACGCCGAATTCGAGCAGCGCGCGCAGGGTGTTGCGCGCATTCAGGTAGCGCTGGCGGTCGGAGAGGTCGTCATGGGTCAGCAGCACCTGCGCGGTGTGGATGCCGTATTGCTGAAAGTTGGATTCGTAGGCCTGCACCAGCCCCATCTGGCCGACGGCGGCGGCGGCCTGCAATTCGTGCAGCGCCTGGGGGCGCGACGTCCAGCCCAGGCGCATCATGCCCTCGGCCACGGCGCCGCTGGAGACCAGCACCAGCTCGATGCCGCGCGCGCGCAGGGCAACCATCTGCGTCACCCAGTCGTGGATGGCGGCGCGATCCAGCCCCGCGCCATCGGCGGTGAGCAGGGCGCTGCCAATCTTTACCACCCAGCGTCTGGACTGTTTCAGGTCGGCGCGTTGACGCATGGCTAGTCGGCCCCGCTCCCCGCCACCGCCGCGTCGCGGCCATGGGCCTCGAGATGATTGAGAATGTCGTACATCAGCGCCTCGGTGCCCTCGCGCTGGGCGGCGGAGATGCGGTACACCGGCCCCTGCCAGCCGAGGCGTTCGACGATGGCGTCGCACACCGCCTCGCGCTGGTCGGCCGGCAGCACGTCGATCTTGTTCAGCACCAGCCAGCGCGGGCGTCCGGCCAGCTCCTCGCTGTACTTGGCCAGCTCCTGCTCGATGGTGCGCACGTCGTCGGCCGGGTCGTGCTCGTCCATGGGCGCCACGTCCACCAGGTGCAGCAGCAGGCGGGTGCGCGACAGGTGCTTGAGAAACTGGATGCCCAGCCCGGCGCCCTCGGCAGCGCCCTCGATGACGCCGGGGATATCGGCGATGACGAAGCTGCGATGCGGCTCGGGGCTGACCACGCCGAGGTTCGGGTACAGGGTGGTAAAGGGATAATCGGCCACCTTGGGGCGCGCCGCCGATACCACGCTGATCAGGGTCGACTTGCCGGCATTGGGCAGTCCCAGCAGACCGACGTCGGCCAGCACCGTCATCTCCAGCGCCAGCTGGCGCACCTCGCCCGGCGTGCCCGGGGTATTCTGCCGCGGCGCGCGGTTGGTGCTGCTCTTGAATCGGGCATTGCCGAGGCCATGCACGCCGCCCTTGGCCACCAGCAGCAGCTGCCCGTCTTCCACCAGATCGCCGATCAGCTCGCCGGTCTCGGCATCGTGCACCACGGTGCCGATGGGCACCTTGACGATCTTGTCCTCGCCCTTGCGGCCGGTGCAGTCGCTGCCCATGCCGTTCTGCCCGCGCTGGGCGCGGTAGTCACGCTGGAAGCGGAAGTCCGCCAGGGTGTTCAGGCCGCTGTCGGCAAGCAGGTAGACGCTGCCGCCGTCGCCGCCGTCGCCGCCGTCCGGGCCGCCCTTGGGGATGTATTTCTCGCGCCGAAAGCTGACGCAGCCATTGCCACCGTCACCGGCCGCCACGCGGATTGTTGCCTCATCGACGAATTTCATCACCCTGCTCCTGCTGACTGTTGTCCGAGGGAAAACCTGTAGGAGCGCCTTCAGGCGCGACCGGAATGCCGGCCCTGATGCGTCGCGCCTGAAGGCGCTCCCACATGAAAAAAACCACGCCCCACGGCGCATTTGACCACATACGAAAAAGCCCCGTCGAGCGGGGCTTTTCGTCAACCGTATTGCTGCGAGCCTTCAGGCTTCGGCGGGCACCACGCTGATGAACTGACGCTTCTTCGGACCCTTGATCTCGAACACCACCGCGCCATCCGAGGTCGCAAACAGGGTGTCGTCGCGACCGCGGCCGACATTGTTTCCGGGATGAAACTTGGTGCCGCGCTGGCGCACCAGGATGTTGCCGGCGCGCACCTGCTCGCCGCCGTAGCGCTTGACGCCAAGGCGTTTGGATTCCGAATCGCGGCCGTTGCGTGTACTACCGGCTGCCTTTTTATGTGCCATGGTGAATTACTCCTTGAATCCGTGATCAGCCGGCTGAAATGCCGGTAATCTGCAGTTCGGTGTAGGACTGACGATGACCCATCTGCTTGCGATAGTGCTTGCGACGGTTGAACTTGATGATCTCGATCTTCTTGCCACGACCGTGCGACTTGACGGTCGCCGTGACCTTGCCGCCCTCGACCATCGGTGCGCCGACCGTGATGTTCTCGCCATCGGCAATCATCAACACCTGATCGATCTCGATGGTTGCGCCTTCTTCGGCTGCAATCTTCTCGACCTTGAGGGTCTGACCCTCGGAAACCTTGTATTGCTTGCCACCGGTTTTGATTACCGCGTACATTTAGTGCGTCTCCAGCTACTGCCCACACAGGGCGCCTGCCACAAAAGACCGCGAATTCTAGCGTTTACACGACAGCGCGTCAAACCCCATAATAGGCCCCCCGAGGAAACGGGCCGAGCAACAGGGCCCGACAGAATTAAAGATGCTCAAAATCCCCAAGCCACAACAAGCCGTCCTCGATATCGATGCCGTCAACGACCTGGCCCACGAGGACATGGCCACCGTCAACCGGCTGATTGAAAGGCGCCTGTACTCGGACGTCGCGCTGGTCAATCAACTCGGCAACTACATCATCAACAGCGGAGGCAAGCGCCTGCGCCCGCTGCTGGTGCTGCTGTCGGCGCGCGCCTTCGGCTATGACGGCGAACAGCACTTCAACCTCGCCGCGGTGGTGGAATTCATCCACACCGCCACCCTGCTGCACGATGACGTGGTCGACGCCTCGGACCGCCGCCGCGGCAACGAGACGGCCAACGCCCGCTGGGGCAACGAGGCCGCGGTGCTGGTGGGCGACTTCCTCTATTCGCGCGCCTTCCAGATGATGATGGAGAGCAACAGCCTGCGCGTGATGCAGATCCTCGCCGACGCCACCAACGTCATCGCCGAGGGCGAGGTCATGCAGCTGCTCAACTGCAATGACCCGGACACCAGCGAGCAACGCTACCTGGACGTGATCCACTGCAAGACCGCCAAGCTGTTCGAGGCCGCCACCCAGCTCGGCGCCGTGCTCTGCGATGCCGACGCCGAGGTGGAGCGAGACATGGCCCGCTACGGCATGCACCTGGGCACCGCCTTCCAGCTCATCGACGACGTGCTCGACTACAGCGCCTCGGCGGAGGAAATGGGCAAGAACGTCGGCGACGACCTCGCCGAGGGCAAGCCGACCCTGCCGCTGATCCGTGCCATGCAACAGGGCACCGCCGAGCAGACCGCGCTCATTCGCCAGGCCATCGAAGCGGGTGGCCGCGAGCACATCGACGCCGTCACCGCCGCCATTGAATCCACCGACGCCATCGCGTACACTGCGCGCAAAGCGAGGGAGGAGGCCGACAAGGCCATCGCATGCCTGCACGGCATCCCCCCCTCCATCTACGCTGACGCATTGAAAACCCTCGCAGATTTCTCGGTCAGTCGCACTTTCTAGCTTTCATTCATTATCGGCGTGTAGCGCAGCCTGGTAGCGCACTTCGTTCGGGACGAAGGGGTCGGAGGTTCAAATCCTCTCACGCCGACCATTCAGCCAGTCATCCGCCATATCCTTCCTCGATTTCCGCTTTGCCCCATGCGCGCAGGTTGTGACATGCTGAACGCCTGACGCCCGCCGGGGCGCCGAAACAACAGACACGACAGCGGAGCACGCCCGATGGCAAACTCACTTTTCGAACAGCTGAAAAAAACCGGCCTGGTGGATGAAAAGAAGGCCAGGAAGGTCAAGCAGGGCCAATACAAGAACAAGAAACAGAAAGGCAAGAAAGGCGCGCCCGCGCCCCTGGGCGAGGCCACCCTGCTGGCCCGGCAGGCGCTGGCGGAAAAGGCCGAGCGCGACCGGCAGCTGAACCAGCAGCGCAAGGAAGCGGCCGAGCGCAAGGCCATCGCCGCACAGATCCGCCAGCTGATCCTGACCAACCGCATCGAGCACGGCGACGGCGACGTGGCCTACCATTTCACCGACGCCACGCTGGTCAAGCGTCTGCATGTCTCGCCCCAGGTGCACGCGCAGCTCGCGGCCGGCCGCCTGGCCATCGCCAGGCTGGACGACGGCTACGCGCTGGTGCCACTGGCGGTGGCGGAAAAGATCCGTCAGCGCGACGAACAGTGCATCATCCTGTGCGGCCAGCGTGGCGACAGCGAGACCCGCGAGGACGATCCCTACGCCGATTACAAGATCCCCGACGACCTGATGTGGTAGACCTGAACCGACGGATCCAGGGCAGGCGCATCGGCGCCCGCACCAGACCATGAAAGCGGCACAACCCATCGACTGGCCGAAAAACGTCGCCGAGGCCCGCGCGATACAGGAGCGGCTGCGCGCCCAGGTGATCACCGAAAACGCCCTCGGCACCGTCGACCTCGTGGCCGGCGCAGACGTTGGCTTCGAGAAAAAGGGCACCATCACGCGCGCGGCCATCGCCGTGCTGCGCTTCCCCCAACTGGATGTCGCCGAACAGGCCATCGCCCGCCAGCCGACCCGCTTCCCCTACATCCCCGGCTATCTGTCCTTCCGGGAGATTCCGGCGCTGCTGGCGGCCCTGGCCAGACTCGCCACCCCACCCGACCTCATCCTCTGCGACGGCCAGGGCCTGGCCCATCCGCGCCGCTTCGGCATTGCCTGCCACCTCGGCGTGCTGACAGGGCTGCCCACCATCGGTGTCGCCAAGTCGCGGCTGATCGGCAGCCACGACGAACCCGGCGTGAAAAAGGGCAGCTGGACGCCACTGATGGACAAGGGTGACGTCATCGGCGCCGTGCTGCGCACCCGCGACGGCGTCAGCCCGCTGTACGTCTCCGTGGGGCATCGCATCGACCTGCAAACGGCCATCGATTATGTGCTGCGCTGCACCACCCGCTACCGCCTGCCGGAAACCACGCGCCGGGCGCACCGGCTGGCGTCGGGCTGATTCTGCGACAATCGCCATCTGCCGGACAGCAATACCTGAACTCACGAATTCAGGTAGTATCTAGTCGTCTGTTTCAGGGTGCTTACGCCCGGCTTTGATTATCCTGAATCCGCGGATTCAGGATGACGGCAAGAGCCTGTTCGGGGACCAGGCATCGGCAACCTGCTCCACGCCGCCAGGGCCTGGCACACCATTGGCTGGACACGAGGAAATTTCATCATGGCCACAGAACGCGACCACATACATGCGTTGATCGACAAGCTCGAAACCCTGTCACCGGAACGCGTCGCGGAAGTCGAAGACTTTATCGACTTCATCAGGCAACGGGATCAGGACCGGCAATTGACACGCGCCGCCACAAAAACCGCCGAGCAAAGTTTTGATCAGGTGTGGAACAACCCGGACGATGCCGTTTATGACGCCCTTTGAGTTCGGCGACATCATCCTGGTGCCGTTTCCATTCACCGATCAGTCCAGCAGCAAGAAACGTCCGGCGGTGGTAATCAGCTCCGAAGTCTACAATACCTCGCGGCCCGACCTGATCATCATGGCGGTGACTTCACAGATCAGGCCGACATCGACCATTGGTGAAGTGATTGTTCAACAGTGGCAAGAAGCGGGGCTGCTCAAGCCCTCCGCCATCAAGCCCGTCATCACCACCCTCGAAAAAAACCTGGTCATCAAGGCCATGGGACGATTAGGGAAAGGTGACCAAAAAGCATTGCGGGAAAGCTTGCAAGAGATAGTGGGGTGACATGAAACCCGCCAGCGACTGCCTTCCCCCCAACCCCGGCGCACCGGCTGGCGTCGGACTAGCTCCGGTCTGACCGATCCGGCGCGGGGCAGCGTATGCCCACCACGCTGATGTCATCCTGGCCGTGGCGCTCGCCGAGGTGCGCCTGCAGCGCCGTGGCAACGCGTCCACAGACACTCGGCTCGCCCCGCCCGTCGATGGCCATGGCCAGCCCGTCCTCATCAAAGGTGTTTCCCCGCGCATCATCGGCATCCAGCACGCCGTCGGAATACAGCAGCAGCTCCGCGCCGCCGGCCACTTGCAGGATCTCGGTGCGCGCATCGAAGTCGCCTTCACCGACGATGCCCAGCGGTGGCGAGCAGGGCACAAAGCGGTGGATGATGCCGGCGCTGTCGTCCACCAGCAGCGCCTCGGGGTTGCCGCCGTTCCACACCTCGAACAGCCGGTTGCATTCATCGAAGGCCACCACGGTGGCGGCGACGAAACGGTCCCGCGGCATCAGCGCGCGCAGCTGCCGGTTCATGGCGGTGACGATGCTGGAGACGCTGTAGCCGGCCTGGGCCATGTCATAAAAGGTCTGCGAGACCGGCATCTGCATCAGCGCCGCCGGCAGGCCGTGGCCGGTGGCATCGGCCAGCAGGACGTAGAGGCGGCCATCGAAGGGCCGGGCGGCGGCCACCAGGTCGCCGCTCATGTGCACGGCGGGCAGGGTCCAGGCCTTGAGCAGGGGGTCGGCGAGGCTGGCGCTGCGGGTGATGCGCGCCATCAGGCGGGTCGCCAGCAGCATCTCCTGCTCGGCGTTGTCGCGGTAACGCTGCAGCTCGCTGGCGGTTTCTTCCAGCGCCTGCTGCATCTCGGCGATGCGCTGCATGGCGGTGATCTTGGCGGCGAGGATCTTCAGGTTGACCGGCTTGGTGAGGTAGTCGTCGCCACCGGCCTCCAGGCCCATGACCTGGTCATCGACGGAGACCTTGGCGCTCATGAAGATGATGGGTACCCAGTTTTCATTACACAGGGTGCGGATGCGCCGCGTGGCTTCGTAGCCGTCCATTTCCGGCATCATCACGTCCATCAGCACCAGGTCCGGGCGGCATTCCTCGAAACGCGCCACCGCTTGCAGGCCATTGGTGGCGGAAACCGTCTCGTGCCCCATGCGGCGGATGAACTTGTCGAACAGGCTCAGGTTGACCTCGGTGTCATCCACTACCAGAACTTTCAATGTCTTACCGGGCACATACCTCTCCGTATCGTTTATATCCCTGCCAAACATAGCACAGACAAAAGCCGCGCCCGATCCGTATAATCCACCCCATGCCTTTCTTCCGCTTTCTCATTATCGGCCTCGCCGCCTGGCTGGCCATCGCCCTGATCCGGCGGCTGTATTTCAAGCCCCGCGCCAGGGCGCCACGGCCGCTGGAACACTACGTCGAAACCGTCGCCTGCCGACGCTGCGGGGTGCACGTCCCGCGCGAGCAGGCACTGACTCGGGGGGAAGACTTTTACTGTTCTCCACAGCATCGCGATGCCGGCCGTGATTAAGGCCCGGCAAGGCGGGAACCGTAAGGCCAAGTTTATGTCCGCATTCTCCTCACCCGACAGCCTACCCGGCCTAGATGCCGACCGCATCTGGCGCCCCCTGCGCTATCTGAATCTGTATCGCATCCTGCTGGCGTCGCTGTTCGTCAGCTCCTATTACTTCGAAACCAATCTGCCGCAGCTGGGCAACCATGACCCGCGCCTGTTCATCGCCGTCAGCATCGTCTATTTGTTGCTGGCCAGCGTCGCCAGTTTTGCCATCCACTGGCGCTGGCTCAATTTCCAGCACCTGACCTACGGCCTGGTGGTGCTGGACATCATCGCCCTGACCCTCTTGATGCGCGCCAGCGGCGGCATCGCCTCCGGGCTGGGCATGCTGCTGGTGGTGGCCATCGCCGGCAACAGCCTGCTGTTGGGCGGCCGAACCTCGATCCTGTTTGCCGCCATCGCCACGCTGGCGGTGCTGGCGGAACAGGTCTATGCGCAGATCTCGCAGACCCTGCCCGCCAATTACACCCAGGCCGGCATCCTCGGCGCCACCCTGTTTGCCACCGCCTTTCTCGCCCATGTGCTTTCCACCCGCATCCGCGAAAGCGAAGAGCTGGCCGCCCGGCGTGGCGTCGACCTGGCCAATCTGGCACAGCTCAACCAGCACGTCATCCAGCGCATGCAGTCGGGCATCATCGTCGTCGATGCGCACAGCCGCATCCGCCTGATGAACGAGTCCGCCTGGCACATGCTGGGCCTGCCATCCCGGAGCACCACCACCCGGAGCCTGAAAGTGGTGTCGCCGGAACTGGCCGAACAGCTGGACGCCTGGCGGCATCACACGCTCAGCGAGCCACGCATCTTCCGCAGCGGCGGGCAGTCCACCGACCTTCTGCCCAGCTTCACCGCCCTGGGCAGCGATGAGCAGGCCGGCACCCTGATCTTCCTCGAGGATACCGCGCGCATGGCACAGCAGGCCCAGCAGATGAAGCTGGCCTCCCTGGGCCGCCTCACCGCCAGCATCGCCCACGAAATCCGCAACCCGCTGGGGGCCATCAGCCACGCCGAACAGCTGCTCGCCGAGGCGGTGCCGGACAACCCCTCGGACCGCCGCCTGCTGGAGATCATCCACAGCAACACCACGCGTGTGAACGACATCATCGAAAACGTGCTGCAGCTCAGCCGCCGCGACCGCGCCAGGCCCGAGGATCTGCCACTCAAGGACTGGCTAACGCAGTTCATCACCGAATTCACCCTCAGCCAGGGCTGCGCCCCGGAGGACATCAGCATCCACGTCGAGCCCGCCGACATCACCGTGCGCATGGATGCCTCCCAGTTCCACCAGGTTCTCTGGAACCTGTGCCAGAACGGCCTGCGCTACAGCCGTGACCATCCCCGTCAACCCAGGCTGACACTGCACGGCGGACAACAACCCGGCAGCAGCCATGCCGTGCTCGACGTCATCGACCACGGCCCCGGCATCGCCCCGGCGGACGTGCAACACATCTTCGAACCCTTCTTCACCACCGACGCCAAGGGCTCGGGACTGGGGCTCTACATCGCCCGGGAACTCTGCGAAGGCAACGGCGCCCGCCTCAGCTATATCGCCGTCCCCACCGGCGGCAGCTGTTTTCGTATAGAATTTGCCGATACCCGGACATACGCCAGCCAGCCATGACACCGCCCTCACTCGCCCTCATCGTCGACGACGAACCCGACATCCGCGAACTCCTGGAGCTGACCCTGGGACGGATGGACATCGAGACCCGCGCGGCGGCGGATCTGGCCGAGGCCCGCGAACTGCTGTCACAGCACCGCTTCGACCTCTGCCTCACCGACATGAAGCTGCCGGACGGCAACGGCATCGAACTGGTCGAGCACATCACCGCCCACCACCCCAAGACCCCGGTGGCGGTGATCACCGCTCACGGCAACATGGAATGGGCCATCCGCGCCCTCAAGGCCGGCGCCTTCGATTTCGTCTCCAAGCCGGTGGACCTGCACATCCTGCGCAACCTGGTCAACACCGCACTCAAGGTCTCCGAGAGCCAGCCACGCCTGGACCGCCGCTCGCGCCACGAACTGCTGGGCAACTCCGAGGCCATGCGGCGCACCCGCGCCACCATCGCCAAGGTGGCGCGCAGCCAGGCGCCCATCTACATCAGCGGCGAATCCGGCACCGGCAAGGAACTGGTCGCCCGCCTGATCCACAACAAGGGACCACGCGCCAACCAACCCTTCGTGCCCGTCAACTGCGGCGCCATTCCCGACGAACTGATGGAAAGCGAATTCTTCGGCCACAAGAAAGGCAGCTTCACCGGCGCCGTGGCCGACAAGGACGGACTGTTCCAGGCCGCCGAAGGCGGCACCCTGTTCCTTGACGAGGTCGCCGACCTGCCCCTGCACATGCAGGTCAAGCTACTGCGCGCAATCCAGGAAAAGGCCGTGCGCCCGGTCGGCTCGGCCACGGAGATCCCGGTCGACGTGCGCATCCTCAGCGCCACCCACAAGAATCTCGCCACGCTGGTCGAAGACGGCAAATTCCGCCAGGACCTCTACTACCGCATCAACGTCATCGAGCTACACGTCCCGCCCCTGCGAGAACGCCCCGAGGACATCCCCCAACTGGTCGAACACACCCTGGGCAAGCTAGCCCGGCAGATTGGCATCGACACGCCGAGAATCACCCCCGACGCACAGAAAAGCCTCAACGACTATCCCTTCCCCGGCAACGTCCGCGAACTCGAAAACATCCTCGAACGCGCCATGACCCTGTGCGAAGACAACACCATCCGCGCGCATGACTTGCAGCTGCGCGCCGCCACCCAAACCGCTCAACCCATGCCCGGCCCCCTCGACTCCGGCCGGATCCAGCTGGAAGAGCACCTCGGCGAAATCGAGAAAAAGGCCATCCTGCAGGCCCTGGAGCAGACCAGATACAACAAGACCGCCGCCGCCAAGCTGCTCGGGCTCAGCTTCCGGGCGCTGCGCTATCGGCTGAAAAAGCTGGGGCTGGACTGAAGACACCACACATCACACCACGCCCCGAGTGACCAAAATTGTCACCTTCTGACCTTATGGGCAGCCCACACCCACAGACATCCCCCCTCCCCCAGGCAACACCAGCGCCCCTCAACAACCGTCGACAGATAACGAAAAATCTCACAACCGACTGATTTTCCACGAATATCTGCAAAAAACAAGAAGCGCCCGAAAGAGAATTTCGAGGAGTCAAGAATCCTGGCACGCCCCATGCTTACATCCAAGCAAGTGCAGATTTCCCGTCTTGATCAATCGCCAGGGGATTAAAGGATTTCTGGCAACGACCGTAAAGGGAAGGCGTCACCCAACGGCATCACTGGTAAAGACACGCTGGTCAGCACCGGAAAATGCGCGAACGACATCTATTTTGACTATTGAAAACACAGTGGAGGATTCATCCATGCAGCACATGAAGAGCATTCGCAAGGCCCAACAGGGCTTCACCCTCATCGAACTGATGATCGTGGTCGCCATCATCGGCATCCTGGCGGCCATCGCCATTCCGGCGTATCAGGACTATGTCACACGCGCCAAGTGGTCTGACAACCTCTCCAGTCTGGCCGCACTGAAAACCGCCATTACCCAATGCCTTAACGACAAGGCAGGTGCCAGCGGCGACTGTGACTCAGCAGCCGATCTGGCAGATTATGGCATAGCTGCACTCCCGCAACCCAAATATGCAACAGCTGCGGTAACGCTTGGCAATGGTGGTGGCACCAACGATGTCAGCATCACCTTTACAGGAACCGCGGAGGTAGGTGGTTATGTATATGCAGCCCAAAGCGCACTGGATGCCAGCGGGACCAAGATATCCTTCGCAGCAACTGCTACTGACACCATTCCCGCAAAAATCCTGAAAGCCAACAACCGTTAATCAGGAGTGTTGTCACTATAAAACACCCGGCTTGAATGCCGGGTGTTTTACATCAACACTGTCGCCAACGCAGGCTAGATAAATCTTTCAACGACAGCATATAGACCGAAATAGGCTAACAGATTGCAACCCACACCAGGACCATGCAAGCGCAGGGCTTGAAAAAAATGGACAAAAGTCAACGGGGACTCACCCTTATCGAGCTGTTGGTCGTCGTCGCTATCATTGGCATCCTGGCCGCGATCGCCATACCAACCTATCAAGACTATATCACCCGTTCAAAATGGTCCGATAACATCTCAGCACTTGCATCACTAAAGAGCGCCATAGCTGAGTGCCTCTCTTTTTCGGCAGGTAACAGCAGCGATTGCGTCACACCTACTCAGCTCAAGCTCCCCGGCGCCACATTACCAACTCCAAAGTATGGATCAACCGTAACCCTAACCGCAGGCGGCACGCCTGGCGACTATGCGGTCAACATCAGATTTTCAGGAAGCGCAGAGGTCGGAGGCTATATATACTCGGCCACCAGTACTCGAGACCCTAGCCAAACCAGGCTGTACTATGTGAAAACCTCCGCAGACACCATCCCAACGAAGATCATAAAATCAGGGCGCCGTTGACCCTGAGGAAAAGGGGACGCTACCCTTTTCAGTATAGTTTAGGCATGGGAGATCGTCATCGATGCTCGCGGCTATGCCACACGCGAATGATGACCACGATCTTGCCATCTATTACACCTTCTACACCTTCATTCACGCACAGGTGGCCACTGGCGGGCGGTATGGACCAATACCAGTATCCACACTGTTTCGTGCTCGATCTCATACACAAGACGATAGTTCTCGTGTGGGATTAGCTCAAGGGTGCCCGGGATCTTTCCCTGATGGCCAAGCATGGGGTGTGCCACCAGTCGGGCCGCCGCCGCGCTGAACAGTTCATCCATTCTAACCGCTGCTTGCGGGTTTTCGGCGACGAGGTAATCCCAAATATCGGCGCGATCTTGTTGCGCTTCTGGCGTCCAAATAACCCTCACGCCCGACGCGACACCTTGGCGCGTCGCGCGGCAAAGTCAGCTTCTACCTCATCGTTCAGGCATCCCCGTCCGGAGTGCATTGATTTCCGGCCGGCTTCAACCTTGCGCTGCAAGTAGTCCTCATACTCGGCGGCTTCGTGCTGCTGACGCACAAAGTCGCGCATGAAGTCGCGCAGAAGCTGTGCGCTGGTACGGTCGCGCGCCTTGGCGGTCGTCGCGAATTCGTCTTTCAGGGCCTGGTCGACTCGAAAAGTGAAGGTTGCATCGCTCATGGCGCTGTCCTCGCGTGTTACTCGATAATTACAGGATAGCACATCAAGGAGGACTGGTCACTTTCTGACCAGGACCGCCATCACTGGCCGGGTGTGGTGCGCCGACGCTTATCCACAGGGTTGCCCACAAAAATTGTGGATAGGCTGGCGTTGTCCGTGATTGCTTGTATGTGTGTGGGGCCGCAGAGGCGTGTGTTCGAATGACGATTCCATCTTGGTATCTCCCTAAGCCAATCCTTGAGTTCAGTCAGTTTCAGGCACTATCGTTACCGTTCCGCCGCCTTTTATCGTCCAGCCTGAAAGGCCCTGAGAGAAATCGTTGTTGTCGATATCCGATGGGTCGCCAATACCCCTCACCTCGATGGTGACCGCCGAATCCATCCCACCTATGAGCGCAGCGGAGCCAAACTCATTCGCGGCCGTCGTAGCCTCGATGATCACTGTGCGCGAGGGCAGATTGAGCGCTTGGTAAACGCCGCCTTGGGCCTCCGCATCCACGCCAACCGCCTTGTCGTCCGCCAGGCGCAGCTTCAGATTGGCCGTTACCGATTGCCCTGATTCGTTGACTACGCTGATATAGGCTGAATGACTGCCCGCCCACAGGGTGATGCCGAACGTCAACTGGTTGTTATTGCTGTCGTTAGCGTAAACGACAATTTCATTTCGGCCATCCACGAGTAGATTCGGGGCAGTGATGGACCCGGGTTCGACAATCAGTGACTTGACGAGGTTTTCGTTGCGCAGAAAGGTGACTTCATTGGCACCGAGCGAGAATTGCGCACCGCTGACGGTCAGTACCACGTCGGTACCGACGGGGTACAGCTTTCCTTCTCTCAACGCTGTGGAGATATGTCCGCTTGAAAGGGACTCATCGTCGTCACTGGGCGGGCCGTCGACGATGATATCTCCAGTGAACGCCCAGGACAGCGCGTCCGGGTCAAATGAGATACGCCGATCCACCCGCAAGATGATCGTATCGTCGCTGGTCACGGCAACACCGCCTGGCAGGTCGCCAATGTCGACTCGATCATCAATGGGCAGAATCGAACCGGCAGAACTGCTCACCACACCGACCACGTTTCTGGCGCCAGGGCCAGCGTTGCTGAAACCGACGCGGTAGACATAGTCGAAGGTCGACCGGCCTGCCCGCGCCTTGCTTACCAACTCCATCGATGTTGCCTCAATGCCGGTGAGGGTTTCGGCGTGGGCCGGGGTACAAAGCCAGGAAAACACGGCCAACAGCACAAGGCCCTTCAGTCGCATGCCGTTCATTTCACACCTCCTGTGGCGAACAAGCCTTTCAGGCCGGACTTCCTCGAGACTTTTGTCGACAAGGCGATGCCGACAAGGCCAAATGCCAGCAAGGCCAACGGCGCAGGCTCGGAAATCGCAACGGTCTGCAGGGTGGTCTGGCCAGAGTCCAGGATGGTAAACGTGACGGGATCGACAACCTCGAAAGACTGGAGCATGGATGCGCTCCCACCCAACCAGCCAAAACTGACGACAAACCCACCCTGCGAGTCACCGCTGGCAATTCCCGAGGTCAGCGTCAGGGCGTCATAGAGGCCGTTATCGGGAATGCTTGGGTCAGGCTGGAGGACGAGCGGATCCCACCCTGAAGGCGTTGAAACCGCCGAAATGTTTTCATAGAGGTTGAGGTCGAACCAGATGGTGAAGCTCAACGAGTCATTTTCTATCGCGTACTCCGCCTGCCAGGTGTTGCCGGAGAGATTCGTCAAGTCAGTGCTGACGAGGGTCGCCTGAGCCGAGAAAGGAAACAGGAGCGAGAAGGCTGGCCAATAGATATCGATTCTTCATTTGTCATTCCTTTGAAATAGTCGATGGAACGGATAAAAACCTGTGAAGGTCCATCCTGCAATCCGTAGCACAAGAAGATACTTGTACACTATTGACGTTTTGGCAAGCTGCGAATAACACCTTCAGGCCAATATTGAACCTGAGTCGCAAGCGGCGATGGATTAACATGGGATCTGCGTCATGCGTGCGCCCATCATTCATGCGACGACCAGGGATGGCCGGCCATCCCAGGTACGTCCCTCGAACAGGCGTCCGTTCTGTGACTTGCGCCGCTTCACGCCATCGGCG
>JALSHB010000171.1 GCA_026982475.1 Chromatiales bacterium
CGAGGCCGTTGTCAGCTATATTCGTCACAAGTTTATGGGAATTGCGCCAGGTCAGGACTCGGGGATGGTGCCCAGCATGCAGCAGCATGATTCGGCGCCGGCCGCTACCGCGTCAACGGCCGTGAAAACCCCTCATGAGCCAGCGACACCGGCTGCCGAAGCTACAGCCATGGCGCCGGCTCCCGCACCTGCCGCACATCCTGCGCCCCATGCCGCGCACGCTGCGCCCCACGCCGGACGCACTTCCCCGCATGCGGCGGGCATGCCGGCCATGGGTGGCGCCCCTTCCCGGGCCAATCAGCAGGAGGTCTCCGACATGACCCTGCCCATGCCGAAGGGCTTGACGGGTGATCCGCTCAAGGGGCGCGACTTCTACATGAAGAATTGCTTTACCTGCCATGGCATCAAGGGGGGCGGCGATGGCCCGCGCGCCTACTTCAATATACCCCGCCCGCGAGACTTCACCAGCCCGGAATCGCGCCGGGTGCTCAATCGCCCACGCATCTTCAATAGCATCACCAACGGTCGCCTGGGGACGGTGATGCCGGCCTGGGGCAAGGTGCTGGATGATCAGCAGATTGCCGACATTGCGGAATTCGTGTTCCGGGCCTACATCGAGGACATCAAGGCCGGCGGGGTGTCGGCGGCGCCTGCGCCAGCGGCGGAGCCGCAGGAAGAGCAGGAAACGGAACGGCGCGAAGAGATCAAAAAAAAAGTCCAGTAAGCCTTGAGGACAAGGCGGCCGCCCATGAGCGCGGCCGCGCCATCTACAATTTTCGCTGCTACTACTGCCACGGCTATTCCGGTGACGCCAAGACCCTGGCGGCAACCTTTCTGGACCCACGCCCGCGTGATTTCAGCACCACCTCCCCGGCCACGCTAAGCCGCAAGACCATGCTCATGACCGTGACTCACGGCAACGATGGCACGGCCATGAAGGCCTTCAAGAACACCCTGAGCAAGGAGGAGATTGCGCTGGTGGTGGACTTTGTGCGCACGGAGTTCATGGAACGCAAGGCGGAGAACACGCGCTACCACACCCCGGAAAACGGCTGGCCCGATCACGAGAAGCAATATGCGCCGGCCTTCCCCTTTGCGCGCGGCGAGATCCCCATCGACACCCCCTGGGAGTCGCTGACGCCCGAGCAGCGGCAGGGCAAGCGCGTCTTCATGCAGAGCTGCGTCAGTTGCCACGATCGGGCGAAGGTGCTGGATGAGGGGGTGATCTGGGCTCCGCGGCCGGTGTCGTACCCTCGCAACAGCTATTCACACCGCGAGGACGGCCGGGCCGACACGGTCACCGGCGCGACGCCCTATGCCAAGCACGACATGACGCTTGAAATCGCCGATCTCACGCCGTTGGAAAAAGAGGGTGAGACCCTGTGGCTGGCGAACTGCGCCTTCTGTCATGCGGCGGACGGCACGGGGAAGAACTGGATCGGCAGCTTCCTGGAACCGCATCCGCGCAATCTGACCGATCCGGACTTCATGTCGGGCATGACGCGCGAGCGCCTGCGCCATGCGATCCGCGAGGGCTTGCCCGGCACCACCATGCCGGCATGGAAGTCGGTGCTGAGCGAATCACAGCTGGAGGCCGTGATGGCCTATATCAGCCGGGCCTTTCACCCCGTCGCTGGCATCACCGCGGAAAACTAGTTCTACGGTATCTATATCACCACAGAGGCACAGAGAACACAGAGAACACAGAGAA
>JALSHB010000172.1 GCA_026982475.1 Chromatiales bacterium
GCCGGGTACCCACCAACAGGAAACGGTTATTTTGGGCCGCTTCCGATCACAACCGATGTGACGATACGGCGCATCCAGCAATTCCAGACATTGCCGGGTGAGGAAATCAACTGGACTTACAATGGCGCCAGTGGGACTATTTATGCGAATGGGGATGGTTCATTGACGGTGCGGGGTCTTGAAATCACATCAAGCTTTGTCCCGCTCATCCTAACCCGGCCTTAACAGCCTGAACAGCCTTAGCGCATGGATGCGCCGCATACACAGCAGTTCAAACTCAGGCCTGAATCCGCAGGTTCAGATCAAGGATTGCTCCACCGCTGCTCCTCCACCAGCTTTTTCAGTCGAGAGACAACCTCCACATGGACTGATTCATACTCGGCTGCCGCCAAGCGGCCCTGCTCCAGATGAAGGTCAATATTCATTGGCGATACAGCAAAACCATAATCCGCTACCTCACCTCCGCCAGGACACCCCTCCTCAAGCATGCGACCCAGCATAAGATCACCCAACCCCTTCCGATAGTGAGCCGGCTCCCAGAACCACTTCATTGCAGTAGCATGCTTACCCTCCACGGGCAACGACTCGGAACTGTAGCGATCAAATCCGCTGAAGTCCCATACTGACCCAATGCCTTGCTCGGAGGCGATCCGGACGATCTCGCGCTTCCAGTTCTCGAACAAAATCCATTTCCCCGTTAGCCGAATACTCTGCAAATATTCTGCATGATACGGATTAATAAAGATAACCACGCGCACACCCTGCTCTCTACCCCTGATGATGGCGTTCTTCAAGGCCTCGAATTCACGAGACCAACGGGTTCCGGCATGGTAAATGCCCCATTTCTTTCTCGTCAGGGTGGCAACAATCTGTTTTCTCTTCTGCTGAAAGAGTACTCCCTGTCCTTCGCTCTGAATGATATCAAGATACTCTCTGGCGGGATTGAACCCAAGCCCTGTGCGGTTGCTGGAATTCATATTCCCCTGCCCCCACACAGTCCTGACAGAACCCGTCAAGGCATCCATTGAAAGAAGTGAAGAAAGATGATCCTTGAGGAAACGCCATTGATACACACGACTTGTGCGTTGTTGCGGAGAAGTCAGCAGCCTTTGCTCGAACGCCTCATCCAGCAGTGGCAGCATGAATGGATCCCCATCTTCTTCCGGGCCGACCAGGAAATCAACAAAGTCAACTCCCCACAAGATGAGATTGGGCTGTGTCGCCACAAGAGCATGCTGGGCAAACCGCGCCTGCATGTATACACCAGCACCGGGAACGGCCAGGTTGTAAACGGGTTTAGATGACCAGCACGGATGGGAAGGGTCGAGGCCCATTTCAGGCCGCGAGTTCCCCACGATCAACGCACGAGGCTGGGCCTGAAGCACCTGGTATGGTTTCACAACCCTGACCCGGGTGCCCGCAACAGGCTTCATTTCATTGATTCCGGTTACCCTGGGGGTATTGAATAGCCCGTAAGGATCGACAAGATAATTAGCCCCCGCCACCAGAAAAAGAAGCAGAAGGAGACTTGCCAGCCAGGACTGAAAAAAAAAGCTAGCTCTCATATCAACCTCAGAACTGGAAGTAGAGAAATTCAGAGACAGCGGATAGAGACAGCAATCCAAAAGCGGAAATCACGGCCACCAGAGATCCCCAGGCACGGCTCGGCGCCCACACAAGCATCTTCCAGTCGGGTAGCTGCAGAGAATCGCTGGAATCAGACTTATACTCGTTGTAGGCCGGAGAGAAGTTCGCCATTATCTGCTGGGTATTCGGCATGAATAGCGCGATTAGAAGGAGGGCAAATACCCATAAATAGGTAAAAACAAATTTCTCGCCTCCACCCAGATAATACTCCACACCAAGATCCTGTAGAAAAACGCCGAAAGGGCCGAGTCGAACGGCGATGGCGTTGGGGATTGCCACCCCATTGGCGCCCATCATGCCCTCGAGAATAACAATGGCCGAGGACAGGTCGGAGGCCCGAAAGAACACCCAGCCAATAACGACACAAATGAACGTCAGGCCCCATGCCACACCCTTATACAGGGGGCCTGCCATATACCTTGCCGAGGGATCAAGCCTGCCGCGAATTTTTCTCCAGGCATGATTGACCGCCAGATAGGCCCCATGTAGCCCTCCCCAGATAACGAACGTCCAGCCTGCACCATGCCACAGGCCACCAAGCAACATCGTGGCCATCAAGTTGAAATACCGCCGAAAGCTTCCCCGCCTGCTGCCACCCAAGGGAATATAAACGTAATCACGAAGGAACCGGGACAAGGTCATATGCCAGCGCCGCCAGAACTCGGTAATGCTGGTCGCCTTGTAGGGCGAATGGAAATTCAGGGGCAACTTGATGCCAAACAAGCGCGCTGCACCGATCGCCATATCGGAATATCCAGAGAAGTCAAAATACAGCTGCATGGTGTACGCAAGCGCACCCCCCCATGCCTCAAAGAATGTGATCTCCTCACCTCGTTCAGCGGCATCAAAAACAGGTGTCGCATAAACAGCCACTCCATCTGCCAGAACGACCTTTTTGAATAGGCCGATCGAAAAAATCGATACTCCAACACAAACGTCAATCCTGCTTATCCGAAGCGCCCGCTCCCTGAAGAACTGCGGAAGCATTTCCCGGTGATGCACGATGGGACCAGCGATCAACTGAGGGAAGAAAGTGACAAACAGGGCGTAGTGCGAAAACTTGTATTCACTCGCCAGCCCCTTGTGGGCATCGACAAGATAGGCAATTTGCTGAAAGGTAAAGAAGGAGATGGCGAGTGGAAGTATGATTGGATCGATATCGAACGTGGCATCTGTTACGACATTGATGTTTTCGACAATGAAACCCGCATACTTGTAATAGCCTAGGAGAAAGAGATTGGCCATGACCCCCAATGCCAGAACAAGCTTCCCCTGCCGTATATTGCCTTGTGAGTGAAATTTCGCCAGCAACCTCCCAACGCCAAAATTGACAAGCATGGAGAGGCCGATAAGCACCAGATAGCCAGGACTCCACCAAGCGTAGAAGAAAAGAGACGCTGAAACCAGCCAAGCAATTGCGGGTTCATGCCCAAATCGATAGATAACAAAGAAGAATACCGCCAAGGTCAGCGGCAGAAACGCCAATATGAACTCATAAGAGTTAAAGAGCATGCACGTAAACTTTCTTCTATGATTAGGCTACGAATATGATTAGGCCACGAAAATAGACCGATACTAGTACTCTTTCAAGGTAATAACACCGCGGATTCAGTTGGTCTGTCAGCGTTCAGGGCAAGGCGCGCCTCGCAGCGAATGGCCTTAGTCCTTTGCAAGAGGCGCACCAACAGTAGGCGCTTTAGGCGACACCGCCATGGACGCTGACAGGCCAACCCTTCGGGCGTTCCTGTGGTGTCCCGCTGCTGCGTTGCAGTGCTTGACAAGGGCCAGGCCATTGCCTGCGCACTGCGCCTTGCCGCGAAACACCACAGGAACGCTGAATCCGTGTTATTACCTTGAAAGAGCACTAGGAGCCTTCCAACTGACGCTTTACCAGCAATTGCAGAAGAACGGTGATCCCTATGAGGTTCCATGGAAGATCAAAATAGGACAAGCTGAGGAAAGCACCACCGGACATATAGGCAACCAGGCTCACCTGGATCATGCGAGAAAGATCGGAAGCCCAGCGCATTTCCTCGGAGTCACCCGCCACCTTGATCACCCACCCGGATACCCGCCATGTAGCGAACAAGATGGATAGAAACAGTATAAGCCCGATCCAGCCGTGCTCCCCCAGCACGCTGAAATAGATGCTGTGAGCTGCTCTATAATCATACCCCGGTGAATACATGGCAAAGACCTGTGGAGACCAGAGTTCGAAGCCTCCGCCAAACAGCCGGTCGTTGGCCACATTGAATGCCACTTCCCAGGCCTCCAGCCTTCCCTGTGCCGATTTATCCTCCTCATAGCTGGAAATGGTGCCCATGCGCTCATGCCACTGTTGCGGCATGAAGAAAAACAGCGCGCCGATGACCACTAAGCTACCCAGGGCGATGGGGATCTTCCTGGGACTCTTCAACCAAAGAAACAAGGCAACAGCCGATGTCGCCAGAAGGGCGCCCCGGGAGTAGCTGCCAAAGACAGAAACAGCGACAAGAACGACGGCCCCAAGCATCACCAGTCTCTGCCACCTTTGGGTGCACAGCGATCGCAGGTATATCAGAAGCGGTATGGTCATCAGCAAGGCGAGCGCCAGATGATTGTTATCGGCAATAAATGAACCCGGTGGACCCCACACCCGGGCCCCTCCTCCTTGCAGCAGGGTAAAAATACCGCCCTTGACACCGAAGAAGGCAAGCGAAAGGGTGATCACCCAAACCAGCTGGAGAAGCCGGTTCTTGTCCTGGAAGAGAATCAAGGTCAGCAGGGCCATCAACTGAATCTTGAGAACCTTTATGAGCTGCGCCTGGGCGGCATCCGGATCCATGGCGAACACCGTGGTCACCCCCATCCATGCAATATACAGCAGCCACAATACGACGAGTCCGGTCACGGGAAAGCGCCCCCTTTCCTTCGAGAAAAGGATGGAGACAAAGGTGACGATAGCAATGACCTGGGCGAAGGGAAAATTGTAGGCAAAACCCCACCCAAGGCGATGCGGATTCATGTAGCTGATCCACGACCACAACAGCATGCCGATATGTGCCCGCTTCAATACAAACGGGAGGGCCGAGAACACGATCAGCGTAACGAGAATGTCACGCATGAGAAATTGTCTTTACTCGAAGGCCAAGCATCCTGGCTATTCCCATCACTGTTGGGGAGGAGAAAAGAAATAGTCCCCCTCCCGGTACATTCTCTCTGCGGCGGCAACCATGGCCTTGCAATTCACCAACAAGAGCCGGGTATTGCCAATCCTGCGCCGGGAAATTTCTCCGCGACGCTCGAGTACCCGGATATATCTTTCCTCGCAGCGCGCTTCCCGCGCCTGGTCGCTGATGACCCGTGTGGGTACTACAATCTGCCGGCCTTCCGTATCGATCACCATGCCCGTGTAAATGTCCTCCTCGTATAACGGAACTCCGATACGATCACGTATGCGATCCTCTACAAAGTGCGTGAACGTAATGGACTCGAACCCGGTATCGATACACAGGATCTTTGCACCACGCTCATACAATTTTTCGAACGGGCTACCCTCTCCAAAAGGGACAACGGCGCGTTCATGGCCGGCAACGAACTGATCCGCCAACTCCCCCCAGGCGACGAGGGGATGTGTCGCGCTTAAGCTCCGGACCGAGTCCCTGTTCCTGCGAAACACCTCGCTCAACAAGCCCATGTGCGAAGGCGTGAAACGCACATTCATGGGTTTTCCACGCATCAGATACTTCTTGGAGGAATCGGTGTAGGCCATGCTGGGCATGACCAATAGTCCTGTGGGACCCACGACCTCCATGAGGAGACGGCACATGTCGACAGGCCTGCCAAGAAAGCCGTTGTTCTTCCTGTACGAAGAGTGAACCATCAGGGCATCACCCTTGCCAACCCCCAAGCCTCGGAGCACCGCCAGGAAATCGTCTTCGCCATAGGTCAAAAAACGTGAGACCAGGAATGACTCGAGCTTGAGCCTTATGGTTCCTAATCGTGACATTTCCGCATTTCTTCCTGACCATTCTTCTCTTTTTCCCTGATTCTGTACTCGAGCATGTTCGCGTCAGCGAAGAACTTCGCGGCCCAATTCAGGTATTCAAAGGACCCATAATCACCATCGACAGGGAACGATCCCTTGATTCCTCCCCGCACATCAGGATCGCCTGCCACTTTCATCGTCCTCCTGACGAAACGATTCAGGCGAAAAGCGGCTGCACGGTACTCCTGCTTACCCGTCATTTCGTGCAGCAGGAGAAGGCAATGTGCAATCTGCACGGACCCCGTCAGGCAGACCCATTTCACGGCGGGTCTCCAATCGGCATCCAGTCGGCCGGGAAGATAACCCTCTTCATCGACGATACGGATGATGGCCTCCGCCGTCTTCCGGGCAGCTGCCAGGTAGCGTTCATCGCCGGACAACCGGTATGCCTCCAGTACCCCCCGCAAGACATAGCCTATGGTGTGCGTCAGGGGACGGGACGGTTCATTCAGACAGCAGTCTCCAAACCATCCATTTTCCTTCTGTTTCGTCAGTGCCCAGTCGACATTTCTCAGACCCGCTTCCCCCCAGCCTTGGTGAGGGTCTAGCCGCGCGGCCTCGAACAGTCCCCACGAAACATGCGTCTCATAGGCCTTCTCACCAGGTTTGGCAAAGGGGGTCGGGTGTTTCCGCCAGCAGCCATCCTCGTCCAGACTGTCCCGCAACCAGTTGGCCGCCTTGTGCATGGAGGCAGAATAAGGCTCGCCGAAAACACGCACACCCGCCGCCAGGCCCAGCAATATCTGGCCGGTATTGAAAGTCACTGGAACTACCGGCTTCGAGTCGATTTTCCCCCCCTGAAACCCACCATCGTCGAACTGGATACTGACACACCAGTCCAGCATCTTCCTTGCGCCATTCCGGGCCAACTCATCATTCTTCCACTCTGCATACTCCAGTAGCGTCGGAATGATATAGCCGGTTGTCTCGGGGTAGGAGCTGGCCCACCCATTGATGAGACTGAAGTCACGTGCAACACCTCCGTCTGCCGAGGCGGAGTTTTCCTGGGCACGCAGCAACCAACCGATACTCTCGTCAACAGACCTCTCGAGGCCCGGGTCGCCTGTGGGCAGTCCTTCTCCATCCCGTTTCAACTCTGCCCGTGCCGCTTCCGGAAGGGCCACTTTCTGTCTCATTTCCCTGATCTTGTTTGAGATAATCTTGAACATCACTATTGCACTCTCACCCTTGAATTTGAGTTCGCAGCCGTCCAGCCCGGCCTTGTCGTCCAGCTATCCGACGCCTGGACATGAGGAATATCTGCAAGCAGCTAACCACCATCCCCCCAGCAGGGGCACTCGTCATGCATTACCATCGCCTGAACAGAGTGTACTGAAGGTGCCGGATCTTGGCGGCCAGCGTGACGCGGCCATGAATACCTTCGTAGCCAAAATCATTCAATGTCTCACCGGCAATCTGCTCATAAATCATCTGGTCTGACGGCGTCATCTTGCTCTTCCACATCTGAATCTTTGCCGGATCTGGTGGTGAGATCGAACTGGCATGGTACTTGAGACTGTCCGATGGCATTGACTTGCTGGCTTCCTCGTGATACCTGAGCATCGCGTCATCGTATCGCTCGCCCACAAAGTCACAAATCTCCTCCAAACAGGCCTGTGGACTCCTGACGAGGTCTTCATAGCGAACCTCCAGATACTGATCCGGTATCATCGCCCCCATCTTGTGGGCCAGGGTAACCTTCCACTGCCAGTCTCGCGCCAGCCGGGGGATATTCCTGGACCCCCAATCGAGCCCCATGAGCGAACTGGCCACATCCCTTCCGTCGCGAACGATGTGAATGATCCGACAATCCGGAAACAGTTCATGGATGACATCGAGATCGGTGACATAGGCAGGGTCCTTGTCACCCCATCGGGTTTTTCCGTGACTGGCGGCGTAAACCGTATAGATGGAACGGATAAGCTCAGGATAGGTATCCGGTGAAAAGGCGAGAATCTTTTCCTTGTCGACAATCAAGCCTCCCCTTGCGACGAAACTATCCTCCGCGATGTCATCCAGCAAGCGCCGCAGATTTTTTCTGTCCCGTAAATCACCATATTCGTCGATACGCCTGGCGGTATCGACGATAAAGTTCGATTCGAAGGGGATGGCGATATTGGGATGCGCATTGAGCATGAGACGGAGAAGGGTGGTTCCCGAACGCTGCGAACCGACGACAAATATTGGGTCACCCATGAGATTTCCTGCTGCCAATTCACTCATCTTCATACCTTCGCTTCAGAATTCCAAACAGGGCACGGCTGTACCCGCAACTTATCCAGTGCGTCCGAAATATCGGGTCAGGGGTCATCCCCGCCCCGGAACGCGCAAATACCGCCAGATCAGCAGACACTGCGAATCACCCGGTCAACCCCCTGCATGGCCAGTGCCGACTCGATGACACCACCTCTGAGTCTCGTCCATAGCATGGAGGCAAATATCCCCTCCCCCGGATGACCGCCGATTTTCCTGTCATCCCCAGACTCCGAGATGACCAATCGATCCTCGTATTCGGGGAAGGAAATCGATATGTGATACAAGCCATCCTCCCGGCTCTCTGTGCAGCGAAGGGGGGGGCTCGCCTGGGATGCGAATTGCCCAGCGATTACCGAGGTCGCCTGTGGATCGAGAATTCGCAGGCAGATCTGTGGCGCCGCCTCCAACCGACCATAGGAGTCAGACACCCATCCGCCCAGCGGATCCAGGCTACCGGTCCGGATATCCTGCAGTGAAAGGTTTCTTCCCAGCCAGAGACGGGTGCGGGTACAGCCGTTGTCAATCGTCAGACCATTTTCCTCTCGAAACACCTCGCAACCTTCCGCGCATTGAAATCTCAGCTCCGCACTCGTTTCGCCCCTCGCCTGGACAGGGAGCAGATCGTATATCAGCCAGTAATCGTCAGCGATCACGATGATACCCCTGCGGGCACCGTTATAGACATTGCCCGTCTGGAGTTCCGACTCCATCCAGGTTGCCGCGCCGGATTGCAAAACTCTCGTACGGCCATGTGCAGTGCATCGTGCATTTCGAAAATCCCTGTTCAACGTCCCCAAGGGGTCTTCGGCATCCAGCATCAGGCCATTGTGGGCCTCTGGCGAGGCAAGATAGGCCCTCCAGTTTATCCCATGATCCCGGACACCGTATCGGTAGGAATGCGTGCCGCTGTCAACCCAGACAGGCTCATTGTCAGCCGTTAGGTAGACGGCATGGAGATCCGCATGGGCATGCCCTGCATGCGAGGGCAGCCCTGCCCGCGGGGCCGTACGAAAAACGAGGCGATCTCCCGTTGCAGGCGTCTCCCAGACAATGATTCCGCCATCGGGAAAGCTGTGAATGACGGGGGTATCCCGCGCCACGCCCTCCTCTTCTGGAGGACAAAGCCCACCATCCAATAGCCAGTAGGCACTCTCCACCGAGAAATCCCAGCGTGGAGCAACCGGAACCCCCGCGTCGTACAGCCCCCGGTAAATCTCGCGCAAGCCCCCCGGACTCCGGCCCGGTTCGCCGCAGAATGGGAACATGGAGTCTTCGGTGGCATTTCCTAGCGAAATAGGCTTGCCGGTCTCACCAGCCAGAACGGTCTGGAAGCGGAGCATCTTTTCCAGGCGCGTGGAATCCTCCTGCCGAAGGGTCTCGCCGGCCTTTTTCTTCAACAGAACGTAGATCGCCGACACCTCGGAAGCGATCTCATGGTAGTGGCTGGATGCCTCGAAACCGCTGCCATCGTCATAGACCTGGCGTTCCCATTCGCGCAGCCAGGGGGCTTCAAACTCCCCCCACACATCCACATCAACCAGGTCGGGAAGGACAAATTCCACGAACCAGCCACCAAAATAGTCGATCAGGAGGTGATTGTTGGCAACGGCGTCGCCAAGACGCCCGTGCAGAAAGGCAATGTCGGCAACCAGGATCTTCAGCAGGTTCAACTGAAGGGCATCCGGTTGTCCCCTGTCCAGCATCAGGATCCGCAGGCACCAGCAGACTACCAGCAAGCGCTGAATGACAAGCATGTTGCTGAAATAGGCCCCCGAATCATCTTCCCTGGCGTTGACCATCCACTGCTCGATGAACTGGTTTATCCGGGGAGCATCGTGACCACCGATGGTGCCAAAGACCCATGCGGGAAGAAAGGCGAAGCGGTGGGGGCGGAGGCGATAGAGAACGTCCTGACGGCGCTCACCCAGGGCATGCAGCGCACGGAAAAAGTCATCATCGACAGGTATCTTCTCGTCATAGACCGTGATGAAACCCAAGCGATCACCGTCAGGCGCAGGCTCGGGCCGCGGCCACCGGTTCCCACTGGAAGAAATCTCGGGGTAACGTCGTACGGTATCCTCGCTGACAAGGGTGCAAAACCGGTCGCTGGCGGCGAGCTTGCGCCAGAGTCGGACAAACTCCTCACCACGCCCCTCTCCGGGGTCGCGCAAGAGACATGTATTGAGGCTTTCGAAGTCTGGCCGGTATCGCCTCTCGCTGTGACGCGAAAGCGTGAGCAACGAAATCGGCGCGGCGAAAAGACGCTTGGTAAATTCCTTGATCATCAAACACGAAACCTCGCTACCATCCAAACGGAAGACTGGTGCACTGCGGATTGATACATAAAGCAGTACCCGGAAAGCCTGCATGCGCGAGAACAGCCAACCTCTGCTCACTTGACTCACTTGGCGCGATGTACTGGCGCACTGCCCCGACTGGACACGCAGCTTCCGCCCAAAACGGTTATTTTCTCACCTCCATTCACCAGACACAAAAAAATAATCTTGCAAATGCTCGCCGCCCTTGATTCCCCGGCACACCCACCGGCTCGCCCCTGAAACCAGGAGATGGGAAAGTATGACGAAGCCTTTGATTTATTCATCGCTTCGTCCATAGAGTTGCCCCGTTTTCGTGGACATCTGAGTATCTTGCAAAAGGAGGGGCCTGGAAATGGACAAAACGAGAAAACCATATCCGCCGGAGTTTCGGCAACAGATAGTGAAGCTGGTACGGGCAGGCCGGCCCCCGGAGTCACTAGCCCGGAAGTTCGAGCCGACGGCTGAGAGCATCTGCAACTGGGTAAAGCAGGCAGACCGAGACGAGGGTCGTCGTGATGACGGCCTGAAGAGCCCGGAGCGTGAGAAGCTCTGCGTCTGCGGCGCGAGAACCGCCAGTTGAAGATCGGGCGGGAAACCAACTCGGTGCCACCGGAGTCTTCGAGTTCGTAAAGGTGAATCGGGCCGATTGCCCGGTTGCTACGATGTGCCGGCTGCTCGGTGTCTCCACGAGCGGGTACTATGCGCGGCTGAACCGTCCTGAGTCGGCCAGAACGTGGGGATACTGCTCTGGCTGGCAAGATTGAGGCAATCCACTCCCGTTCTCGTGGGATCTATGGTGCCCCTCGCATCCCTGCCGAGCTGCGTGCTGAGGGCGAGCAGGTCGGTCGCAAGCGGGTAGCGCGGCTGATGAGGGCAAAGGGTCTGGTGGGTGCCAACCTCCGCAAGGGTTGCCGCACGACATCTCGCGACGAGGCAGCCCGGCCGGCGCCGGACCTGGTGGAGCGGGGGTATACCGCCGAGGCCCCGAACCGGCTGTGGGTGGCGGATATCACCTATGTGCCGACTTGGGAGGGGTTCCTATGCCTGGCTGTAGTGCTGGACGTGTTCAGTCGACGTACCGTGGGCTGGGACATGGCTGCGCACCTACGGACCGAACTAGTGCTTTCCGCGCTCAACATGACACTTCCGCATCATCGGCATTCGCCACTGGACTGTCTATCGCTGATCAACATCGAACGACAGCATGCCCGGTACAGGGGCGAGCTTCATACCCCAAATGTTGAACCGTCCACAGAAGTGGGGTAGCCCCAGTACCAGGCCGCCCACCCAAATTGGATACCAAACAGATGAGATGGCAGACAAACCACCTCCGGCACCCTGGGTGGCCAGTAGGTTCAACAGCAACTCGGCATCACTGCCCCTCCCGCCGGCGCCGCCGCAGATGGTTGGCCCGAGCCAGGCGCAGGCCCAACTTCAATTGCCGACACAGCCGGCCCAGCAACACCCAGGCCCCGGAACCGGTCAATTTCACGTCCGTGGAATCGATCTCGACGATAGGCGGTGTAGGCTGTACTCTCTTTATCGACGCACCCGCGATGTGAGGGTTTGGTTATCCGGTATTTTGCCGTATCTCCTCACAGCGTGCGCTTCTCCATTTCCTCTAGCCGGGCTTATCCTGGAACATGGCCATGTTGCGTTCATATTTATAACTACTTTATAGTTGTATGAAGTAGTGCTTTTCTAGCCGAAGGAGACATCCAGCAAGACTTTGGGCTAAAACAAAAGACCTGCAAAGTGAGACATCTTCTTTTCCTACCCTCAAACAAACCCTCTGAAATGAACAATAATCTACCACAAATTTTCGCCTTAGCACCGATCAACTGGCATTTCCCATGGTGGACCGACAGACAGCACCTTTTATCAAGACTGGCTGCGAGAGGATGGCCAATAGTCTTTAGCAGTGGCCCACTAAGCCTTTGGGAAAGGGAAAGCCATGAATGGATGCACAGTAGTATATTTGGCAGAGCTGAGAGATTTGAGACAGGTGATAACAGACCACCACTGTTGATTGATCACCCAGGGAAGGTTCTTCCACTCTGGCCGAAGTTCCCTAAATGGGATCAGGTAGTCCGGCGCCGGCATGCCAGGCGACTGCAACTCATAGCCGGCAACAATAACGAAGCGGGCCGCATCGCCTTCATCTGCTATCCATCGTTCCTTCCTTACGTGGATCTTCTTGATGCTCGATGGGTCGTATTGCACATCAATGATGCGTGGAATACATTCAGCGACTGGAATGATGAGTTGAGCAATAATTTCTCAAAACTTGCGGAACGGGCTGATCTTATCACATGTATTGCAGGAAGTATGGCGCGTTCCTTGACTGTGGACGGCCTTGAGAAAGTCAAGATCATTCATCATGGCGTAGATGCAGATGCTATAATCGCAGGACATGCGGCTCCGTGCCCCACTGACATCAAGGATATACCACATCCCCGTATAGGCTACCTTGGTCGAATTACACAAAAGGTTGATCTTGGCCTGGTGCATAAAATTGCCTCACAGCATCCTGATTGGCATTGGGTAATGATTGGTACCATTGCAGGTATTCGAGATGCAAGTCCATCTGGACAAGATTTGAGAAAATGCCTATCACTCCCTAACATACATTTCATTGGACGCAAGGATCAGATCGACCTACCCGCCTATTTGTGCCATATGGATGTAAACACCTTATGTTACAAGGTTGATGAAACTGGATTCTGGACATCAGGGTTTCCCCTCAAACTTTTTGAATACCTTGCTTCAGGCAAACCAGTCATTGGGAGTGACATCGAAAACATAAAGCCATATGCAGATGTCATTGACATTGCCAAAACACCCGAGGCATGGATTGAATCAATCAAACATGCGTTAATGTATGGAGGAGTCGGCACACCAGAACGGCGAAAGCAAGTCGCGTATGAAAATACCTGGGAAAAACGAACAGATGACATGGAGCACCACCTCATGGACATGATAAAAACATGCGCGAACCACACTGGATCAGCTGCCAAATGACGGCATAGTCCCCAATGCACTGGTCGCCGTCCAGCCCAGTCACAATGAGCAACTCCCCACGGAAAAACAGCGTAACGAGGTGTAGACCACCATATACGCCGAACAACTGAAGCTTGCGCTGGCACAGAGCCATCCTGCCAGCATCTCCGATCCAGCCCTATCGAAGACGGTCATGAGGCGGATACAAAGGCAGCCAATACGCCCCTATCCCTAGCATTGTTGAACCACCATTCCACGCACGCACCCCAAAGCATGTGACATTCACTCATTAACCTAACTTCAATGGCAGCTCCGAACGAAAGGATCAATAAGAAGAATATCGCTGGACACATGCTCAGGGGTACCTTCTGGAATGTCCTCATGCGCTGGAGCATCCGCGCCATCGGCCTGATCAATGTCGTCATACTCGCCCGGCTGCTGACGCCGGACGATTTCGGTATCGTGGCCATGGGCATCATAACCATGGCATTGCTCGAATCCTTCGCCAATCTCAATGTCACCTCCCTCATCATCCGCGAGAAAAACCTCGACAGGGCGACCATCGATACCGCCTGGAGCATGCAGTTCCTGCAAAACCTGGCACTCGCGTTCATCCTCGCGGCCTCTGCCCCTCTGATTGCCACCTACTTCGGCGATCCACGCGTCACCGACATCATCCTGGTACTCGCCATTGCCACTAGCATCCGTGGCCTGACCAACATCGGCATGACCCTGGTCAGACGCGAGCTCGACTATGCCAAGGACTTCCGCTTCGAGGTCTACAAGAAACTCTCCATATTCAGCATCACTCTTGCCCTGGCGCTCAGCCTGCAAAGTTACTGGGCTATTGTGATCGGACAACTGGCCGGTGCCGTCATCGAAGTCATCCTCAGCTTTCTCATGCACTCCTACCGGCCTCGGCCACAGCTAAAGAATTGCAGACGTTTCTTAAACTTCGGTCTCATCATGAGTCTGACCAACACACTCCAATACCTGAACCAGCGATTCGACAGCTGGGTCGTCGCAGGCATCAGTAACGCAGCCACCTTCGGCCTCTACAACATCGCCCTGGAACTGTCCCGGATGATCATCAACGAGATAACCACCCCGGTGAATCGGGCCCTGTATCCTGCCTACGCCAAGATATCCCACGACCGGGAGGGCCTGGCGGAGATCTACCTGAACACCCTGGGCATCATCATCACCCTGTACTTTGCCCTTGGCATCGGATTGCACATGGTCGCCGACGAGATGGTCCGCGTCATCCTGGGCGAGAAGTGGCTCGATGCCATCCCGATCATCGAATGGCTGGCGCTGCTCGCCCTCTTCGAAGGCATCTTCCAGATGCTGGCAGGCAATGTCGTGAATGTTATTCACAAGGAGAAGGCAGGGCTCTACCTGCACATCGGCAGATTCATCATGATCGCGCCTGCAATCATCGTTGCCAGCCTCTTTGGTGACATCATCACCATAGCCATGACGGCGGCCCTGGCAACAGCGGCCTATATCCCCATCACCATCGGTGTCGCCGCAAGGCTGTTCGGCGTAGGCTCCTGGCGCATTACAATTCTTTTCTGGCGGCCTGTGCTGGCGGGCATGGTCATGGGCCTCAGTATCGAGGCGCTGCATGTCTCCACCCGGCTGCCCATTCTGGGGTTAGTGTTGGACATCCTCGTCGGCGCGCTCACCTACACGTCCGCGTTGCTGGCGCTCTGGTTCCTCGCAGGGCGACCGGACGGAGCCGAAAGGCAGGTACTCGACAAGTTCAGAAAAAAACTGCATCCCCGCGCATGAGCCGGTTTCTGTCAGACGGACACCAGACTCTTTACATAGCGATACTTGCCGGAGCCTTCGGGGTTGATCCTGTCGACGAACTCCAGCTTGACCTCCGTGTCCTCACCAAGCCTTGCCCTCATGCCGTGAATAATTTCCTCCTCGGTCCGCGAGGTAAACTCGGCGTTGCGAACGATGAGAATCCTGAGAACGCCAACCGACTCCTGAACGATCTGAAATGAATCGATCCCGGCGAGATCCCGCAAGACATAGATCAGCGCCAGGCCGTGCATGACCGTACCGTCTTCGCGCACGATGAAATCCGTCGTCCTGCCCTGTATCTCGCGCAGGAGTGGAAGTCCCCTTCCACAGCGGCAGGGTTCGTCATCGAGAACGGCCACATCGCCCGTCCGGTAGCGGATGAAGGGAAAGTCACTGGTCGCCATGTGGGTGACGACGACCTCGCCCGCCTGTCCCGTCTCGACTGGGCTTCCATCGGCATCGACAATCTCCACGACGATATCCTCGGCGGTGATGTGCATGCCGCCTTCGGGGCACTGGTGGGCGATGAAACCAGCATCGCGTCCGCCATAACCGTTGGCGACCGGGCAGGCGAAGACCCGTTCGATGCGTTCGCGCTGGTCGTCGTAGAGCTTTTCCGAGGTGACGAAGGCCACACGGATGCCGAGATCCGTCATGTCGATGCCCGATCCTTCGGCATGGCCGGCAATCATCGCAATGGACGAGGGATAGCCGAACAGCATGCGTGGCCGGATGCGGCGGATCTCATCGACGAAGTTGCCGAGATTTTCTTTCGACATCTCGAATGCGGGAAGCAGATGGGTGCGCAGCAGCTTGTCCCGAATCAGCCGTATCCGATCCTGCGAGCCCAGCTCGATGGGCGAGCCCCAGACCACGATCTCCGGGTCACCGATATCGACACCCCACCAGCGCGTGGCCCGCCACTTGGCCGCCACGTCGTGACTGACCCGTTCCTTTCCGAGATAAAAGATGAGTGGCTCGCCACTGGACCCGCCCGTGTTGAATCGTGACAGGGGGGCATGGCCTTCGGCCTTTAGTCGTTCCGTGTTTTCGCGTATCAGCCCCTTGCTCAGACAGGGCAATCTGGCCAGTTCGTCGATACTGTTCATGTCTTTCGGGGAGAAACCTGCCTGCTCGAACAGGTCACGATAGTACGGCACCCTTTCACCGGCCTGCTGCAGGAAGGTGCGTAGACGCCGCAGCTGATACGCCTGCATTTCCTGTGGCGAATACCACTGGGTACGTTCCATCTCCTTTCGCACGGCAACGCTTGCGTGCCCCTTCAGGCGCTCGTGCAGGGGAAACAGCAAACCGCTGACCAGCCGGGTATAGATACCGCTCATGACGTCGAAACCGTTTCCTTCATACGCTGATGAAACCGTTCCGCCAGGCCTTCGCACAAGGCGGCCACGTCTGGCTCGATCTCGGGGGGGGGCCGCTTGCGGATGGAGCGTGGCGAAACCCAGCGCGATATGCCCTGGCTGTAGCGAATCCCGACAAATTGGAAAACCCGCTCGATTTCCTCGCCGGGCTGGGTGACCAGCGTTTCGTAGGAGACCAGTCTCAGCCGCGGGTCTGTGTCCAGCGCCTGCTCGAAGAACAGGATGTTCCGGTAATACCACTTGAGCGCCGCGGCCGTGGCCTCGTTGATATCCGGATGGGTGTACTTGCGGATCAGCGCATGGGTTTCGTCCGACATGCCCTCGCCTCGCCAGCCACAGGCATGGCGATCCTTGGCGATCAACTGGATTCGTTCCGCGAACCCCGGGAAAGAGATCATCAGGGAATTTACCGTATCCCGATAGTCTCGAACCACCCACAATGCCTTGGCAGGGGCAAACTCATCCAGCAGGGAACGCAGATGCTGGGACTCCAGCAGGGCCTTGATGACAAACACCTCGCCACCGGATCGCTCGATGAGTCCGTGAATATGCTGGCGGTCGCGCATGTGATAATCGTCGAAGGCGCGGGGATCTCTCTCGTGATAGGTGTCCGTCTGCATACTGCGCTCGAAGAGATCCATCACCAGGTTGGTTCCGGATCGTTGCATGCCGGCAACGAGCACCTGCCCCCGCGGCTTCAGGCCCCGCACGCGCCGGGCCGTGGAGAGCAGGCTTTTCCTTGCCAGGATACCCAGCCTGTCGATTTTTTCGTGGTAGTACGAAAGAGATTCCATCGAATGAAGCGTTCCTTTCAAAAGTTCAGCGGGGCATTTCCCTGAAACAGGAGCACCCGCAACCCGTCCTGCCGGGAAAGCGGGAAATCCCCGCCCTGAGACGGTACCCTGCACAGGACAACGCGTCACCCCTGTTTCCCCAGGGAACAAAAACAACGCACCAGCACCTCGACCCGGCCATCCCAGGTGTTCCTCTTCGCATGCGCAAGGATTTCGTCGCCATCCCAGTCCCGCGACAGCGCGGTGGCCAGCGCCGAGCAGAGGGCAGCCTGGTCGCCGAAGGGAACGATGATCCCCAGGCTGTCGCGGCACACGACCTCGCGGTTGCCGCCCACATCGGTGGTCACGATGGGCAGGCCGCAGGCCATGGCCTCCAGCAGCACATTCGCCCAGCCCTCGTTGCGGGTGGCGAGCACGAACAGATCCGCGGCGGAGAGCACATGCCGCAGTCGTTCCGGGGCGATGGCGCCGAGGAAGTGGACCCGTTCCTCGAGCCCCAGGTCCTTCACCTGCTGACGCAGGCGCCCGCTCATGTCACCTTCGCCGGAGGCGCCGCCCACCACGAGATAGTGCACGTCGCCCAGCCTTCCCTTCAAGTCGGGCAGACAGTCGATGACGCGGTGGAAGCCCTTGCGCTCCACCAGTCCGCCGACGGTGACCAACACCCGTGCCTGCTCGGGAAGCCCCAGGGCCTCGCGGCAGGCCCGCCGGTCCTCCGGGAAGAATTTCTCGATATCCACGCCATTGCCGACCACGCGCACCTTTCCGGCCGGCACTCCCAGGGCGACGACGTGCCGCTTCAGGGCATCGGCCACGGAAAAGATCTGCGTGGCATCGGCCAGGGCGCGCAGCATGAGGTGGCGGCGGTTGCTGCGGGCGAGCGGCACCTCGGTGCCCCGCAGGGTAATGGTTACCGGACGCTTCAGCCAACGGCCGAGGCGGGTGGCGGCATAGCCGTCGGGATAGGCGAAGTGGGCGTCGATAAGGTCCACACCGAAGTCCCGGCACAGGCGGCGCACGGTGGGCAGGCTGCCCAGCGCCATCATCAGGCCATCCAGCCGGCGGCCGATGCCGGGGAAGGAAAAGAAGCGCGGGCAGTAGACATCGATGCCGTCCTGCACCACATGATAGGGCGACACGGGCCGGTAGCCCGGGCGGAAGCGCCGGATCAGCCCCTGCAGCGGAAACCAGGGCTGCGGCGAGACCACCACCAGCGGCAGATGGCGGGCCACGCGAAACATGCGCTCGCGGATGAACAGGCCGGCGCGGGGCTGGCCGGGGCGGGGAAACAGGCTGCTGAACACCAGCACATGCGGGGCATCCGGCTTCGGGCCACCCTCCTCTGCGCGCTTGCCGGGCACCGCCATCGCTTGATGCGCCTGCGTCACCGGCCCAGCAGCGATTCGTAGATGGGGATATAGCGCGACACGCTGCGCTGCCAGTTGCGTTCCTCCTCCACGAAACGGCGGCCGGCCTGCCGGCGCGCCGGCCAGGATGCCCGGTCTTCGACCAAGCGGGCCACGGTATCGCAGAGGGCTCCGGCGTCGCCGGCGCGAAACAGATCGCCGGTCTCGCCATGCCGGATCAGCTCCTTGTGGCCGCCGACGTCCGAGGCCACCACCAGCTTGCCCTGGGCCATGGCCTCCAGCGGCTTGAGGGGGGTGACCAGGTCGGTCAGGCGCATGGGCAGGCGGGGATAGACGAAGACGTCCACCAGGCTGTAGTAGGCCTGCACCTCGTCGTGCGGCACGCGGCCGGTGAAGGTCACGCGGTCTTCCAGACCGAGCTGGCGGACCTGTCCCCGCAGGGTGTCGTCCTGCGGGCCGCCGCCCACCAGCAGCAGATGCACCTCGGGGATGCGCCCGCCCAGGCAGGCCATGGCCTCGATGAGCAAGGGCAGCCCCTCGTAGGCATAGAAGGAGCCGATGAAGCCGAGCACCACCCGGCCATCCAGACCGAGCCGCGTGACCAGGGCCTGGTCGCGCGGGCGGTCGAAGGTGAACTTTTCGATGTCCACGGCATTGGGGATCACCGTGATCTTGTCCTCGCCGATGCCGCGCGCCGCCATGTCCGAGCGCAGGCCCTCGCAGATGGTGGTGACGTAGTCGGCCTCGCGCAGCACCGAGCTCTCCAGTGCCCGGGTGAGGCGGTAGCGCAACCCGCCCTCGCGGCTGGTGCCGTGATCCACCGCGGCGTCCTCCCAGAAGGCGCGCACCTCGTAGACCAGGGGAATGCCCCGCCGCCTGGCCACGCGCGCGGCGGCCTTGCCGTTCAGGGCCGGCGAATGGGCGTGGATGATGTCCGGGGAAACGCTGTCCACGGCCTGTTCGAGGCGTCCTTCGAGGGCACCGATGACGGCCCACTGGTTCAGCACCGGCAGGCCCGCCAGCAGGCCGCCGGCCGGCTCGGTGCGGAAGAAGTGCAGGTCGTCGATCAGCTCCTCGTCCGCCTTCGGCTGGATGGCGTCGTTGTGCTTGGGGCTGGTGACGTGGTCGGTCTCCCAGCCGAGGGCACGCTGCTCGCGCAGGATGGCCTGCGAGCGGAAGGTATAGCCGCTGTGCAGGGGGATGGAGTGGTCGAAGACGTGGAGTATGCGCATGTCGGAAAACTCAGGCGGCCAGCACGTTGCGGCGGAAGGCATCGTACATCAACAGGGTCCAGATGCCGGCGCTGTAGTCGCGGCGTCCGGACTGGTGCTGTTCGAGCATGTCGGCGAGAAAGGCGCGGTTGAAGATGCCGGAGTCGCCCAGGGTTTCGCCCAGCAGGCTGTCGCGCACCCGTTCGCGCAGGGGGCCGCGGAACCAGTCGGCGAGGGGGATGGAGAAACCCATCTTCTGCCGGTAGAGAATGTCGTGCGGCAGGTGCGGCTCGAGGGCCTTCTTGAAGAGGTACTTGCCCTCGCGCCCGTGCAGTTTCATCTCCGGCGGCAGGCCGGAGATCCATTCCACCAGCTTGTGGTCGAGGATGGGCACGCGCACCTCCAGGCTGTGGGCCATGCTGGCGCGATCCACCTTGGTGAGGATGTCGCCCACCAGGTAGGTCTTCATGTCGATGTACTGCACCAGGGACAGGGGATGATCGGTGGGCGCGCGCCCGGCATGGCGGCGGAACACGTCCACCGCGGTATAGCCCTGCAGCTCGCGACGGAAGCCCTCACTGAACAGTTGCCGGCGCAGGGGGTCGCCCATCACCGATACGCTGTGGAAGTAACCCTCCACCGAGTCCCGCGCCATGCCCTGCAGGGTGGCCTTGGCGCGCAGGATCCTGGGCGCCCAGTCGGCCTTGGGATAGACACTGCCCAGCAGGCCGAACAGGGGTCGGCGCAGGACGTCCGGCAGCAGGCCGCGCACCCGTTCCTCGTTCATGTGCCAGCGGTAGCGGCGGTAGCCCGCCAGGTTCTCGTCGCCGCCGTCACCGGACAGGGCCACGGTGACGTGCTTGCGGGCCAGTTCGCAGACCCGGTAGGTGGGCAGGGCCGAGCTGTCGGCAAAGGGCTCGTCGTACAGCCCGGAAAGCTTGTCGAGCAGGCCGAAATCGTCGCTGTCCACCTGCTCCACCTGGTGGTTGGTGTGGTACTGGTCGGCCACCTGCCGGGCAAACGCCGCCTCGTTGAAGCGCGGATCGCCGAAGGAGATGGAGCAGGTGTTGACGGGATCCTCGGACAGACCGGCCATCATCGCCACCACGGCGCTGGAATCCACCCCGCCGGAGAGGAAGGCGCCCAGGGGCACCTCGGCGACCATGCGGATGCGCACCGCCTCGCGCAGGCGCTCGACGAGTTCGCGCTGCGCCTCGGCCTCGTCGCGGATGCCGTTGTCGGCAAAGGGCACGTCCCAGTATTCGCGCTTCTCGGGCCGTGGACGGCCGCGCTCGAACAGCAGGCTGTGGCCCGGTTCCAGTTTGTGTACCCCGCGCAGGATGGTGCGCGGCTCGGCCACGTAGCCGAGGGCGAAATACTCCTCCACGGCGCAGGGATCCTCCTCGCGGGGCAGATCGGGGTGCGCCAGCAGCGACTTCATCTCCGAGCCGAAGATCACCTGGCCGTCCGGCAACTGCGCGTAGTACAGGGGCTTGATGCCGAGCCGGTCGCGGGCCAGGAACAGGCGGCGCCGGTTGCGGTCCCACAGGGCGAAGGCGAACATGCCGCGGAAGCGTTCCACGCAACGCTCGCCCCATTCCTCCCAGGCGTGCACGATGACCTCGGTATCACAGTGGGTGCGGAACACGTGCCCCGCCGCCTGCAATTCCACGGCCAGTTCCTGGAAGTTGTAGATCTCGCCGTTGTAGACCACCACCACGGACTCGTCCTCGTTGAACAGCGGCTGCTGGCCGCTGGAGAGGTCGATGATGGAGAGGCGGCGGTGCGCCAGGCCCGCGCCCGGCTCGATATGGATGCCGCCCTCGTCGGGGCCGCGATGGACCTGGGTCTGGTTCATCTTCTCGAGCAGCGCCCGGTCGATGCCGGTCTCGCCCCGTGAATCCCAAATGCCTGTAAATCCGCACATCGCTATTCGCGTTCCTTGAAATCGCTCGGTGCTGCCCCCGTGAGCAGCTCGTCATACAGAGAAAGATACCCCGCCACCATGCGCTGCATGCTGAACGAGGCCTCGACACGGGCACGCCCCGCCTCGCCGTGGGCACGGCGCAGGGCCGGCGACTCGACATAGGCGCCCATCGCCGCCGCCATCGCCTCGGCATCGGCCGACGGCACCAGGCGCCCCGTCTCTCCCGCCACCACCAGTTCGGCGTTGCCGCCCACCTCGGTGGCCACCACCGGCAGGCCGCTGGCCATGGCCTCGAGGATTGTATTCGAGACGCCCTCCACAAGCGATGGCAGAACGAAGACATCCAGCCCCTGCATCAGCGCCGGCGCATCGTCGCGCTGCCCCGGCAGCCAGGCCTGGCCAGCCAGGCCGGCCTCCGCCAGCAGGGCCGCGGCCGGCTCGCGCAGGGGGCCGTCGCCGATCAGCACCAGGCGCAGGCGCGCGCCCTCCTCCCCGCCCCGTCCCCGCACCAGGCGGATGAAGGCCCGGGTCAGGGTGAGCTGATCCTTCTCCCCCTGCATGCGTCCCACGGTGCCGATCACCACGGCATCCGCGGGAAACGGCTCGGGGGTGGGCAGCGGACGCCGCGCCGGGACGGGCAGGAAACGCTGGCTGTCCACACCGTTGTAGATCTGGCGAATGTCCCGGGCCGGCACGCCCACGGCCTGCTCCAGCCATTGCTGCAGATCCCGGGACAGTGCCACGTGCCGCTTCACCAGCGGGTTGAGCAGGCGGCGCAAGCGCAGGTACTTGCGGTTGGTACCGTGCAGGTCGTTGCTGTCGCGCCCGTGTTCGCCCTGTACCCGTCCCGGCACCCCGGCCAGGAAGGCGCTGAGCTGGAATTCCAGCGCGGCCAGGTTGCGCGTGTGCACGATGGCCGGCCGCAGGCGGCGGAACAGCCGCCAGGCGCGCCAGTACACGCCGGGGTCGTGGCCGGGGCGCTTGTGCAGGGCATGCACCGTCACGTCATCGCGCTGAATGCGGCGGCGGAAGTCGGTGTAGTCGTCGATGCAGACGATGGCATGGCGGTAGCGGTCCGCCGGCATGCGGTTGATGAGGTTGACCAGGCCGTTCTCCAGCCCGCCCACCGCGAGTCGGTAGATGACATGGGCCACCAGCGGTGGCTGTCCGCTCACGGCGTGTCCCCACCGCGCACCGCGGCCCGCAGGGAAGGCAGCATCGTGCCCAGAAAGTCCGCAAGGCGGGTATCGGCCTGGCTCGCATCCAGATCCCCCTCGGTGGCCACGGCGATCACCGCCGAGCCCTGCTCCCCGCCACGCAGCCGCCGGATCAGTTCGTACAGCTTGGCGCGCACCGGGCTGGTGGTGGCCTGGCCATCCACCTCGTACCAGTACCAGATCCGGCGACGGGTATCGGCATCGTCCAGCACCTCGGTCACGTACACCGGCCACTGCCGGCCATCCGACAGACGGAACTGATGCAGGCCCAGGGGGGTAACGCGGTCCCGCACGGCGTCATGGATCTTGTTCATCACGTTGACCAGTTCCTTGCCCTGATGCTGGTCCTGGTACCAGGCGATGTATACCTCCACCGGCTCGCCATCCCCGTCGGCACGGTAACTGCCACGCAGTTCCCGGTCCGCGCCGTGGAACACGGGTTGCCAGGCGGGACCGGGTTCCTGCGGCCCCTGCCATGCCTCTTCGCCTTGAGGAAGCGCGAGAACGGGGAGTTCCCCCTCTGTTGACGGCGCCGTCTTGAGCACTTGGGCCAGCACCATGCCCGAGCCGCCCAGCAGCGCGGCCAAGGCCGCGCTGGCAAGGAATGCCCCACTACCAGCGGGTGGCCGGTCGGCTTGTGGCAACACCTTCGCCGTGTTCGGTGAGTCTGCCGGGGTCTCGTGAAACAGGGAACCCAGCCAGAACAACAGGAACATGACAATGCCGAAGAACACCCAGCCGTAGAGAATGTGGTCGACGCCCACCGCCAAGGTATAATCACTCAGGTCGGCGATCAGGACGATGCCGTAGGCGCGGATACCGTTGGCGACAATAGGTAGCACGATGCTCAACCCCACGAACACCAGGCGTCGCTTGACAGAACGGTAATTCAGATAGGCATACAGGGTGCCCAGGGCCAGTGAAGCGATAAGATAGCGCACCCCGCTGCAGGCCTTGGCCACCTCGAAGGTGCCACTGGGCAAGTAGAAGAAACGCCCTTCCCAGTACACGGGGATGCCCGTCAGACGCAGGGCCTTGACGGTAAAGGCAGCGGTGAAGTCCTGCAGGGGCGAGACCAGAAACTCTCCAAACGGCACACCGAAGAACAGATAGGCCAGCGGAAACAGCAGCAACCAGGCGATACGTCGCCCCAGCACCGCCAGCACCAGCAACGGCAACATGGCCACCACCGCGAACTGCTGCACAACGCCGGCATCCACCAGATTGCCCAGCAACCAGATCAGGGCGGCACCGAACAGCCCGACCAGGGCAACCCAACAAGGCTGGGGCGCCACAGATAGCACCTCACCACGCCTGCGCCAGATAAGGAAAGCAACGATGAAGGGGATCAGGCCACCATGGGCGAAGGTGCCATTGTTCAGCCAGATGTAGAGAATACGACCGTAAGTGTCATGGTAGGTGAACAATAGAACCAGCACGCTTGCCGCGAGGGCCAAGCCCGCCTGCGGCCAGCCAGGGGCCAAACCCGGCGCAGACTCTTGCTGAAGGACGACCGCTGTCGGCCTTTTTTCAGACATGGACGACTTGGTTTCCATCTTTTTCCTCCAGCAGTTCGTCGAATCGGCGCAGGCTCGGCTCCCAGCCGTATTCCACCAGCACCCGCCGGCGCGCGGCCTCGCCCATGGCGCTGTGGTCTTCGCGCAGGCATCGCAGCACGCCCTGGCACAGTTCACCGGCATCGCGGCCAACCAGAAAGTGTTTGCCATCCTCGGCGTCGATGCCCTCCGCCCCCTCGGGGCTGAGCACCACCGGGCGCGCCAGGGACATGGCCTCCAGCACCTTGTTCTGCACCCCGCGGGCGATGCGCATGGGCACCACCGCCAGCCGCGCGTGTGCCACGTAGGGGCGGATGTCCTCCACCGCGCCGGTCACGGTGATGCCTTCCCGCTCGCCCAGTGCCCGGACCTCGGGCGCGGGACGCGAACCGACGATGAAGAACTCCGCTTCGGCAATCTCGCGGCGCACGCCGGGCAGGATCTCGTCGGCGAACCAGCGCACCGCATCGACGTTGGCCCAGTAGTCCATGGCGCCGGTGAACACCATCACCGGGCCGCGTCCGACATAGGGGCCCGGCAGCGCGTGCGTGGGCGAGAAGTAGTCGGTGTCCACGCCATTGCGCACCGCGTGCACGCGTGCCCCGGTCTCCGGGGCCAGGCGCCGGAACAGGGCCGCCTCGTCGCCGGAGACGAACACCGTGGCATCGAAACTGGCGGCGATGCGCCGCTCGTAGCCCAGCAGGGTGCGCGACTCGCGCCGGTACAGGGCGCTCATGGGCCAGGACTTGCTGTCGGCATACTGGGCCCACTTGTCGGAGTCCACGTCCACGAAGTCCGCCACCCGCCGCAGCCCGGCATGCCCCTCGACGAACTGCGCCATGGCCGATGAAAACACCACCACGTGCCCCACGGGGCGCGCGCGCAACAGTTCGTCCACCCAGGCCTGCAGGGCCGGGTCGGCGTAGTACGGCAGGGTCAGCGGACGCCCGTCCAGCAGGCCGCGCAGGCTCTTGCCTTTCGCACGGGCCGGGTCGAGCCTCAGCAGGCGGCACTCGCCGCCGCCGATGGCCGCCACCTCGGCCTGGTGGCGCCAGTCGTCGGGGTCGTCCACGAAGCCCCCCAGGTGCACCGTCCAGTCCCGCGCCAGGTGGCGCAGGATGTTGTACGAACGGATCTTGTCGCCCTTGTTGGGGGGAAACGGGATACGATGGACGAGAAAGAGAAGTTCCTTCTTCACGGTGACGCTCAACCCAGGTTCTTGACGATGTGCGGGCCCAGCCAGCGGGTGACGCCCAGCGGCAGCTTGCGCCACAGCTTGATGAACAGCTGGTACTTGGGGTTCATGGGATTCACCTCCGGTACCCGGTCCGCCTTCACCAGGTGATAGGCATAGGGCAGCGGCTGCGGCTCGAAGCCCCAGTTCTTCTTGAAGCTGTAGGCGCCGGTGCCCACCTTGCTGCGGCCGAAGTCGAACACCCGCAGGCCCTGCTCGGCGGACTGGCGCATCAGTTCCCAGTACATGAAATCGTTGCCCTTGAGGGCGCGCGCCTCGGACGTCCCGCCACCGTAGTACGGCAACACTTCGTCACGAAAATAGAAATTCAGCACGCTGGCCACGGTGCGGCTGTCCTTGGTGATGGTGAGGACGCGCGCGTCATCGCCGAACACCTCCAGCAACAACTGGAAATAGCGCCGTGAGAACACCGGCGTGCCAAGAGCATGCACGCTTTGGGAATAGGCATCGTAGAAGCGTTCGGTATCGTCGTCCCTGGCCGACTCCAGGCCGGCCTTGATACCCTTGCGCACCATGGCGCGCTGCTTGCGGGGGATGTTCTTGAGATTCTGCTCGGGGTCCGGATCGATCTCGCGGCGGAAGGTGGCATAGAGATCCTTGCCCGGCCAGTCCGGCAGCCGGCGCTCGCGGTGACGCAGTTCCAGGGCTTCCACGCCAAGGTTCTCGGCCTTCTCCCGGGCGGCGTCGATGAGCGCCCCGGCGGCCTCCTCGTCGTCGGCCGCCACCCCGCCATAGACACAGAACGGCAGCGACATGAGGTTGTTGCCGAACAGCCGGCTGCGGATCTGCGCCAGCGGCAGCACGCCGGCGATTTTCCCGTCGCGCTCGGCGTACAGAAAGGTGGTGGGATGGCCGAAGGCCTCCTCGATCACGCGCTGCCAGCCGCTGCGGTGGAAGAAAGTGGCCTCGGGACAGGCGGTCACGAAGGCATCCCAGCGCGGATGGTCGCCGGGGCCGAGTTCGCGCAGGATCAGGTCGGAGTGCTGGTTCATGAATGGGTACGCCCTTCGAGAAAGATCTGGTCCATGCGCCCCCAGGCGAAATCGCGCAGGAGGGCCTGCAGGCGCTCCTCCATGCGGCCCAAGTTGAGGTAGTGGCGGAAGCGTGTCCGGGCGCTGAGTCCGTCCTGGCGCGGCTGGTCCGGGTCGATCTCCCAGGGATGGAAGTAGAACATGCCGGGCTGGTCCTCTACCCGGTTGACCCGGCGCAGGGCCCAGCGCGATACGGTATAGGGGTAGAGGCGGAAGAAACCGCCGCCGCCGCAGGGCAGGTTGCGACCCGCCACCCGCAGGGTGGTGATGGGAATCTCGAGAATGCCGCCCTCGCCACGCGGTCGAAAGGCGAAGCGCGGCGCCTCGGGCATGCCATAGAGATCGTGCTTCACCGGGTAGATGCTGGAGCTGTAGGCATGGCCGGCCTCGGCCAGCTCGTCCAGCGCCCACAGGTTGTCGGCGCCGATGGAATAACTGGCGGCTCGATAGCCCTTCACCGCCACCCCCGCCGTGTCCTCGAGCAGTTTTTTCGTCTTCTCGATGTCGGCACGAAATTCCTTCGGCTGCTGTTGCGTCACACGCACATGGGAGTAACCGTGGCTGGCCAGCTCATGGCCGTTATCAACAATGCGCCGCACCAAGCCGCGATAACGCTCCGCCACCCAGCCCAGGGTAAAAAAGGTGGCCTGGATCCCGGCCGCATCGAATAGGGCAAGGATACGATCGGTATTGGCCTCCACGCGACAGGGGATGCGCTCCCAGTGGTCACGCTCGATGTAAGGCTCGAAGGCCGAGACCTGGAAATAGTCCTCGACATCGACGGTCATGGCGTTGCGGATGGTCATAGGCGATTTTCCCGGCGGCTCAGGCGCGCGCCGCCAGCCAGCCTTCCAGCACCGCAACGATACGCTCGGCGGCCTTGCCATCCCACAGTTCCGGCACGCGCCCGGCCTTGCCGCCGCTGGTCATCACCTCGTCGAAGGTGGCGCGGATCTTCGCCGGGTCGGTGCCTACCACGGTATTGGTGCCCTGGGTCACGGTAATCGGCCGTTCGGTGTTCTCGCGCAGGGTGATGCAGGGCACGCCGAGGGCGGTGGTCTCTTCCTGGATGCCGCCGGAATCCGTCAGCACCACCCTGGCCTCGCTCATCAGGCCCAGCAGTTGCAGGTAGCCCTGTGGGGGCAGGGTGAGGATGCGCGCCCCGTCGATCAGGCCGGACAGACCGGCCTCGCGCACCTTGCCCTCGGTACGGGGATGGATGGGGAACACCAGGGGCAACTCCCCGCTGATCGCGGCCAGGGTATCGAGCAGGCGGCGCAGCACCGCGGGATCGTCCACGTTGGAGGGGCGGTGCAGGGTCAGCAGTCCGTAGGCGCCGGGCTGGAAGGCCGCATCGGCGTCCATCTCGCGGAAGGTATCGGCGGCCGGCACCTTCTTCTGCAACTGGGCATGCAGGGTGTCGATCATCACGTTGCCGGTGAAGTGCACACGGGAGGCATCGATGCCCTCGCGCGCCAGGTTGGCCTCGGCCTCGCGCTCGGTGGTGAACAGCAGGTCGGAGATCTGGTCGGTGAGCACGCGGTTCACCTCCTCGGGCATAGCCCGGTCGTAACTGCGCAGACCGGCCTCCACGTGCACCACCGGCACCCCCTTCTTGGTGGCCACCAGGGCGCAGGCGATGGTGGAATTGACGTCACCCACCACCAGCACCAGCGCCGGCTGCTCGCGATCCAGCACCGGCTCGAAGCGGCGCATGATCTCGGCGGTCTGTACCGCATGACTTCCGGAACCGACGCCCAAGTCCTCATCCGGCTCGGGGATGCCGAGCTGGTCGAAGAAGGCGTGTTTCATGGCTGCGTCGTAGTGCTGGCCGGTATGGACCAGGTACGGCGCGAGTGACGCTGAAGCCTCCAGCGCCGCCATCACCGGGGCGATTTTCATAAAATTGGGACGTGCGCCGACGACGCAGAGAATCTTGGCATGTTGCGATGGACTCATGGTGTTTCCTGTTGCAAGGGTGTTTCGTGTTCGGTGGCGCTGCCTACAGACTGATAATGAGGCGAACGGCGAGCAGGTTTTCGCTGTAGTCAGTGGTGTTGCTGCGCGCGCGGCGGGTTCTCTCATACTCAACGGTAGCAGTGCTCTTCTGCCCCAATTCCTTCCTGTAGGATACGCTGGAGGTGATCATGTCGTCCGTATAGGCGTTGAGCACTGCCACATCCATTAAGGTGAAGCGGGACTCCAGGTTCAGCGAACCACGCCGGGTCAATGACCAGCGCCAAGCCAGGAAGGCGCCGTTGATGTCCTCCTGTCGCCCACTTTGCTGATAGTCACGGATCTCACGATAAATACCTACGCGGCTCCTCGATTTGCGCGTGCGAAACTCAAGGTTCAGCTGGCCGAGCTGGCGAATAAACACTTCATTGACGGGAATGCGTCCGATCAGCTGTTCCGATGTGTTGGGATTAATGACGGGATTACCATTCGAGTCGTACACAGGCACGCTGACCAGGGTGCGGGCGCGGGTATTGAGGTCGTGGATATAGCTGGCACTTGCCTCGGTTCGCCGCCCACGATGCGACAGCTCCAGATTCCACACCGGACCGAAATATCGCTCACCCCGGCTGAGCCGGAACGAAGTGCGTGGCGAAGGCCGCCAGTCGAAGCCCACCGTCCAGAACGCGCCAGAAAGCGCGGGGACGCCCCCTCCACGCTGATACTCGTTTTTCTCGTACCCCAGAGTGCCATTGAGACTGAGCTTGCGGCCAACGAGATAATCCAGCGATGACCTGACGTTCTGCCAAGTTTCGCGCGGGCGCAGCCCCGGCGTGTACTTGACCTTGCGCGAATAGAAGCCCAGCCGCCAACCCCAGCGATCCGCCGTCCGGGCATCCGCCAAATTACCAGAAACGATATCCGAAACGCTGTCTTCCGTATAAGTTGTGCTATTACCGTCGAGAAAGCGGACAGCTTCCCGGCTGTAGCGCAGCTCGCTCTCGGCCCACCCTCCCAGCCTGCGCTTGAGATAAGGGGTGAGCCTGCTGGTCGCGATATTCTGGCGGAAGGTGTTGATAGAGATATTTCCCTGTCCAATATCCCTTTCCGGATCGACCACCATCTGCCGATACGCGGCATCACCGTCGAAATACAGCAGGTCTTTCATCAGTTCCGAATCGAAGGCGCCCAGTATCTGCTGATAGGAGCTGTTGAGTTTTTCGGAGCTGGCGTATAACAGGTTCTGCAAACGATAATCGAAGCGAAGATCCAGGCGGGGTCCCTCACCCACAAGCGAGACACCGGGGTTGATCTGAGTAACGAAGTCGGATTTCGTCTGTCCTGCCGGCTGCAGATACAGGTTGTCCGCATAGGTTCCGGAAATCTCCAGGAATGGCTTGACCTCCCAGCTGGCTGCCGACGACCACGATGGAACGGTTGCAAGTATCAGTCCTGCCAATACCCGCCCCCGCAGCCGCTTCACCGGTGACAACTAAGCCCCCCGCCCCGTCGCCCCATAACCGTACCCATAACCGTAGGCCTGGGCTGAGGAACGATTCTTGTTGAGGATCACACCGACCACCTGATTCTCGTCGAGCAGGGCGAGAGCCTCCTTGACCATTTCCTGTGGCGTTCTGGCTGCCTCGATGACCACCACGATCTGGCCCATGTACGAGGACAATGTCACCGCCTCGTTGGAAAGCAACAGCGGCGGAGCATCAAAGAGAACGACCCGGTCCGGATAGCGGTTGGCAAGTTCGTCCATCAATGATTCCATCGCGGTGCTGGCCAGAAGCTCCGCCGAGGAGGGGTGGCGGCGACCGGCGGGAAGTATGGTCAGCTTGGGAACGTTGGTCTTCATCAACAGATCCGACAGATCCATGTTAGAGTCTGCCAGGTAGTCCACTAGCCCGTACTCGGGTTCAGGAATACCGCAGTAGCGACACACGGCCGGCTTGGCGACATCCCCCTCCACCAGCAGCACGGTGCGATCCAGCTCCATGGCCATGCTCATCGCCAGGTTGATGGAAGTAAAGGTCTTTCCCTCGCCCGGCAATGCGCTGGTAATCATGATCAGGTTGCCATGGTCAATCTCCACCGCACCACGGCCGAAGGCATTTTTCAACAAGGGACGCTTGATGGCGCGGTATTCATCGGCCAGCCCTCCCTGAGCAGTCTCCGGTGTGAGCATGCCGGCGGCATGAAGAAGCCCGAAGTCGATCTCGACGTGCTGACGGGTAGTCGCGCGCGGAGCCGTTTCAGAAGCAGGCGAAGCCTGCTCGGCAACCGAGGGCGCCTGTGTTGCGACTCCCGCCTCCACTGCGTCCTTGCCAAGCTTGTCAATATAGCGTTCGATGGAACTCATCGTCGTGTCTTCCCCTGATCGGCGCGTAGCAATGGCCTAAATATCCAGATTGAGCTTGTCCAGCAGAAGATAGGCCATGTAGATCCCGTACAGCCCTACCAGGATCAGTCCCATCGAGCCAAAGCCGAACACCTCGGCACGCCGCTTCAATCGGGCCTGCCGGCTCCATACCCGAGAGACGCTGCCGAACACGGGCACGCCCAACTCACGGCTGACCGTGCGCACGTTATCGAAGGAAGGCTTGATCTGCGACATGAAGAAGGCAAAGGCCAGCCCCGCCAACAGGCTGCCGATGAGCACCACCGATACCAGCAGAGGACGGTTGGGCCCAGACGCCTCCATTGGTGCAAAGGGTGGATCGATGATGCGGAACTTCACGTCCTCGGAACTACGCCCGGCCTCGCGGGCGATTTTTGCCGCCTCGCGGCGAGCCAGCAGCTGATCGTAATTCTTCTTATTGATCTCGTAATCGCGGTTGAGACGCTTCAGTTCGGCCTCCACCTTCGGAATGGTATCGACCATCTTACGCAACTTGTCTACATCGGCCTGGTAACGGCCCACGCGCGCGCGCAGTGCCGAGACATTGGCTTCGGCCTCGCCGAAAGAGATCTTGAGCTGTTGATACACCGGATTGGTTTCCAGCGCCATGCCGGGCTGAGCCGTCATACCCGGTGCCACCTTGGCCATCATCGCCAGCTCCTTGTCCCGCTGTCCCTCCAGGCTCTCGATGTTCTTCTGGATGGCAATCACGTCCGGGTGCTTGTCAGTGTATTGGAGGAAAAGGTTATCCAGGCGCTGGTAAAGTTCCTGGATACGGGAATCCAGCAAGGAATTGCTGGCGGGAGCCCGAGGCGCCGCGCGGGGCGTCATGATGCCGAAGGTGGGTTCCGATCCCTCCATCTGCCTGCGCAGCTCATCTCGACGACTCACCGCCTCACTTAGCTCCAGCTGCGCCTCGGCGAGCCGGAGTTGCGCATCCTGCAACTGCTGATAGTATTCTCGCCCTTCCTGCGGCATGAGGCCGACATTGCGGCGCTTGAATTCCTTCAGCGCGTCTTCCGCCGAGAGGAGCCTCGCCTCGTATTGCCTGATCTGCTCGTCGATGAAACGCTCAGCCACATCGGTGTCACGCCGTGTGTCACCCAGGCTGTTCTCGACGAAAATGGTCAGTAGGGACTGTACCACCTGCTTGGCCCTATCGGGACTCTGGTCGGTGTAGGTAATGGTATAGAGCTTCTCGCGCCCCCGGCCCTGGATCTTGATCGTATTTTCAAGCCGCAGCAGCAGGTTTTCCATTTCCTCGGGCGTAGTCGCCTCCAGATCCATGTCTGTCATGCGCGCCACCTTCTCCAGATTGGGGCGGCTGAGCAGGGTGCGGGTCATGATGGCCACTTCGCTACCGACATCCGTTTCCACGGCAAGGCCCTTCAGCAGGGGGCGCAACACGGATGTGGTGTCCACATAGACTCGAGCCGAGGCTTCGTATTGGTCAGGCAACAGGTAGACCATAACCCAGCCACCGACACACAGGGGCCATGCCAGCAGATAGACGAACCAGCGAAAACGCCAGATGCCACGCAGATGGCCCTTCAGTTGGTCAATTAGTTCTTCCATGGATGTTCCGCTCTCATCAAGGTAGGACCGGACAGCATTCCGTCCGTGGCCGGCTCGGGCCGGACTACAGCCAAGACTCGGGTATAATGAGGATATCCCCGGGGAGAACAGGGACATTGGCCGATATGTCGCCGTCACGAATCAGATCGTCCAGCCGCACGGCATACTGGCGGGATGCGTCACCCTGCAGGCGAACAAGGCGGGCCTTGTTGCCGGCCGCGAACTCGGTCAGGCCACCCACAGCGATCATCACATCCAACACAGACATGTCCTCGCGATAGGGCAACACCATGGGGGTCGTCGCCTCTCCTACGACGCGTACTTGCTGGTCATAGGGGCCGACAAAGCCACGCATCATCACGGTTACCAGCGGTGTTTTCAGGTACTGGGACAGCTCCCGCTCAATGTCGCGCGCCACCTGGGTCGGCGTCCTGCCAGCCGCCACCAGATCCTCCACCAGGGGCGTGGATATCTTTCCGTCAGGACGCACCACCACCTGGGTAGAGACCTCGGGATTGCGCCAAACGAATACTTCGAGGGCGTCGCCCGGCCCGATGATGTAGTCGGGACTCGCCGATGCCGAGGCGGGTGCCGGCGGCAGGGAGCTGGCGCAGCCTGTGGCTCCGGCAACGAACACAATCAACAGAAACACTATCATTCCGTACAGACCGTCACGAACCATGCGTTGTAAGCCTCGTAAAAACTCGAATTACCGCTCAACTGGCAAAATGATATCACAGCCCGATGCCCGTGATGCACAGACACCCCACCACACGAATTTGCAGACTATTTGCAGACCGACTGTTGCTGACTCACTCACAGGAACCAACAAAACCCCGCATCATGATTGCGGCAGCCCATAGGGTCTTGTTGGCGGCCTGACAAAATTCCTGGCGAGAACGGCTTCCCGCCATCTTGCTGCTGTGAGAAACATCATCATCTGCCTCATCCAACCAGACACGGAAGGCCGCACAGAGAATTTCACTGAGCAACCACGGGGTGGCGAACTATACTACGATCAATGACTTAACAACATAGCCCCCAAAAACCGCGATGAAGAAATAGGCGTATTTTCCGCAACGGGATTCAGCTTGGGCAGCCAAAAGACCCTTTGTCGGCCCTACGCTTGTCGGAAATTTTTACACTCTTCGCCATGCCACCACAGAACAAAACCAACGCCACCTGCCGGCCCACTTCCTCTCCCCTCAACCGAATCGAAAAATGACACATAACCCATTGATACAGCGACCATTTGTCTGATTTTCTCGCACATACGCGCACATTGCCTCCCCTGTCGAGATACTTTACAACCCCATCAGTCTTTTCGCACAGAAACGAGAAGTTATCTTATATTTCCGCGACTTACACACATGGCACGCCTCTTGCTTGCCAGCAGATTGAGAGAAGAATTATATTTTTTACCCATACCTACATTAGATAGTTTTACTTTTAACGATAGAGGACTGAATGATGAGCAAACTCAACAACAACCTGATGGCGGTCATCGCAGCGGGAATGCTGACTGTTTCTGGCGCAAGTGGAGCCGTCACCTTCAGCGACGGCGGCGCCGGTCTGCAAGGACTGCTGGACGGCAACCCGAACGTAGGTGCTGGCACTGTCGATGTAATCAACGACCAGATGGGCGACGCCATCGACAGCTATTGGAACTTCGGTGGAACCGGCGGCTCGATCCAGGTGATTCTTGGTGAAAACAGCCCGAATGCAGGCGTCAACTCCTTTGGTATCTTCAGCGGCAGCGATTCGCTGGAGGTCTTCATCGGCAGCGACGCAGCCGACTACAAGGCCTTTGTGAACTACGCCGGAGGGAGCCTTACCGCCAACGTCTTTGATGGTGGCGGCACCTTCGTTCGCAGCAATAGCATCGCTTGGCTGGGCAACCCCTTTGGCTTCTACCTGAATAATGGCAGCGATACGTTTTACAGTGACAGCACGCTGAACGCGGGTGGCTTCGACGCCATGGTCGCCTATCAGGATGTGCCCATGCCTGGTGAAAGCATCCTGGCCTTCGAGGACGGAATCGCGGAAAACGGCTTCACCAACACCGACTACGACGACTTTGTCGTGATGGTCGAGTCCGTCTACCCTGTTTCGGCGCCGGCGACACTGGCTCTGCTGGGCCTGGGCCTGATCGGCTTGGGCTACCGCGCACGCCGCAAGGCCGCTGTCTGAACCTGGCAGGCACGCAGCGAGAACGCCACCTTCGGGTGGCGTTTTTTTTGTCCCAAAAAGCAGCATGGACTATGCGCACCCCTACCGCATAGATGCGCACCAGGCCTGCGACGAAAGCAACAAGCACATTTCGCAAAACCGAGTCCGGGTATCCGGATTTTACAGCGACAAGCGGTCATTCCGAGCACGGGCGGAGAACACAACACTCCGGTTCAGTGCAAGAACTCAAGGTTCTTTCGCTGCGTCTCGTAGTCGGCTTCAGCATCTCGTGCCACCGACTGTACATACATGAGCTCATCCAGTCGCACGTCCCGCCTCGCCTCCTGCATTCCACCGATGCGCTCTCAGCGTTTTTCGCGCTTCCGGGGGCGGGACACCTAGAGACTCCCGAGCAATTTCTGCGCCTCGTCGCGGCTGGGGAAAGCCTGATCCGCATCAAGGAGGCGCTCGAGGATCTTCCTGGATTCCGCCTTTTTACCGGATTTGGCCAGTGCCACCGCTAGATGGTATTGCACATCGCCCACCGTAGGCAGTTTTTCAGCAGCTTGCCGCAACAGACCCAGGGCGGCCTTGGTGTCACCCTGCTTCAATCGTATCCACCCCAGCGTGTCCAGCACCGGGCCACTGTCCGGGCGCAGCTCATGGGCCTTGCCGGCAAGGTCTCCGGCCTCCTCCAGCCTGGCGTCTTGCGCCAACAGCCACGCCAGGTCGTTCAGTGCAGGCACATATGCCGGGTTTTTTTCCAGCAACCGGCGATATTCCTTTTCGGCAGTGCCTGTTTGTCCGTCTGCAGAATAGGCCAACGCCAGGGCATAGTGTGCGGCGGCATCATCTGCATGGGATTTCATCCACGACTCCAGCAACGAAATAACGGCCGCGTTGCCCTGGCTTTGCCGACGGGCAGTCGCTTCCTTCAACAGGACACGTGTGCCACCACCCATTTCTCTGGCCCGGGCATAGGCGCTCGCAGCCTTGGCGTTCTGTTGCTGGTAGGCATGCACATCACCCTCGAGCTCATGGCCTGCTGGTGACTTGGGAAAGCGCCTTTTGATCTCGTTGGCGGTTTCCAGGGCATCATCGAATCGTCCCGCTTCCACCTCCACCAGCACCAGCAGGGAGGCCGCCTTAATGTTCGCCGGATGAAGCTCCAACGCTGTTTTCAGCGCCGACTCGGCACCCTTGATGTCGTTGGCGCGGAAACGGGCAACACCCAAGGCGTAGTAAGCTTGTTCCCCTGGCGCGATTTCAACCAAACGCTCAAAGGTTTCTGCCGCCGCGCCGGCCTCCTGTGATTCCAGCTCTACGCTGCCGAGTTCAAGGAGCACACGAGGATCTTGAGCATCGATTGCTTCCGCCTCCCGTGCAATCTTCCGCGCGCGATCGAGTTTTCCTGTTCGCGCGTAATAGCGGGCAAGCAGGAGGCGTGGCGCCAACGCCGTCGCATCCACCGCGCGCGCCTTTTCCAGCCAGGTCACGGCCTGCTCACGGTCGTTTTCAGCATCCGCCAATTGGGCCAGGGCCAACAGCGCCGAGATATTGTTCATGTCATCCAGCAGTACTGCGTCTAGGCGTGCGCGCGCGCTTTCGAGGCGCCCTTCCAGCACGTCAAGGCGCGCGAGATTCAGGACCGCCGCGGAAAACGACGGGTCAAGCCGCAGGGCATTGGTGAAGGCATCCCTCGCCTGGCGCATATCGCCCTGTGCGCTGAATATGACGCCCAGCAAATTCTGCGGATAGGCGTTTTCTGGATGCGCCTCGGCAAGGTTCCGCGCGACTTCCACGGCTTTTCCGAAGTCCTTTTGCTTCAGGTAGGCCAGGGCGAGCATGGACTGTTCCTTGGCCGGCGCATCCCCAGTTACAACAGCCTGCTCCAACTCCAGAATGGCTTGGGCATCGTTTCCTTCGGCCATGTAAAGCATGGCCAACTGAGCACGCAGACCGGCGTCGCCCGGCTGCTCGGCTATAGCCTGCTCAAAATATTGACGGCTGCCTTCCAGGTCGCCTTCACGAAGCGCAGCCTGGCCGGCCATTGCCAGCAAGCGCGCATCACGAGGACGGTGGGCCAATGCCGGCTCGAGTATTGCCAGTGCATCACCAGATTCGGCTTGCCGCAAACGTATTGCCGCCAGCATCATGCGGGCAGGCACAAGCTGGGGCCGCTCTGTGACTACCCGTGCCAACTGCACCTCGGCCTGTTCGAGGCTACCCAGGCTGAAATTGACACTGCCCAGCAGAAACAACCCGGGGATGTGGTCCGGCGCCGCCTTCATCACCTTCACCAGATAATCCCTCGACTCCGCATAGTCGCCTTTCTCATAAGCCAGCAACGCCGCCAGATAGTTGGACACAGGGTGCTTCGGCACCGCCTTCAGCAGGTAGTCCACAAGCTCTTTTGCCTCGGCAAGCTTGCCCTGGATCAGAAACATCCTGGTCAGGCGGGCTCGGGCGGTGATGCCGACCCGGGTGGTAACGGTTGGAGGAAGCAGCTCGATACTTCGCTGGTACGCGGACAGCGCCTCGGCATCCTGCTTGTTCATTCGCGCCAGGTCGCCCTTCAACAACCAGGCCTCGGCATTCTCGGGATCGAGGCTCAAGAGCTGACGCACTGCCTCGGTGGCCACCTCCGCCTCCTTCGCGGCCAGCGAGACACGGGCCAGCCCCATCAGGGCTCCCGGCGCGTCCGGCTGCTCCTTCAGAATTGCACGAAAGACGGCCTCTGCATCTGCGCGTTTCCCCAGGCCAAACAAGGCCTCGCCTCGCAAGGCCTGGAACTCAGGCAGACTGGCAAACGCCTTTCCCGGCAAGACCTCGAGTACCTCGCCATACCGTTGTTGTAGAAGCATCGCCCGGATGCCAAGGCGTTCGACGAATGGGCCAGTCACACCCAGGTCCTTCGCTCTCTGCAATTCCTTCTCCGCCGCGGCGCCATTTCCCAAAAGAACGTAGAGCTCACCGAGAAGAAGCCGTGCCTCAGTGTTTTTTGGATTTTGCTGGAGAGCGTTTTTCAATTCGATAAGGCTGGCTCTGAAATCACCATCCGCTTGATTTTGTTTGGCGAGCTGGACATGCTCGACATCGCTGACATCCGCCTTGCCACAAGCCACCAACAACAACGCCACTGTTACGACCAAAGGCAATAGATTACTCGACAATTTCATCAGACGTTCCCCAGATCCTTCTTTTCTGCGTGGCTTTCTTTCGGCGGTTTCCTACATGGTTTTCAGCAATTGCCGGGCCTGTTCGGCGCCACTGAAACTACCATCCATATCCAGCGCCCTTTCCAACTCCGCCCGGGCCCTGGCTTTCCGTCCGGAGCGATGAAGCGCAACACCGAGGTGATAGCGGATTTCCGCCAGGTGCGGCGCCTTGGCCACGGCCTGCTCCAACAGGGACAACCCCCGCTTCGTCTCACCGTTAGTGACCAGCAGCCACCCCAGGGTGTCGATGATGGCCGGGTTCTCGGGCGCCAGTTTGTAGGCCTGTTCGGCATAGTCGACCGCCCCGTCCCTGCCTAATTGCTGAATCACCCAGGCAAGGTTGTTGAGGGCCACGATGTTGTCAGGCTGCCCGTCCAGTACCCGCTGGTAGTGTGCGACCGAGGACTCCAGATCCCCCATCTCCTGCAAGGCGCTGGCAAGGGCGGTGCGCACCGCGGCATCTTCCGGCTGTGTGTCCAGCCATTCTTCCAGCACACTTTGAGGACTTGCCAGGCCAGCCTTCTTGCGAGCCGAATACACGGCCAGCACCAACCGTGTCGTGGGCGCTTTTTCAAGCCCCTTTTCATAGACAACGACTGCGTCCGCAGGTTTCCCTTCCTGCATCAAGATATCACCTTCCAGGCGGTAACCGACGGCATTGTCCGGGCGCTGCAGTTGGATCTGGCGCGCAATGCGCAGGGCCGCTTGCGGATGTTCTTCCTGCATGCTCAGCCGGGCCAGTGCAAGCTGCGACGGCAGGTGATCATCAACGAGGGAAAGCGCTTTTTCGTACTGCTGCCTGGCCTCTTTGGGATGTTCCAGGGCCTCGCGCACCGTGCCCAGCAAATACAGTGTTTGCGGTGAATCAGGCGTGGCTTGCTGCAACGCCTCGAAAGTAGCCAGCGCAGCATGGTAGTCTTTGTTTTCCATCTGTGACTGACCCAACGTATGAAGGACTCGCGGGTTATCCGGATACCGGGCTTTCATTTCCCGCGCAACGCTTACAGCACGCAGCGGTTGCTTGCGCTGTAGATAATAACGCACCAGGGCCAATCCTGGCTGTAAAGCCCCCTCATTCTCTCCCCAGGCCTTCTGCAGGTACTTCAGCGCTTCACTCTCCTGTTCTTGCCGCGCAGCCAGGCGGGCCAGTGACATCAAGGCACCCAGATGAGACGACTCCTGCTTGAGTATGGCCTGATATGCTTGTTCGGCCTTGTCCAGGCGCCCCTGTTGCTCGAACAATCGCGCCAGATTCATGCGTGCCGGCAGAAAGCGGGCGTCCTTGTCCAACGCCTTATTGAACTCAGCCCGGGCATCATCTGTCCTGCCCAACCCTAAATAGGCGGCGCCGGCCAGGTTGTGGGGCAACGGACTGTCAGGGTTCTTGTCGCCAAAAACCCGCGCCTGTCTCAGCGCCAGATCGAAATCCTGCTTGCGCAAGTGCACCAGGGTTAGCATGAGTTCAGCCTGAAAGACGTTCTTGCCCAAATCGACGGCCGTTTCGAGTTCCTTGACCGCCGCCGTGGTCTCGCCAGCGGCAAGATGCCCCAATGCCAGTTGGGTGCGCACACCTGCTGCCTGCGGATCCAACTCGGCAGCGCGTTCAAGATAGTCGATTCCCTCGGCATTTTCCCCATCACGCAAATAAGCCGTACCCAGCAAGGCGAGAAACTGGGCGTCATCCATTGCCATTTCCCGGGCAGGAAGAAGAATCTCAATGGCCTTCTCGGCATGTCCCATTTGCAGCAGGGTTGTCGCCAGCAGTTTGGTGGCGGCGATATTGTCCGGCTGCGCGCTCACCACCCGTGACAAGGCCTGCTCGGCCTGCTCGTAACGCCCTTTCGAAAAGTCGATGGCGCCCATCATTTGCAGGCTCGGCAAGTGATCAGGCACGCCGCGCAAAACCACCTGCAAGGCCTCGATGGCACCGTCCGGATCGCCGCCACGGTAGAGACTGACTGCGCGCAGATAATTTGACAGCGGGTGGTTGGGGCTGAGTTCGAGAATCCGGTCAATGGCCTTGTTGGCCTTTTTGTGGCGATTCAGGGCCAGGTTTACGCCGGCACTGCCTAGCAAGGCAGCGGGGTTCATTGGATGCAGAGACAAGGCCTTGTCAAAATGAGCGTCGGCGGCGGCCAGCTCGCCCTTCTGCCGGGCAATTTCACCCTTGATGGCCCAACCCTCGCTGCTCTTCGGGTTGATAGCCAGCGCCTTGTCCGTCAGTGTCATGGCTACATCCTGCTGCTGCTCCATGATCGCAAGGCGCCCAAGACCAAGCAGGGCATCCACCGCGTCCGGATTCAGTTCAAGCGCATCGCGAAAGGCACTCCTGGCCAGATCCGGCTGGTTTTTCTGCATGTAAGCGTTGGCATGCACAACCAGAATATCGGCCTTGGCCCTTGCAGGGAGATCGTCTTCCAGGAGAAGCTTTTCCAGTGCATCATCGGCCTTGCCCTGCATGAGATAGGCTCGGCCCAGTGGACCAGCCAGCCTGTCCAGGCCGACGCCCAGGCTTCGCGCGCGCTCCAACTCCTTCTCCGCCCCCGCCCCGTCGCCCCTCAGCAAGTAGGTTTCACCCAGGGTCAGGCGCGCCTCGCGGTTTTTGGGATCCTGCTGGAGCGCATTCTTCAACTGAATGATCGCCGCCCCAATCTCACCTTTTTCCAGATAGACCTTGCTCTCGGCCAGATATTCCGCGCTGCTCTCGGCCCATGCCAGCGCAGGCACAACCATCAAGCTGATGATCAGCAGCAGACATTTTTCGCTCAACACGCGACTCCTATCACCCTGTGCCATGTTTTTTTCCTTTGAGGTTCTCCATTGCAGAGAATCATCCCTCCAGCGGACGATCTCCATACACGCTACTTCAGGCCGTACTTGTTCAGCAAATCATACAGGGTGGGCCGGCTGACATTGAGCAGCTCGGCAGCCTGGGTCACGTTGTTGCCGGCCAGTGTCAGCGCCCGTTGCAAGGCCTTGCGCTCGGCCTCTTCACGCACATGGCGCAAGTCGAGTAGCAGCGGCTCGTCCTCTTCTCGGCCAGCAGAATCAAGCTCGAGATCCTCCGCCATCACATGGTCACCGTCCGCCATGATCACCGCGCGCTTGACCTTGTTTTCCAACTCCCGGACATTGCCCGGCCAGTGATAGTCCTCTATAGCCTGTATGGCCTCTGGCGAAAAACCTTTCAGTGCCTGCCCCCGGTCACGGGAGAAGCGATCAAGAAAGACTCGCGCCAGCATCAAGCTGTCGCCCTCACGCTCACGCAGGGGTGGAATCTGCAAGGTGATCTCACTGATGCGATAGTAGAGGTCTTCACGGAACCGGCCTTCATCGATCAGACTCCGCAAATCCTGATGAGTGGCACATATCACACGCACATCCACCGCTATCTCGCTGCGCCCACCCACGCGCTCTATCACTCGCTCCTGCAGAAAACGCAACATCTTGGCTTGCAGGGACGAAGGAAGGTCGCCCACTTCATCGAGGAAAAAGGTGCCGCCATCGGCGTATTCGACCTTGCCACGCGTTTGCTTGCTGGCGCCGGTGAAGGCGCCCTTTTCGTGGCCGAACAGCTCGCTTTCGAGCAGTGTCTCGGGGATCGCCGCGCAGTTGATGGCAATGAATGGACCAGACTTGCGCGGACTGAGATTGTGCAGGGCGCGGGCAAACAGTTCCTTGCCAGTACCGCTTTCCCCCTGCAGCAGGGTAGTGGCATCGGATGGCGCCACCTTTTCCACCATGCGGCAGGCCTTCTGCATCTGCGGGCTGGCGCCGACAATCCCCTCGAGTTGGGTGGTGCGCGTCTGCTGTAGCTGCCGGTATTCCTGCTCCAGATCATGAAGGGCATGGGCGCGCGCAATGATCATGCCAAGGATCTCGGGGTCTACCGGCTTCTGGTAGAAGTCATAGGCGCCGAGGGATACCGCTCTGACGGCATTGTCACGATCATCGTTGCCGGTAACGACGATAATCTTGGTGTAGGGATAGCTGGCGAGAATATCTTCCAGCGTCGCCAAGCCTTCCGAGGCATTGGTGGGATCCGGAGGCAAGCCCAGGTCGAGGGTGACAACAGCCGGCCGGTATTTCTGCATCGCCGACAAGGCCGCCTGGCGATCGCCAGCGATAATCACTTCGTAGTCCTCGAAACACCAACGTAACTGGCTCTGCAGCCCCGGGTCATCCTCGACCACCAAAAGCGGCTTGAGCTTGGATTTCTTCGCCATGAATCAGTCTGTTCCCTTTGCTTCCGCCGTCAGCGGAATCGAGGCCAACGCCAGGGTAATTCGAAAGTTCGTACCCTCCCCTGGCTCACTGTGCACATCAAGACGACCGCCAAGGGAATGAATGAACTCACGGCTTTCATAGACACCGATTCCCATGCCGGCATTGCCCTTGGTGGTATCGAAAGGTCTAAACAGGCGTTCGCGGATGAAAGCCGCATCCATACCACAACCATTATCCTTTATCTCAATCACTGCTTCCTCACTGTCACGCGACAATCGTACCTGAATCTCACCATTGTCGTCTGTGGCATCCTGTGCGTTTTGTACCAGATGGCCAATCACTGCCGCCAAGCGGTCGCTGTCGGCTATCACCGCCAGCCCTTCATCATCCTGCAAGAAACAGGGTGCTGGGCGTTGCCCGGCATGCGATTCAATCACTTCCTTCAGCATCTGGCCCAGATCCACCGGTTTCTGCGGCTGGCTCGCCATACGCCCCTTGCGCAACTGCGTAAGGAGGCGATTCATTTTTCGCACCGAGTTGTCCACGGTGGCAAAGGCATCCTCGACAAATTGCGGATTGTCTCGATGTCGCTCCGCGTTCCTGACCACCAGCGACAATTGCGCCACCAGGTTCTTCAGGTCATGCACCACATATGCAGAGAGTCGGTTGAAGGCTTCGAACTGGCGCGCATCCACCAAGGCCTCATTGGCCGCCAGCAAGGCCAGATAGCTGGCAGACTGACGCCCCGTGGTCACCAACAGATCACGCACTTCCCAGTTGATCTGCAAGGGAGTGCGTGGACGCGCGAGCACGATGAAGCCATGCAACTCCGACATATTGAACAGAGGAACCAGTAGCCAGGCATCAGGTATTTCGCGCAACCAGCCAGGTAGCGCCAGGCCGGCATAAGACTCAGGCTCCCTCGCCACCTGATCCAGTTCGACAATCCAGCCGCGCTCGACAAAAAAATGTATCAGCGATTCGCCTTCCGCCATCCTTTCCGCGGATTCTGGCATATTCCAGCTGGCGGTGGGCACAAGGACATCCTCCCCTCTCTTCTGCCAGAGCAGGCCACCGGGGCTCTCGACGATTTGCGCCATGGCCTGGATCACCCGCAGACGCAGATCATGATCGAGCTCCGCCGAGGACAGGGTATCGATGAACCGTAGCCACTCCTCACGGTAATCGTAACGATAGTTGAAAAAATGCTTGCTGAGGAAAACACGCAGCCGGGCACGCATCTGCCCGGAAAACAACAGCACCACCAGCAGCATGCCGGCCGCGAAGAAAAACACCAGCTGCGCCGGCCCGCTCCATTCACCGCCGTAGAGCTGGATATAATAACCCCCTGCGGCCATGGCCAGCAGATAAAGCCCCGCCCCCAGCAGACTGGCGCTGTGAAACACGAAACTGCGCGAGACAAAAACATCCAGCGACCACTGCGGATTGCGCGCCGCCGAAACAATGATCAGCGGCACCACGATGGCATTGACGAAGCCACGCGCAGTCCAGATGGCGGGGGAAATATCATGCAACAAGAGAGCATTCGAATAGAGATAGAAATCAAAGGCAAACAGGCCGCCCAGGCCCAGGCACAGATATTTGATGGCCCAGCGTTCCGCCAAAGGCGTATTGCGAAACAGCTGTTCTACCAACACCAGCCCCAACAGGGAAAACACCAGGAAGGTAAAGATGCGAAGGTCAAAACCAAGGCGAGAAGGAATACGGACCTCGCCACTGAACACCAACCCAAGAACCAGCACCATGGCCACCCCGAACACCACGACCAGTGTGGACCCTGCACGCAGGAAGCGCCGCGCAGAAGCGGCCCGACCATGGCCGAGAATCGCCAGCAAAAACCACAACCAGAGGACGTCACGCAGCAGTTCGGCGGCGACCACGAAAACGGATGAGAGGTAAAGTCCGCCGGCCTGCCAGGCAGCCACGGCGGCCCACAGGGCGGTGGCGGCCGAAGCCGCCAGCAACAGCCCGCCTTCGCGGCGACCGCGCCAGGCCGTGGCAAGCAATAGCGTCAACACAAGAAAGCCCAGAGCCGCGGCACTGTAGCCGATCAACATCAGGCTATCCATGATTCCTCTCCCTGGCAGCATCGCCTCGGCAAGGCATCAACGCCCGCCCTTGCCCCAGGTCACCTCATGCGCCGTCTGCAGGATGATCACCAGATCCAGAAACAGGCTGTAGTTCTTGATGTAATACAGGTCGTATTGCAGCTTTTCCATGGAATCCTTCTCCGAGGCGCCATAGGGGTAACAGACCTGCGCCCAGCCCGTAATGCCTGGCTTGACCCGATGGCGCTCGGAATAATAGGGGATCTGTTCCGACAGCTGGGTGACAAACTCCGGCCGCTCGGGGCGAGGGCCGACGAAGCTCATGTCGCCACGCAGCACGTTGAAGATCTGCGGCAGCTCGTCCAGGCGCACCTTGCGGATGAAGGCGCCGACGCGGGTCACGCGGCTATCGTTCTTCTTCGCCCATTGCGCCCCACCCTTTTCAGCATCCACGCGCATGCTGCGGAACTTGATGACATGAAACAACTTCCAGTGTTGGCCGACGCGTACCTGCTTGTAGAATATCGGCCCACGACCACCGCTCTCGATGACAATGGCCATCGCCACCAGCAGCATGAAGGGCCAGGTGATGGCCAGCAGCGTCAGGCTGATCAGGATATCGAAAAGCCGTTTCCGGTATTCCCCCTGATTGAAGCCGTCGGAAAAGATCATCCAACTGGGATTGAGGATATCGAGCTTGATCTTGCCGGTTTCCCGCTCGAAGAACCCCTGCAGGTCGATGACGTCGACACCGCTCATCTTACAGTCCAGCAGCTCATGCACGGGAAAGGTCTTGCGCCGCCGCTCGCCAACCGCCACCACGATTTCATCCGCCTGCAGCTCCTTGGCCAGGGTCAGCAGGGGCACGTCGGGCCTCAGCACCTGGTCTTCATCGACGACATCGTGCTCGCCGCGGACATGCACATAACCCACCACGTGAAAGCCCTGCTGATCCACACGACGGCGCAGATGACGCGGAATCTGCGCCGCCTTCTCGCCGGCGCCGAGCACCAGGATGCGGCGTTTCAACATGTCCTGATTCAGGGTCTTGATGAAGACGATGCGAACCGTGAGCACCAACACCGCCGCCACCAGGATGATGGCGGCCAGCATCCCCCGCCCCACCGCCAGAAACGGCGCCACGTAATAGATCATGCTGATGGCGATGGCGCCGCCGATCAAGGCGGTAATGATGCGCAACAGCATGCCCGCCATGGCAAAACGGAAGCGGCGCTGATACAGGCCCATCGCCACCATGGACAGCATCATCACCAGGGCAAAGGCCAGCGCCTTGGGCCACAGGCCCTGATCGCCGACATGAATCGCTCCGGAGGCAAAGAAATGATTATAGGCGAGAACACCGAGGTAAACGGACGCCGCAAACAGCACGAACTCCACCACCCCGAGAACCAGAAAAGGCACAGGAATATATTGTCGGAAAACCCTAACCACTAACGCGTAACATCCTTCTGTCTGCAGGGGCTTGGCAGGCATCTTGCCTGGCTGGGGGAAGGCGCAGATTTCCGTCTTCAGACAGGTAAGATGCACCGAGTGAGATTGTAAAGGCTTTCCCAGACCTAAGCCAGCACCCCACCTCCGGTAATCTGACCCATTGAGGGTGCGTCTAATCGACACATAAAAAAAACCAGGGCAGGCAAAGCCCATATTCCAATAAGCGGCGCCAGACACCGGCCGTATAATGTACTCGCAAACCCGCTTTTGCTATCGTTCGCGCTGCAATCGCGGGCACCGGTCGGGTTTCGACCAAGAGACCTTGCAAAAAACGGCCGCAGAAGAACTCAACAGGGAAACACAAATGAAAGTCACAGTTTACGGCTCGGGCTATGTGGGCCTGGTAACGGGCACCTGCCTGGCGGAGGTCGGCAACGACGTCCTCTGCGTGGATATCGACGAACGCAAGACCGCCATGCTGAAAAACGGCGAGATCCCCATTTACGAGCCTGGCCTGGAGGCCCTCGTCACCAAAAACATCGAGGCCGGCCGGCTGAACTTCACCACCGACCCCGACGAGGGCGTGGCCCACGGCCTGTTCCAGTTCATCGCCGTGGGCACCCCACCCGACGAGGACGGCTCCGCCGACCTGCAATATGTGCTGGCCGTCGCCAAAAGCATCGGCGAGCACATGGACGAATACCGCGTCATCATCGACAAGTCCACGGTACCCGTGGGCACCGCCGACAAGGTACGCGACAAGGTCAAGGAGGTGCTGAAGACCCGGGGAGTCGACGTGGAATTCGACGTCGTCTCCAACCCCGAATTCCTCAAGGAGGGCGCCGCCATCGACGACTTCATGAAACCCGACCGCATCGTCATCGGCACCGACAACCCGCGCACCACCGAGCTGCTGCGCGCCCTCTACGCCCCCTTCAACCGCAGCCACGACCGCCTGGTGGCCATGGACATCCGCTCCGCCGAGCTGACCAAATACGCCGCCAACGCCATGCTGGCCACCAAGATCAGCTTCATGAACGAGCTCTCCAACCTGGCCGAGCGCCTGGGCGCCGACATCGAGAAGGTGCGCGTGGGCATCGGCTCCGACCCGCGCATCGGCTACCACTTCATCTACCCCGGCTGTGGTTACGGCGGCTCCTGCTTCCCCAAGGACGTGCAGGCGCTGGAACGCACCGCCAACGAGATCGGCTATGAGGCCCAGCTGCTGAGCGCCGTGGAGGCCGTCAACCACCGCCAGAAGGCCGTCCTGTTCGAGAAGATCAGCCGGCACTTCGACGGCGATCTCGCGGGCAAGACCTTCGCCCTCTGGGGCCTGGCCTTCAAGCCCAACACCGACGACATGCGTGCCGCGCCCTCGCGCACCCTGATGGAGGCCCTGTGGGCCGCCGGCGCCAAGGTGCAGGCCTTCGATCCCGAGGCCATGAACGAGGCCCGGCGCATCTATGGCGAACGCGGCGACCTGGTCCTGATGGACAACCCAGAGGCCGCCCTGGAGGGCGCCGACGCCCTGGTCACCGTCACCGAGTGGAACGTGTTCCGCAGCCCGGACTTCACGCTCATTAAAGAACGCCTGGGCCAGCCCGTTATCTTCGACGGCCGCAACATGTACGACCCGCAGCAGCTGAAGGCCGAAGGCATCACCTATTACAGCATCGGACGGGACACCCGCCACGCATAAGCCACCACAAGGAAAGACAGACCCATGTTTGAACTGGACAAGATACAGATTGGCATTATTGGTCTCGGCTATGTCGGCCTTCCCCTGGCCGTGGAACTGGGCAAGCGCTACCCCACCAAGGGTCTCGATATCAGCGCCGCGCGCGTCGCCGAGCTGCAATCGGGCCAGGACAGCACCCTGGAGGTGGAGCCGGAAGAGCTCAGGCAGGCCACCCGACTGAGCTACCACAGCGACCCCAAGGACCTGGCCGGCTGCAATTTCTACATCGTCACCGTCCCCACCCCCATCGATTCGGCCAAGCGCCCCGACCTGTCGCCGCTGGAGGGCGCCAGCCGCACCCTGGGCAAGATCCTGAAACAAGGCGACGTGGTGGTGTTCGAATCCACCGTCTACCCCGGCGCCACGGAAGAGGTCTGCGTGCCCATCATGGAAGAAGTCTCCGGCCTGACCTACAACCAGGACTTCTACGTCGGCTACAGCCCCGAGCGCATCAACCCCGGTGACAAGGAACACCGCGTCACCAACATCCTCAAGGTCACCGCCGGCTCCACCCCCGAGGTGGCCGACTACGTGGACGCCCTGTACGCCAGCATCATCACCGCCGGCACCCACAAGGCCAGTTCCATCAAGGTGGCCGAGGCCGCCAAGGTGATCGAAAACACCCAGCGCGACGTCAACATCGCCCTCATCAACGAGCTGGCCCTGATCTTCCACAAGCTGGGCATCGATACCCTGGAGGTCCTCGAAGCGGCGGGCACCAAGTGGAACTTCCTGCCCTTCCGCCCCGGCCTGGTGGGCGGCCACTGCATCGGCGTCGATCCCTATTACCTGACCCACAAGGCCCAGGAGATCGGCTACCACCCGGAGATCATCCTCGCCGGCCGCCGCATCAACGACGGCATGGGCAGCCACGTGGTGGAGCGGGTGGTGAAGCTGATGACCCAGAACCGCATCCACGCCGTGGACGCCCGCGTCTTGATCCTCGGCTTCACCTTCAAGGAGAACTGCCCGGACCTGCGCAACACCCGCGTCATCGACATCATCGAGGAATTCAACGACTACCACGCCAGCGTGGACGTCTACGACCCCTGGGTGAACGCCGACGAGTTGGAGCACGAATACGGCATCCGACCCGTCGACAGGCTGGAAAACGGCCAGTACGACGCCATCGTCCTCGCCGTGGCCCACGACCAGTTCAAGGCCATGGGCATCGACGCCATCCACGCCCTGGGCAAGGACAAACACATCCTCTTCGATGTGAAAAACATCCTGCCCGCCGAGCGCGTCGACGGGCGATTGTAAAGAGCACAATGACTGTAGGGTGGGCACTGCCCACCACTTGCACGCAATGGCATTCTCCACGGTGGGCGATGCCCACCCTACGCACTCAGCACTGCACAAGGAAACCCCATGAAAGTCCTGATCACCGGCAGCGCCGGCTTCATCGGCAGCCAGCTGGCCCTGCGCCTTCTGGAACGTGGCGACGAGGTCATCGGCATCGACAACCTCAACGACTACTACGACGTCTCCCTCAAGGAGGCCCGCCTGGCGCGCATCTCGTCCCACGAAAACTTCACCGAGGCGCGCATCGGCATCGAGGACCGCCCGGCCATGGAGGCGCTGTTCGCCGAGCACAGGCCGAACCGCGTGGTCAACCTGGCCGCCCAGGCCGGCGTGCGCTACTCGCTGGAGAATCCCCACTCCTACGTGGAGAGCAACATCGTCGGCTTCATGAACATCCTCGAGGGCTGCCGCCACAACGGCGTCGAGCACCTGGTGTACGCCTCCAGCAGCTCGGTGTACGGCGCCAACACCCACATGCCCTTCTCCATCCACAACAACGTGGACCACCCCCTGAGCATGTACGCCGCCACCAAGAAGGCCAACGAGCTGATGGCCCACACCTACAGCCACCTGTACCGCCTGCCCACCACCGGCCTGCGTTTCTTCACCGTCTACGGCCCCTGGGGCCGCCCGGACATGGCGCTGTTCCTGTTCACCCGCAAGATCCTCGCCGGCGAGCCCATCGACGTGTTCAACTATGGCAAGCACCGCCGCGACTTCACCTACATCGACGACATCGTCGAGGGCGTGATCCGCACCCTGGACCGGGTCGCCGAGCCCAACCCGGACTGGAACGGCAAGCACCCCGACCCCGGCACCTCCAACGCCCCCTACCGCCTCTACAACATCGGCAACAACAAGCCCGTCGAACTCATGCACTACATCAAGGTGCTGGAGGACTGCCTGGGCAAGAAGGCGGAAATGAACATGCTGCCGCTGCAGCCCGGCGACGTGCCGGACACCTATGCCGACGTGGAAGACCTGGTCAAGGACGTGGGCTACAAGCCGGCCACCAGCGTGGAAGACGGCGTGGCCCGCTTCGTCGACTGGTACCGCGACTACTACAAGGTCTGACGGCCGGCATGGATATCCGCCGGCGATGGGGAAAGATACGCAAGACGCGCATCTTCGCCTTGCCGCTGGCGGGTCTGCTACTGACACTTCCGGGCCTGAGTCTGTGGGCCAGCCCTCCCCCACCCATCACACCCACACGCATTGCCGGCAGCACCATCGTCAACGCCGAGCAGCTCATCGAACTCGCCAACGAGACCCCCAGCCTCGTCATCATCGACTCGCGCATCCGCGGCGACCGCAAGCAGGGCTATATCGAAACCTCCATCAGCCTGCCCAATGTCGAAACCGACTGTGACAGCCTGGCGCGCATCATCCCCGACCTGGCCAGCCCGGTGCTGTTCTACTGCAATGGCGTCAAATGCGGGCGCAGCGGCAAGGCCGTGAAGATCGCCATCGACTGCGGCTACCGCACTATCTACTGGTTCCGCGGCGGCTTTCAGGAATGGCTGGCGAAGGGGTATCCCTTCCTGCAGGAGTGACGGGCATCCGGGGGCTGCCCTGCGGCACTTGTCCGCAAATGAACGCCAATCAACGCCAATGAGCCGACGGACGAAGGCAGGCAGGGTGCCGGTGAGTGAAGCGAACCGCGCATTTCGCGCCTTTCGCGCATGGCCGTGACGATCCCCCTCGACCGATGTGGTTCGCTGCGCACACCGGCCTCCTGCGATTTCCCGCAACACCGCTCTGCGGGGTTACACGGGCGCAAGACGCATCCCGCCAAGCCGGAATGCAGGAGCAGACCCGTGGGCCGCCATGGAT
>JALSHB010000173.1 GCA_026982475.1 Chromatiales bacterium
TGCGCGCCCTCATGCACTGGCTGCACGCCGAGTTCGCCGCCAGCCTCGACGCCCTGCAGCGGGCCGAGGCCCTGGCCGCGCAGAGCGGCGTGCACGTGTTCGACTTCGTGCTCGCCCTGCTGCGCAGTTTTCTGGTCCTGCAGACCGGCAGCCAGCGTGAGCAGGAACGCCAGATCAAGCGCCTGCACGGCCTGGTGGGCACCTTCCCCGGGCGCATGGGCCAGGCCCACTACCACTACGTCGCCGGCCTCGCCGCGCGCCTCGCCGGTGACGGCGAGGCGGCGCACCAGCACCTGCTGCAGTCCCACGCCGGGGTCGGCGCCATCGGCATCCCCTTCGCCGAGGCCAGCAGTTGCATCGCCCTGGCGCGCAACCTGATCCTGCTGGGCCGCACGGACGAGGCGCGCAGCTGGCAGGCAGCGGCCCGGGGGCACTGTGAACACATCGGCAGCCGCTTCCTCGACCACGCCGTGGCGCTGCTGAACGCCGAGCTGGCGCGCGCCGAAGGCGACGATGAACAGGCCGACGGGTATCTACGCGAGGCCCTGGCCCTGGGCCGCGCCGGCGGCTACTTCCACTACGACTGGTGGCTGCCGGAGGTGATGCTGGCGCACTGCCTGCGCGCCTTGGAACTGGGCATCGAAGTGGCATTCGTGCAGACCCTGATCCGCCGCCACCGCCTGTGCCCCGAGTCGCCGCCGCTGCACCTGGACCACTGGCCCTGGCCGGTGCGCATCCACACCCTGGGGCGCTTCGGCGTGCAGGTGGACGACGAGACCCTGCACGTCGAGGGCCAGGCCGGCAAGCGCCCGCTGATGCTGCTCAAGGCCCTGGTCGCCTTTGGCGGCCGCGAGGTGGCCGAGGCCCATCTCAGCGAGGCCCTGTGGCCCGACGCCGAGGGCGACAGCGCCCACAACGCCTTCACCACCACCCTGTCGCGCCTGCGCAAGCTGCTGGGCGCCGACACCCTGGTGGTGCGCGAGGGGCATCTGAGCCTCGACCCCCGCCGGTGCTGGCTCGACACCTGGGCCTTCGAGCGCGCCCTGTCGGCACTGGAAGAGGCCCTGACCCGCGCCGCCGGCGAGCACGCCGTGACCCAGGCCGCGCAACGCGTATTCGCCCTCTACCACGGCGAATTCCTCGCCCGCGAAGAACCCGCCGGCTGGCAGATGGCACAGCGCGAACGCCTGCGCCTGCGGCTGATGCACGCCCTCAAGCGCCTGCTCGCCCATCACCAGCAGCGCCACGACTGCGACGCCGTCCTGGCCCTGCTGGAACGCATGCTGCAACTCGACCCCTACGAGGAATCCCTGCACCGCCAGCTGATGCGCTGCCACGCAGGCCTCGGCGACCGCGCCGAGGCCCTGGCCGTCTACCAGCGCTGCCACGACCTGCTGCACGCCACCTTCGGCATCGAACCCTCGCAAAAGACCCGTCAGCTGCACCAGCGCATCCGCGAGGCCGGCGACACCGACCTGCCACACCTCTGCGACACCTGCCAGCGCCCGCTGGCCAGCGGCGCCTGAGCCGGCCTTCTTCCGCCTCTCTTTTCCGCCTGTGACCGATCCGTAACCCCGCGCGGGCTACGGTCAGGGTGACGCCACGATCCGTGGCGTCACCGACGCCAGGCACGCAGGGGGCAAAAACTGTGATCGTTCACATCATCCATTTATACCGGCAGGAACCCCCCGACCACGGCGTGTATGGCGTAGTGGAGGACGTCGCCAGCGGTACCGAGTACCCCTTCGCCAGCAGCAATGACCTGTGGCGCATCCTGCAGCGGTTGTTGCCGGCGTGTCAGGGCGGGGCAGAGGTTCGCGGAACGGCGGATCCGTGCCGGCAGGGTGGGGACGGGAACATGTCGTGATGTAGCCCGGTCGGCGTTCAGGGCACTATCGCAATCTGCACATTGAGCTTGGCCCCGTCACCGGGCAGGTCGAGCAGGCTGACTTGACCGGTGTCTGCATCGTAGAGCCAGGTTCTACTGGTGGTGGGATTCTCGGTGACCACGTTGATAGTGGCGTAGCCGCCCGCTGCGTCCACCATCACCCGCGGATTTTCCCCTGACACGGGGCCTTTCCAGATCAGCTCGGCATCACCGCTGCCCAGGGCATGGCGCCACACCGACGCACCGCCGGTGGTGAAATTGGCGATGCTGAAGTAGAAGGCCGTCTCGTCCAGGGCGAAATCGCGCATGGTGGTGTCGGGTTCGGTCGGTGGCATGGAAAAATTCACTACGTCCGAGACATAGCTTGCGTCGGTGGGATCCAGTCGGATCAGGGCATAGTGGTCCATGCCTGTGGTGGTGCCTGCCTGCTCCAGATACACGCCGCCGTACAGTTCCCCGCCCAGGGAGAACAGTTGCGCCATGGGAAAGATCGAACTGCCCCGGCTGGCCGAGCCGGACCCCGCCTCCTGCAGCATGGGCTCGAGTGAAGGATCCTCCCCCTTGCCGTACCAGACATAGCGGCCATCGACATAGGTGAAGGATTGCAGGCCCAGCCAGCCCCAGTAGATGGAACCATCGTCGATGAGGGTGGGTTCCACGTCCAGCGGGTCGTGGTCGGCCAGCGCCAGGCGGCGCACCCGGACGGTCTTCACGGTTCCGCTTCGCAGCCCCTTTTCCAGCTCCAGCACCACGCCGGCCTCCGTGATCATATCGACCCCCGTCAGGCTGCCCGCCGGGATCTTCGGACTCACCGCCTCGGCGGCGCCGGTAGCCGGCACATAGCGCATCACCACCTTCGGCACCGCCTCCGGATCGACGGTGTTGTAGCGCTCCGTCCAGTTGGTGTAGGTGTAGGCCCCCCCGGGATCCACGTCGCCATCGTGGAGGCCGTAATAGACCACCAGGCTGCCACTTTCGACGGACGACACCCGGGGCGGCAGGTAGTAGCCATCGCCCTCCGGCACGAAGCGCCGCAACCCGATGACCCATTCGCTGCTGCCCCCCGACTCGAACCCCCCGCCCGTGAAGCGGTAGCTGTTGGCGTAATGGTAGGCATAGGGCCCCACACCTGCCCGGAAATATTCCTTTTCCGTCGTGTTGATGTCGCGGTCACCGCCACAGACGTTGCCGATATCGCTGAAATACTCGCAACTGCTCTCATCGTAACTCGACGACAGCACCACCGCCTCGCCGGAGACGAAATCATTGCTCACCGACGACATCGATGAGCGCACAAGGCCCGTGCCAAAATCGGCAAACAGGCCACCCCCCGGCTGCGCGTCTCGCATGGCGTCGAATACCACCCCCAGCGTCACGCCGTCGGTGGAGCCCAGCAGGGTCGCGCCGTCGATGCCCAGGTAGCGCCAGCGCAGGGGCGGTTCCTTGCCGTCACCCCCGGTGTGTGTCACCAGCACCCGGTACAGGGTTCTGCCGTCGATCTCCGTCTCGTCGCCGAGGATGACACGGAACTCCCCCTCGTTGCTCCCGGTGGTTCCCCCGTCTCGCGACCAGCTGCTGGCAGAATACTGGTAGCCGAACTCCCAGAAGCTGCCCCGCTGAAGCGCCAGCTCAAAGCCGGGATAGACGGCACCGTCCGCATCCTGCCCACCTGTCGTTTCGTCGGAATTCGTCTGTTCGCTGTCCTGAGTGGATTCCGTATCCGAGGGCGGGACAGGGCCGCCGCTCCCGCCCCCTCCGCCGCAGGCTGCCAGCAGCATCACTGCAGCCAATAGCATGATGGCGCTGATCCATCGTGTATTCATTGCGCACCTCCTCTGATCGCAGCGGCCTTCCGCTCACGGTCAGCCTGCACCCGGGGGGATTACAAAAGAGTCACAGATTCCGACGAAAAATAATTTTTCTGTGACTGATCTGTAACCCCCGGGGGCATAGCCTGCAGGCAGAAAGGGGCAAATAGCGGGGGTGTCCGGGGGGGCATTCTCCGCAACCCCAGGTCATCTACCCGGAGGAAGCCGCCATGTCCACGTCGATAATCAGTACCCGTCGCTGTTTTTCCGTCCTGTTCCTGCTCGGCTCGTTGCTCCTGCTCACCGCTTGCGGCGGGGGTGGCGGGGGTGGCGGCAATCCACCGCCGCCACAGAACTACACGGTGGGCGGCACCGTGACCGGCCTTGCCGGCAGCGGGCTGGTGCTGCAGAACAATGGCGGAGACGACCTGGCCATCGGTAGCGACGGTGCCTTCACCTTCGCCGGCAAGATCGCCGACGGCAAGGCCTACGCCGTCACCGTGCTCGCCCAGCCCGGCAACCCCAGCCAGACCTGCACCGTGACCAACGGCGGCGGGACCATCGCCGGGGCCGATGTGAGCAATGTCACGGTCACCTGCGTCACCGATACCTTCACCATCGGTGTCACGGTGGACCCGGCGGCGGGCGGCAGCGTCAGTGGTGCCGGCAGCGTCACCGCGGGGCAGAGCGTCACCCTCACGGCCACCGCCAATGCCGGTTACGGCTTCGTCAACTGGACCGAGAACGGCAGCGAGGTCTCCACCAGCGCCAGCTACAGTTTCACTGCCAGCGCCGACCGCAGCCTGGTGGCCAACTTCGAACAGCTCGCCGCCACGCCCAGCCTGGGCCTTGCGCAGAGCAAGGTGTTCCGCTTCAGCTGGACCGACATCCCCGACGCCACCCACTACCGCCTGCTGGAGAATCCCGACGGCGCCTCCGGCTTCACCCAGGTGGGCGGCGACATCACCCAGGGCACCGAGAGCTACGACCATGTGGTGCCCCTGTATGCGCGGCTCAACGCCCAGTACGTGCTGCAGACCTGCAACGCCGGCGGCTGTGTCGACTCGGCCCCGGTGAGCGCCAGCGGCAGCCTGGTGGCGGCCATCGGCTATTTCAAGGCCAGCAATGCCGAGACGCAGGATCAGTTCGGTGCCGCGGTGGCCCTGAGTGGCGACGGTAATACCCTGGCGGTGAGTGCGCGTGGTGAATCCAGCAGCGCCAGCGGCGGCCAGTCCGACAACTCGGAGTCCGGCAGCGGCGCGGTGTACGTGTTCACTCGCAGTGGCGGCACCTGGAGCCAGCAGGCCTTCCTCAAGGCCAGCAACGCCGGCAGCGGCGATGAATTCGGCTCTGCCCTCAGCCTGAGCGACGACGGCAACACCCTGGCGGTGGGAGCCTACGGAGAAGCCAGCGGTGCCGGTGGCGACCAGGGTGACGACTCGGCAGGCTGGGCCGGTGCCGCCTATGTCTTCACCCGCAGTGGCAACACCTGGAGCCAGCGGGCTTACCTGAAGGCCAGCAATATCGGCAGCGGCGATGAATTCGGCTCTGCCCTCAGCCTGAGCGACGACGGCAACACCCTGGTGGTGGGGGCATGGCGCGAGGACAGCGCCGCCACCGGCGTCGACGGCAACCAGGTCGACGACTGTGGCACCACCTCGCCTGTCAATTGCGCCTCCGATTCCGGCGCAGTGTATGTATTCGCCCGCAGCGGCGGGACCTGGAGCCAGCAGGCCTATGTCAAGGCCAGCAACGCGGATAGCAACGACTTCTTCGGCCGGGCCCTGGCCCTGAACGCCGATGGCAACACCCTGGTGGTGGGTGCGCGTGGTGAATCCAGCAGCGCCGGTGGCAACCAGGCCGACAACTCTGCGAGTGCCAGCGGCGCCGCCTACGTGTTCACTCGCAGTGGCACAAGTTGGAGCCAAGAGGCCTATCTCAAGGCCAGCAATGTGGGGTATCGCGACTATTTCGGCGATGCCGTGACCTTGAGCGACGATGGCAACACCCTCGTGGTGGGCGCCTGGGGTGAAAGGAGCAATGCGGTTGGCGTCGATGGCGACCAGACCAATGATTTCGCGCCATTAAGCGGTGCAGCCTACGTGTTCACCCGCAGCGGCGGCGCCTGGAACCAGCAGGCCTACCTCAAGGCCAGCAATACGGATTTGAGCGGTTATGACTACTTCGGTCAGTCACTGAGCCTGAGCAGTGACGGCACCACCCTGGCGGTGGGGGCCTACCTGGAAGACAGCAACGCCACCGGTCTCGACGGCGACCAGGCCGACGACTCGGCCACCGAGAGCGGCGCCGTCTACCTGTTCACCCACAGCGCCGGTGGCTGGAACCAGCAGGCCTACCTCAAGGCCGGCAACACCGGTGCCAGCGACTCCTTTGGCTGGAGTCTGAGTCTGAGCGGCGACGGCCAGACTCTGGCAGTGGGAGCACTGAAAGAAGACAGCGACGCCACCGGCATCGGCGGCGATCAGACCAACGACAATGCCCCCGACAGCGGCGCGGTGTACCTGTACTGAGGCCGCGGCACGCACCGGGAGCCATTTTTTCAACACAGCAGGGAGGACGGGGAAATGATCTTCAACAGCAAACAATCACGGTTATGGGGTATGGCGATGGCGTCCCTTCTCTTGCTCGGCGCCAGGGCCGTCAACGCCACCGTCATCGCCGAGGCGGCGAGCACATTCGACTGGGACAGCTTGACGCTCGGGCTGGATCCGGGGATGTCGCTGACGCTCGTGGACAGGGAGCCCCAGTTCAGTAGTGCCTCGGCATTCACATATTTTTCATCCTCGGGCGTTTTCGATTCTGACTCGAGCTTTGCATCGGATTGGTCAACGAACCTGGATGCCGCTGCCATTTCCACGTCGGCTACCTACGAGTTGTCTGCAACGGGGCGGGTGGACGCCGACAATGACACCATGACGGGCGCAGCCTCGTTCAATGGCTCGGGCGTGTTCTATGGCACGGGAAACGAACTTCTCAAGGCGCAGGGTGGCACGCAGCGAGACTTCCGTTTTATCGTCTCGGGAGAGGGGGTCATCTCTTTCTCTGTCGACTACATCCATGATACTTCCGCATCCAACACCGGGCCTGATGTGGGGGTAGCAGTCGCAGTCTCCGGGTTGAGCCTGAACAACCTGAGCAACGGCAATGGCATCTCCCTCGACCCCGACCTTCCTGATGAAGCGGTCGCCACCGTGTACACGAATTCGTATGCCGATGCCTTGTTGGGGGAGAGCGTCTTCGACAGCGATTTCGGGACGATCTCATTGCGGGCAACGGTCGCCGACGGTGCCGAGATGCTCTTTTCCGCCCAGGCCTTTTCCGCCGTGTTTTACGAGGTGCCGAGACAGGCCGTGCCCGAACCGGTGACGCTCCTTCTCATGGGGCTGGGTACCGCCGGCCTGGCGTATACGCGCCGCCGGAATGTGCAAGGAACTCTGCCTGGGTGAACGGGCTACCCTGCTTTCGGCATTCGTGGGAGCGACATTCTTGTCGCGACAGTCGCGGCAGGAATACCGCTCCCACGCACAGCGGAGGAACAGGTCATGGGCACACGATTACATTTTCTGCGTAACCGGCTAACGCTTCTCGCCCTGCTGCTGACCCTGCTGCTTGCCGCCTGCGGCGGCGGGGGTGGTGGGGGTGGCGGCGGCGACGGGCCGCCGGCCGGCTCCAGCAACTGGGACCAGATGGTCTGGGATCAGGATGACTGGGCATAACGGCAAATCGTCATTCAGCGAACGAAAGGAGGGGCACACCATGAATACCCGACACCAACTCGCCCTGTGCGGCCTGCTGCTGGCCCTCGCCCTGCCGGCGGCCCAGGCCGGGCAGGTCAGCATCCCCAACAGCTTCAGCAGCGGCACCCCGGCGGTGGCGGCGGAGGTCAATGCCAACTTCGACGCCGTGGCGGCAGGGGTCAACGACAACGACACCCGCATCACGGACAACGCCGCGGCCATCTCCACGGTGGGAAGCCAGGCCAGCGACAATGCCGGCGCCATCGGGAACCATGCGGCGAGCATCACCACGCTCACCAGCCAGACGAGCGACAACGCCAGCGCCATCACGGCCCTGCAGGCCAGCCTGGCGAGTCTGCAGGACACCGTGAGCAACCTGCAAACCGCCCTCGATGCCGCCAATACCACCATCGCCAGTCTGCAGGCGGACCTGAGCACGGCCAACACAACCATCACCGCCCTGCAAGGGGAACTCACAACCGTACAGGGCAACTCCGTGCTGGCCCTGGACGGCTACCTCACCTACGACGTGGATCAGGACACCATCAACGGGCTGGGGAACCTGATCGTTGGGTACAACAGGCCCCGCCCCGACGGGCGCTCTGTCTGCTCCGCCGGCTGGTATACCGACCAAGCCACTTGCGAGACTGCGGGCGAGACCTGGGCACGCAGCCACAAGTCCGGATCGCACTTCCTGGTGGCTGGGGATGAAAACAGTTATTCGCAGACAGGTGGCGTCGTGCTCGGCAGCAAAAATATCGTCAACAGGCAATACGCTGTCGTCTCTGGGGGCAGACACAACTCTGCAAGCGGTTTGGTCAGCAGCATCAGTGGTGGTCGAGATAACCGCGCCAGCGGCTATGCCAGCGCCATCGGCGGCGGCTACACCAGTACCGCCAGCGGGGATTACAGCAGCGTCAGCGGCGGTTTCAGCAACACTGCAAGCGGGGATTACAGCAGCGTCAGCGGTGGCTCCATCAATACCGCCAGCAACACTACCAGCAGCATCAGTGGGGGCATAGGCAACACCGCCAGCGGAGGACTCAGCAGTGTCAGCGGCGGCCAAGGCAACACCGCCACCGGCTTCGGCAGCAGCATCAGCGGTGGCCAAGACAACACCGCCAACGGGGACTACAGCAGCGTCAGCGGCGGCCGAAACAATACCGCCAGCGTAGGCTACAGCAGTATCGGCGGTGGTAACGGAAATACTGTAACCACGGTAGACGGCTGGGCTCCGTAGCCCGGAAGGAGCGCGGCGGATTCCGGGGGCGTGCAGGCGGCTCACCCCGGATTCCGACCCGCCGGGCCTGCATCCGGGCAGCGCACTTCGATGCGCTGGCTGTGCCAGCCGCGCCGGGCCAGCCGAATTCGCGGCGCCACGGGAGCATGACCGTGGTACGTTTCACCGGTTCAACAAGCCCTTGTCGCTGGATGCACTCGCTCGTACATAACCTTGCTGTGCGTAATCGAGAATTTTGCGGTCTTCGGTGATCAGGGTGAGGTCATGGTGGCGGGCGGTGGCGACCAGCAGGCGGTCAGCCGGATCCTTGTGGAAACTGCCCGGAAGCCGGTGGGCGTCAAGGATATGCGGCACTTCCAGGGGCAGGCACGTCAGCCCTGGCAGTGCCAGCGCCATCTCCATCCATTCGTTGACGGGGTTGCCCAAGCAAATACGGCCGGCCGTTTCCAGCATGCTCGTTTCCCAGACGGACATGATGGAAATCCGCAGGTTACCCGCCGTTATGGCCTGTTCGATAGCCTCGCGGGCCGGGGCCGCCAGACGTTGATCCGACAGGGCAAACCAGAGCCAGATGTGGGTGTCCAGCAGCAGTCCCTTGCTCATTTTGTGTATTCGTCTTTGTCTTCCGCGACGCCCATGCCTGCATAAAGCTCGTCCTCGTCGCCGGTGATAGCGCTCCACTCTGCTTCGATGGGCGAGATGATATCGCCGGTAATCTTGAGCGAGCCGGCCATGTAACCGAAATACGTCCGGGGCTTCTCTGTCTCTATGGGCACCACCTTGGCAACGGGTTTGCCATGCTTGGTGACGATGATGGGCTGGTGCGTGCGCGCGACCTCATCGACCAGCTTGAGACACCTGGCCTTGAATTCGGTGGCGTTGATTTTCATGACGTCGTCTCCGGTGTCTGCTCGATGAAAACAGCATAGCATATCTGACCAGTTCCACATGACCAGACAGAATCGGCGGTGGCCGAGCAAACACCGTCAGACCCCGTAGCCCGGAAGAAGCGCAGCGGATTCCAGGAACGGGCGGGAGGGCCTCCCGGGTTCCGGCCCGTTGGGCCTGCATCCGGGCTACGTACTGATTCAGCATTGCCTGCAGGTCTGTCCTCGTGACACCGCTGAGCAGCGGTGTCACGAGGTGGTTTCCCGTGCCTTACTGCGGCGCCAGCCAGCGGTTGGCCCAGATGTCGTAGCGGGGCTGGCTGTTGGTGCTATCGGCCTGGTTCCACACCGCGATGGCGTTGCCGGCGGGATCCATGGCCACCCAAGGGTCGTTCGCCGCTCCAGCGTCGTTGGCCTCCACCAGTTCCGCGCGGCCCCAGCCGGCGTTGGCCACGTAGCGATTGGACCAGATGTCGCGGATGCCGGTACCACGGAACTGTGACCACACCACCGTGGCGTTGCCGGCGGGGTCCATGACCAGTCGCGGCGAGTTGGCACGACCGGCGTTGTGGGTCTCGATCAGACGCGCGCCCTCCCAGCCGGTGCCTGCCGCGTAGCGGTTGGCCCAGATATTCCAGGGCTCGCCGCTGGCCTCGCGGCGCTTCCAGGCCACCAGGGCGTTGCCATTGGCGTCCATGGCCACCCAGGGGTCGGCCCCCTTCCCGGTATCGCCGGGTTCGATCAGCGTTGCCGCTCCCCAGCCGCCGCCGGCCTGGTAGAGGCTGGCCCAGATGCCGGTGCGGGTGCCGTCGGTGGATTCCTTTTCCCACACCGCCACGGCATTGCCGGTGGCATCCATGGCCACCCGCGGAAGGTCGGCCACCTCGGCGCCGATCTCCACGGGCGTGCTCCAGCCCGTCCCCGGCGCAAACAGGCTGGCCCTGATGTGTCGTCCCGCAGTGGCGTCCCACTGCACCCAAACGGCCACGGCATTGCCGTTGGCGCCCATGGCGATCCAGGGCGTACTCGCGCTCACCGCGGTATCGGGCTGGATGGCCTCCACCGGACCCCAGCCGCTGTCCGCATCGTAGTGCCGGGCGCGGATGCCTCGCGTGGTGTCGTCCCGTTGAATCCAAACCGCCACGGCGTTGCCGGCGGAATCCATGGCCACCTGCGGGTCGCGCATGTCCGCGGTGTCACTGGCGACGAGGGACTCGGCCACCTTCCAGCCGCTGCCCACCGGGAAATGGTTGACCCAGAGGCTGTAGCGCAAGGTGTCACGGTCTTGCCACTGCCATACCGCCAGGGCATTGCCGGCGGCGTCCATGGCCACCCGGGGCCCGGAGGCATCACCGTTCTGGATTTGAGGCATCGGCAGCGCCTCGGCAATCCCCCAGCCCACGCCCACCTGGTAGCGATTGACCCGGATCTCGCGGAGCAGTCCCGTCCATTGCTGCCATACCGCCACGGCGCTGCCGTCGCTCCCCATGCTCACCTGCGCTACTGCGGCACTGCCAATATCGTTGGTCTCCACCAGGGTCGCCACTCCCCAGCCGACGCCGCCATCGCCTCCGTCGCAGACGAAGCCGGTCTGGGTAATCTCGGCAGGGTCCAGGCTGCCGTTGGCGTTGCTGTCGATGCCGGCGTCGATGCGCAGGCCGCCGTTAGGGCAGTTGAGGCCCACCGGTTCCGGGTTCATGGCGACGAGACTGTCGCGGCCGTCCGCGCCGGGTGCCCCGTCCGCCCCGGGCGCGCCCGGGGCACCGTTGCAGAGGTAGTCGGTGGTGGTGATCTCGCCGACATCGAGGCGGCCGTCGCGGTTGGCGTCCAGGCCGCTGTCGATGCGCTTGCCGCCCTCGGCGCAGTTGCCGCCGGAGGGTTCGTCGGCGATGGCCACCAGGGCATCGAGGCCGTCACGACCGTCCGCGCCATTCATGCCATCGGCGCCCGGCAGGCCGTTGCAGACCTTTTCGCTGGCGTCCACCTC
>JALSHB010000174.1 GCA_026982475.1 Chromatiales bacterium
CCCCGGGTGGCGATGTGGCCTGCCCCGACGACCTGGCATTTCATTTCTCCGTGAACGACGTGTCTCTGTGGTGAATCAGGGGACGTTGGCGCCACAGGACGGATCACGATATCCAAGGCAAAGGGCGCAAAGGTTTTCTGCAAGGATTTCCTTTGCGCCCTCTGCGCCTTTGCGGCCTCTGCGTTCCATTCCATTCCCGGCATGAACCTGAAGAGCCTTTCTCTGTGCATCCGTGTCTCTGTGGTGAGCTGAATAGTTACAAACAATGATGCCACGCAAAGAGGTGGACGACCTACCCCCCTTTTTGCGCGGACCCGCAAGGGCGCAAAGACGACGATCAGCCCGCCTGCCGCAGGGATTGGGCGGCGGCGATGACGCCATCCAGATCGGCATCCGACAGGGCGAGCATTTCCGCCAGCTCCTCCCGCGAGGCGGCCAGGGTCTCGAGGACATCGCCGCCCGGCAGGCCCGTATCCGGCAGCAGGTGATGCGCCAGGGTCAGAATGCCCCACTCCTGCGACTCGGTGCCCGTCAGCCCCGGCGGATGATAATGCAGGCTGCTCAATACCTCCTGATAGGAAGCCGGCAAACGGAAGGCCCGGCACACGCGCTCGGCCAGATCGTCATGGCAGAGCCCGTAGGTCTCCAGCTCCAGCACGTCCAGGGGCAGGGATTCCGCCACCGAGCGGGCACGTATGGACCGATAGGAGTCGGCAAAGTTCGTTGCCAGCACGATCATGCCCACATCGTGGATCAGCCCCAACAAGGCCATGTCGTCCATCCTGGCGCGACAGCAGACCTTGGCGATCAGGCGGCACAGGGTGGCGATGGAAACCAGGTGGGCGAGAATATCCTTCGCCTCCGGGCAATCCACCGGCAACGCGCTGTTCAGGGTCGACATGACGATGGCGCTGCGGACATTCTTCAGCCCCAGCAGGCGCACGGCCGCCGGCACGTTGGTCACCTCGCTGGCGCGCCGGAACAGTGGTGAATTGGCGTAGCGCAACAATTCACCGGCCTGCACCGGGTCGTTCATCAAGGCCTGCTCGAGGGCGGTGAAATCCGGGTCTGCCTCCGCCAGCATTTCCAACACGCGGGCGGCCTGGGCAGAGGCCTGGGGGATTTCCAATTCATCGACTGCAACAACTTGCTGTGACACGACAACTCCCAATGGACGGGACAACGACAAAAGGACACGCCTGCCTTCCCCGTATTCCGCCAGGCTTGATCCTGACGAAGTACTGGCAGAGGCACGATGTTCGCGTCCCTGTTGAGTGCGGCGATAACCGGGGGCCTGAGCCGCCCCTCGCGACATGATAGGCCAATTCCACGTGTTCACTGAAGGGGCCTGAAAGCGTCAGCGAATGCGCCGGCCCGCACAGGAGCGCGGAAATGCCAACTTCCTGGGGAAGGACGGACTCGGAAAGCGTGGAATATTACAAGAAAACAGCGCGGAAAATGGCGGGACTTCGAGAAAGCGGCAAAAAAAGTAATTAGCCCTGATCTTGTCAGGGCTAATTACCCCCCCCTCCCTCTTATGCACTACGATCATACCGGAGAGACCACACAGGTCAAATTATAATTCATGAAGAAGAGCTGGGCAGCATATTGAGAAAACAATAATTGAGTAGAAGCGTAAAGCAATAATATCGAAAAATAGCCAGGGCACGGCGGTCATTCCTGGCAAACACACTCGATCCATCGCCAAATCGGTCGGCAAGCCTGAAACTAACGGCTGATTATTCACCACACAGGAAATAAAGGGGCTCGCTTGTTGATAATTCTTGATTAACTCCGCCGCATCCTGCGGGTTGATGCCGCCATGATGAACGAACCGAACATTCCTGGCGTTTTTTGTACGGTTTGCCTTGACATTCATTGACGACCGCGCACAATCTGCACAGGCTCGCGAGTGAACAGACAGAGCGGGGGGAACCGTTGGAATCCGGGTTTACCAGCCAGCAGGCCATGTCCGTCACCGGACTCTCCAGGCGTCAATTGACCTATTGGCGCAACACCGGGCTCGTGGTTCCTGCGCAACGCACCCAGGGTGGCCACTGGCGCTACACCTTCCTCGACCTGCTGGCACTGAAAACCGCCAAGAAACTGATCGAGGCGGGCGTCTCGGTGCAAAAGATCCGCAAAAGCATCGCCTCGCTTCTCAACTTTCTTCCCACCTGTACGGCACCACTGCGGGAACTGTCGCTGGTCACCACCGGCGACATCATTCTGGTGCTGCATGGGGATACTGCCTTCGAGGCGTTGACGGGCCAGGAATGGATTTTACCGGTGGCCGAACTGGAACTGGAGATCGCCCGCCTGCATCACCCGGGCAAACCCCGGCAGGTCGAATTATTTCCCGAAAAGGAAGCCCAGCACACTGAATCCACGCCGACGGCCGGCAAAAGAGCCGTCGCACCATCATAGATTTATTCCGGCGAGACAGGGACGGCATCGCAAACCAGGCCCAGGCAGGGGCGAACTGACAGGCTCGGGGACAGCATGCACATCATTGCCATCGTCAATCAGAAAGGCGGCTGCGGGAAGACCACCACAGCCATCAACCTCGCCGCCAGCCTGGGGCGCAAGGGTCACCGCACCCTGCTGGTCGACGCCGATCCGCAAGGCCATGCCTCTCTCGGACTGGGCGGTCGACGGCAGGATGAGCCGGGGCTGTATGAAATTTTTGCCCTCGACTTCCCGCTCGCGGACACCATCATCCCGCATATCGCGGAAGGACTGGACATCATTCCCGCAACGATTTCCCTGGCGGCCGTGGATCATGTGCTGGCCAACATGCCGCAGCGCGAGCGGCAGCTGAGCAACCATCTGCACGCCGTGGCCTCTATTTATGACTATGTGATCATCGACTGCCCACCGGCGCTGGGGCTGCTTTCCATCAATGCGATTCGCGCCGCCCAACGGGTCGTGGTGCCGGTCGACATGAGCCTGTTCGCCATCGATGGCATCGAACGGCTCACGGAAACCGTCGACCTGGTGGCCAGAAAATATAACCTCGATATTGAGCTGAACATACTGCCGACGCTGGTCGACAGGCGCACCCGCCTGGGCCGCAAGTTTCTGTTAGGCGTTTGGGAACGCTATCAGGACAAGGTACTTCCCGTAATGATTCACCATACCGTGCGACTGAAGGAGTCCGCCTGCGCCGGGCAGTCCATCGTGGACTTTGCGCCAAACTCCCCCGCCGCCAGCGATTTCAGTGATCTTGCCGATGAGCTCATCATGCGCAACCACACGGCCCTGGATACCGCACAAGCCAATATCTCCTGGCTGCTCTCACATATCGAGCCTGCGGAAAGCCGACCCGCGAATGTCATCCCGCTGCATAAAGAGCGCCCGGAAACGGCAACCAGCAATCTACAAAAGGTCGTGCTCAGTTTCCAGAATCACCAGCAACACGACATCCAGATTGCCGGAGAATTCAACGAGTGGATTGCGGACAAGGATGTCCAGACCATCACGGAAAACAACATCACCCACAAGGTGTTTTATGTGGCGCCCGGGGATTACCAGTATCGCTTGATCGTGGATGGAAAATGGCGCAACGATCCCACCAATCCACGCCAGGCGCTCAGCGCGCTGGGGATCCACAATTCCCTGCTGCACGTCACGGCCGACGACACCTTCAACCAATCCATCGGCAATCATTGAGACCCTGGTGACGAAGCATGCAACACGCCGTACCTGACGATATGTTTTCCGCCCTTACCTCCCGCCGCCGGCTGACGGACATCAGCCACCATTTCTTGAGTGAAACGGGAGAGCGCGCCGCCCCCTGGCAGAAGACCCGCCTCGTCCCCCTGCTGCTTGTCTGTCGCGAAGACGATTTTGTCGCCTATCTGCTGGAAAGTGCATTACGCCAACAACACCACAGTTGCAGCGTACTGAATATAGAGAATCAAGCCGGCGTGGTTTCGATTCCGGCCGCGGCACCGGCGCCGCTGACGGATGACAACAAAAGCGCGCCGGACATCTGCCTGCTGCCACTGACATCTCCCGGTTCAACGCTGGCCATCCCGCACAACAAACGGCTGATGGCGGTGCCGACATCGCTGCCGGGGGTGCGCCTGGCCTATCATCAGCTGGCCCAGCTGGCGGAACAGCAAAGCCGTCTCACGGTAAATATCATCATGCTCGACGCCCGCAGCGAGGATCATGGCGAGCGTTATTTTTCCTTTCTCAGGGACAGCGCCTGTTCGCTGCTGTCACTGGAGGTCAAATCGGCCGGGGTGCTCTACCGCCAGGACACGGCCGGGGATGAGGCCTACGGTGGCACAGACAGGGTTATCGGGAACATTCTGAAGGATGAGAGAAAGCACGCCGCGCCGGCGGGCCTCGCAGCGCCAGGCAATGCCGGCTGATGCCAGCCGGACGCTACGACAGGCTAACGGGAACCACCGCCATCGGCCTGGCGATGCCATAGCCCTGCGCCAGATCCACACCGATGTCCTGCAAGGTGCTGAGCACGGCATCATCTTCAACGAATTCCGCAATGGTGCGCAGGCCGGCGACATGACCGATTTCATTGACCGCCTGCACTATGGCGTAATTCATCGGATCACTGGTGATGTCGCGCACGAACCCACCGTCGATCTTCAGGTAGTCGACCGGCATTGCCTTCAAATACGAGAAGGAACTCAGGCCGGAGCCAAAGTCGTCTAACGCGAACTGGCAACCCAGGCTGCGAATACCATGAATGAAATCCACCGCCAGGTGCAAATTCGAGATGGCGGCGGTTTCGGTGATTTCAAAACACAACAGCTCGGGCGGCAGTCGATTGACCTCGAGCTGCTCGCCAATGTAGGAAAAAAAGGCCGCGTCATTGAGGGAGGAGCCGGAGAGATTGACAAAAAAGGTGCCCAGCTTGTTCGCATCCGGTGTTTGCCGATAAAGCCCGGAAAGATGCTCGATCACCGATTTCACCACCCAGCGGTCCAGCAGCGTCATGGTGCCATAGCGTTCCGCGGCGGGAATGAAGGCGCCGGGCAGGATGATCTTCCCGTCGTCGCCCACCATGCGCAGCAGAAACTCGCTGTGCGAATGCAGCTGGCTGTTCGTCTCCAGGACCTGCATGGACTGACGGTAAAGCAGGAAACGGTCATCTTCCAGCGCCTGCTTGATGCGTGACACCCAGCGCATTTCATCATGCCGCCGCAACAATTCGGAATCGTCTTCGAGATAGACATGGACGCGGTTGCGTCCCATGTCCTTGGCGGTATAGCAGGCCACATCCGCCGCGCTGAGTATCTCGTCCACGCTGCGGGCATCGGAGGTGATGGGGGTCATGCCGATGCTGACGCCGACGCTGAAGGTCTTGTCCTGCCAGACGAAGCGAAAATTGGCGACCGCCTCGCGGATTCCCTCGGCGATCTGGTGGGCCTGCTCCAGCGGGCAGCTTTCCAGCAACAGGCCGAACTCATCGCCGCCGAGACGGGCCAGGGTGTCATTGGAGCGCACCTTCTCGCGCAAGACCACCGCCAGCTGCCGGAGCAGCTGATCGCCCGCCTGATGGCCACAGGTGTCATTGATGACCTTGAACTGGTCGAGATCCAGATACAGCAGCACATGAGCATGCTCGCCTTCCTTGGCGTGACGCAGGGCCTCCTTGAGGCGGCGATCGAATTCATGCCGGTTCACCAGCCCGGTGAGGTGGTCATGGAAGGCAAGGTGATGAATGGTCGCTTCGGCCAGTCGGTGGGAACGCCGCAGTTCGGCTTCGCGCAGCTCACGCTCGATGGCGGGCACCAGGCGCGTGAGATTGTCCTTCATGATGTAGTCGTGGGCGCCCATCTTCATGGCGGCCACGGCGATGTCTTCGCCAATGCTGCCGGAGACGATGATGACGGGAAGGTCCAGGCCGGAGTCATTGACGATGGCCAGGGCGGCCTCGGAACTGAAGCCGGGCAGGTTGTGGTCCGTGACCACCACGTCCCAGGTGTGCTCGCGCAGGGCCGCCTGCAGCTCCTCGGCGGTCTGCACGCGCAAGGAGCGGGGGGCGTAGCCGGCGCGACGCAGCTCCCTGACCAGCAGCAGAGCGTCATCCTCCGAGTCCTCTACGACAAGAACCCGTAACGGATTCCCCATCTGACTAACCCCTGGGCCTTACCGGCGACTCGTTCAAGACAAGCCAATACAACCCCAACTGTTTTACCGCTTCAATGAACTGGTTGAAATCCACCGGTTTGCGAATATAACTGTTGGCCCCGCTCGCGTAGCTGCTGATGATGTCCCTCTCCTCGCTGGAGGTGGTCAGTATCACCACCGGCTGAAGCGCCGTGCGCGGATCGGCGCGAAGGCGCTTCAGCACTTCGATACCGTTGATCTTGGGAAGCTGGAGATCCAGCAGGATGACCTGTGGCTGGGCAGAGGTATCACGGCCTGCGTATTTGCCAGTACCGAACAGATAGTCCAGGGCTTCTTCACCGTCACGCGCGACGACGACCTCGTTCATGATGTTGTTCTTCTTCAGGGCTCGCAGGGTCAGCGCCTCATCGTCTGGATTATCTTCTACCAGCAAAATGACCTTGTCTGACATCGCGTAATCCCTCACAACTCCCCCCTCTTATACCTTAGCACAATGCTTGGGATATGACAGTTTGCCCTTGCACCCCGGAATCTAGGGGATTACGTCGGGACGGTAAAGAGGAGATTGCCGCCTGCTTCCCCACGTGTGGCGGCAATTATCCACCATTCATGGCCGATTTCCCACAGCCAGGAGGGGCAGTATGCGGGTTTCAGGGGTGTCTCACAGACCCTCCCAGACAGGCTGGGTGGCCTGCTTTCGCAGGCACTGCAGCAGATCCGTCAACGGCATGGGGCGTGCAAAGTAGTAGCCCTGCACCCTATCACAGCCGTGCTCACGCAGAAAATCGCGTTGCGCCGCCGTTTCCACGCCCTCGGCAATCACCCGCAGATTGAGGCGGTGCGCCATGGCGATAATGGTGTCGATGATGGCGGCATCGTCATCATTCTCCGGCACATCGGCGACGAAGGAGCGATCGATCTTCAGCACGTCCAGTGGGAATCGTTTCAGATAGCTGAGCGACGAATAGCCGGTGCCGAAGTCATCGATGGCAATGCGGATACCCCGCTCATGACAGGCCTGAAGGGTCTGCATGGCAAGCTCCGGGTCGTCCATGACGCTGCTTTCGGTGATTTCCAGCTCCAGCAGGTGCGGATCCGTGCCACTCTCTTTCAGCACCTCGTCGATCATGTGCACCAGATCCCGGCTGCGAAACTGGCGCGGCGACAGATTGACCGCGACCGGCGCCGGTCGGCCGCCCTCCGCCAGCCACGTCTGCAGATCCTGACAGGCGCGCCTCAACACCCATTCGCCGACCGGGATGATCAAACCGGTATCCTCCAGAAGGGGGATAAAGCGGCCGGGCATCACCATGCCCTCATCGCCGCGCTCCCAGCGCAGCAAGGCCTCGACACCGATGATTTCCCCCGTCGACGCATCCACCTGGGGCTGATAGTGCAAGCGGAACTCGTCACGCTCCAACGCCCGTCGCAGGGCACTTTCCATGTTCAGGCGCTCATCGGCATCGGTATTCATGCTGCTGTGGTAGAACTGATAGCTCTCCCCCAACCGCTTCGTATACTGCAGGGCCGTCTCGGCATAGCGCGCCAATTCGTCGTAACTGCTGGCGTCGTCCGGGTACATCACCACCCCCATGCTGGGGACGAGGAATATCTCCCGCTTGGCGATACAAAAAGGTTCGGCGAAGACATCAATGACCTTTTCCAGGAAGCTCTCCACCTCCGCGCGCGTCATCAACGCGGGCACGGCAATGGCAAAATCATCGCCACCCAGGCGGGCCACGAAATCCATGGGGCGGATATTCTTGGACAGCCTCTGCCCCACCTGTTGCAGCAACCGATCACCCACGGCATGCCCCAGGGTATCGTTGACCTTGATGAAGCGATCGAGATCCAGATGGATGAAGGCCGTGTGGTCGTTGGAACGCCGGGTCCGCACCATGCATTGCTGAAACCGGTCACGGAACAGGGTGCGATTGGGAAGGCTGGTCAGCGCATCGTAGTACATCAGATGCTGGATATGATCCTCGGCCTGCTTTTGCTGACTCAGGTCGGTAAAGCCACCGATATAGTGCGTCACCTCGCCCGATTCGTCACTGACGGCGCTGATGGTCAGCCATTCAGGGTAAATCTCACCATTCTTGCGCCGGTTCCAGATCTCCCCCTGCCAGGAACCCGTTTCGGTCAATGACAGCCACAGATGACGAAAAAAGGTCTCGTCGTGACGGCCGGACTGCAACATGCGGGGGCTCTGGCCAATGACCTCGTCCTCGGTATAGCCGGTGATATCCAGGAAGGCCTGATTGATGCGAAGGATGCGGCCATCTTTGTCCGTAATCAGGATGCCCTCGACACTGCCCTCGAAGACCTTGGCGGCCAGCCGCAAATCCGCCTCCGCCGCACGGCGCGCGCGGCGTTCACCGGCCTCGCGCAGCTCGCGCTCGATGGCCGGCGCCAGACGCGCCAGATTGTCCTTCATGATGTAATCATGGGCCCCGGCGCGCATCAGCTCGACGGCGACTTCCTCGCCGATGGCCCCGGAAACGATGATAAAAGGGATATCCAGTCCCGTTGCCTGCAACAGCTTCAGCGCCGCGGCGCCACTGAAGCTGGGCATGTGATAATCGGAAATCACCACATCCCAGCATTGCGCATCCAGCGCCGCCTGCATCAGATCGGCACTATCGACCCGCTTGCAACGGGGCTTGAAACCCGCCCGCAAAAGCTGGCGCCGGGTCAGAAGTGCATCGTCCTCGGAATCTTCCACCAGCAGCACGTTTAGCGGCTTAGACACCCCTTGAAACCCTCGCATTTATTCTTTTGTGTTGGCCTTGTGGCAAGCCATACCCTCGGCCCACCGGCACGGCTGCCTGCGGGAAGATGCTTACCGGGAAACCATCGGCTCGCCGGCCCTGAATCTTTAGGGCCTGCACAGACCTGCACGACAAGACGCGCATTTGCTATTCTGGCCCGCCGGATTCCACTCCAGTCACCCCAGCCAACATGATCGTTCGCGGCGTCCTTCTGTTCCTGCTCAACCTCTCGCTTGCCCAGGCGGCGGAACCCCCTCCCCTGCCGGCCGAGCAAACCCTCCGTCAGCTGCTCGACGAAATCGACAGGCACGAACGGCAAAACGACCAGCAACGGGCAGCCCTGAAGAAGCTTGAGCAGCAGCTGGCCTGCAACTGGACCCTGATCCGCAGCTATGAGACATGCGACCGCCTGTATCAGGAGACGCCGCAAAACCATCTGACATGCGTTCACAAGGCGAAGGCAAACGCCGCACGCTGCCTCACCGGCACCAGCGACTAGGCCTGCCCGCGAACCCAAGGCCCCCGAAGATCAGGCACACGGCAAGGGAAATATTACCGCGCGGCCCGCCACGAAATTGCCTAGGATGAATCGTGGGGATAGTCCCCGCAACGCCATACAAACCGACTGACTTTCCAAGGAGGGAAACATGAGTCAGCCATGGATACCACGCATCATCACCACCCTTGTCGGCCTTCTCGGCCTGGGCCTTGGCGCCAGCGCACAGGCCATCCTCATCAACGAAATACGCATCGACCAGCCCGGGCCGGACCGGGATGAGTATTTTGAACTGGCAGGCATTGCCGGTGAGTCACTGGACGGACTGAGCTATCTGGTGCTGGGCGACTCCCGCAAAGGCGGGAGCGGCGTGATCGAATCGGTCACCTCCCTCAACGGCCTGCAACTTTCGGCCAGCGGCTACTTCCTTGCCGCCGAAAGCAGTTTTTCCCTGGCGCCCTCCGTCGATCTCATCACCAGCCTCCAGTTTGAGAACAGTGACAACGTTACTCACCTGCTGGTGCGTGACTTCACGGCCCGAAATGGCGACGATCTCGACAGCAACGACGATGGCCTGCTGGACATCACGCCATGGACCGAGATCCTCGACAGCATCGCACTGGTGGAGTCATTCACCCGCGGTGAAAAGATCTACAGCACCACGACCATCGGCTCGGGAAACGGCAATGTCCCGGCGCATGTGTTCCGCGAGCCCTCTCAACGGAGAACCTGGCAGATCGGCGGCGCGGCAATCACTGACGATACCCCCGGCCGCGCCAACGGCGTCACTGCCGTTCCGGCGCCGGGCACACTCGCCCTGCTGGCAATGGGCCTGCTGGCCTGGCGCGGCAGAACAGGAAGGCCGTAGCCCTGTTTCGCACGCAACAAAAAGGGGGCTGAAAAGCCCCCTTCGTCCAGGTCGGAAAGCCTGCAAAAGGTCAGGCGGCCTGCTCATCCGCTGAGAACAGATGGACATCCGTTTGCGGGTAGGGAATCGAAATCCCGGCCGCATCGAAGGTGACCTTTACCTTCTCCAGCATCGCCGAGCGCACATCCCAGTAATCTGCCGACTTCACCCACGGCCGCACCGCCAGATTCACGCTGCTGTCGGCCAGCTCCGCGACCATCACCACCGCAGCCGGATCCTTGAGGATACGATCGTCGGCCGCCATCACCTCCTCGATCAGCTGCTTGGCCTGACGGATATCATCGTCATACCCAATACCGAAGACCAGATCGATGCGCCGCGTATCACGGGCGCTGAAATTGACGATGGTACCGCTATAGATATGTCCATTGGGCACCGTAATCTCGCGATTGTCACCCGTTCTCAGCAGGGTGCTGAAAATCCGGATCGACTCCACGACACCGGTCACACCGCCCGCCTCGATGAAATCACCCAGCTTGAAAGGTTTGAACAGCACCAACATCACCCCCGCCGCCAGATTGCCCAGCGAGTCCTTCAGCGCCAGACCCACCGCCAGACCGGCGGTGGCAAAAATAGCCAGCACCGACGTGGTATCCACGCCCAGCTGATCCAGGGCCGCGATAATGACCACCACCAGCAGCGCCGCATTGATCAGATTGCCAAGAAAATCGACCAGCGACTCATCCATGCCGCCCTTTTTCATCAGACGCCCCACCGCCCTGGTCACCGCCCGCGCGATCCAGCGACCAATAACGAAAATCGCCAGGGCCAAAACAAGATTGATGGCCCAGGGAATAAGGTAGGTATTCAGGTAGTCCACATCGGAATTGAGCAATGCATCCATAGAAGAAACTCCTTGTTAACAAATCGACCGAAAACAACAAACTCATGAACATCAAATGAGGGGATATGCCCATCGATAGCCACACTGCCTATTGCACGGGATACCGGGCGAAAGCATGAAAACCCAAGCCGAAAGGCCTGTAAAGAAAATCTTGCGCAGGGATGGAAAGATGTCAGAAATGGCGCATCGATCGCCGCAACATCTAACTGAATTTATGGATTACTGACGGCGGACGCACAGCCAGACAAAGGCGCAGCAATCTCCGCAAACGACTTCGCGGGCACTGCCACCCGGCCAAAGGCGGCCGGGATTGATCCGGGTATCGACAGGGTAACCCAATCGATGCATAAATTCGTGCGCAAACAGCGGGCGACAGGGGATGTGGAATCGACCACGAGGTTCAACGCAA
>JALSHB010000175.1 GCA_026982475.1 Chromatiales bacterium
AGACGAGTTCCAGGATCCAGGGGTCCAGCGCACGGCAGTCGTCCCACTCCAGCCACAGGGCATCCAGCACCCCGGCGCAACTCATGCAGATACCAGCGAGATCGCCCGCGCCCCGGAAATCGGCAAAGGCTTGCGCCAGGTGTTGGCGCGCCTTGGGCAACTGGGTATGGAGCAGGCTGCGCCCAAGCCAATAGTTCAGCCAGGGGTGGGTGCGCCGCGCATCGACGGGAATGACCTGCAACGACCCCTGCAGGGCAGCGGCACGCCCCTCGGCCAGCCAGCCGTCGGCCTCGCGGCGCAGCTGTGCCGTCAGCGGCGACCAATTCTTGGTGCGAATCTTCTGGGAAATATCATCCATGCCGGCCGTGTCTCTATCCTTGGAAGGGCGTGTTCCGCCAATGCCTGCTGGCGGGGGGCACACATGGCATCATTCCCACTGGGGGGCGTCAAGTTAATAGTTGGTACTCCGAATTGAGCACGTTGTCCGAGACCCTATCGCCGATTCCTCTTGGTTGACTTTGACGACCTCTTCGGGACATGTTTTTTTCGTGCCGATTTGCCCGGTCGAGGTGTTTTTGGCAAGCCCGTGCGCTGGGTACGAAAGACCTTTCCGCTCTCTTTTCCAGCAGTATTGTCACCCGTTCCTTTGGGTTGCCAGGCAGGAACCAGATGCCGTTTCCCGTTGCCGATGAGATCGGCGCGGCCCATCTGCTTCAGAGCCTTGCGCAGCAGCGGCCAGTTGTTGGCGTCGTGGTAGCGCAGGAAGGCCTTGTGCAGACGCCGCTGGCGCGCGCCCTTGGGCACCGGCATATCGGGGGCGCGGCGGCTGACCTTGTGCAGCGGGTCCTTGCCCGAGTGATACATGGCGGCGGCGGTGGACATGGGCGAGGGCAGGAAATTCTGCACCTGGTCGGCGCGGAAGCCGTTGGCCTTCAGCCACAGGGCGAGGTTCATCATGTCCTCGTCGGTGGTGCCGGGGTGGGCGGAGATGAAATAGGGGATCAGGTATTGCTCCTTGCCCGCCGCCTTCGAGTATTTGTCGAACATCTTCTTGAAGCGGTCGTAGGTGCCGATGCCGGGTTTCATCATCTTCGACAGCGGCCCGCTCTCGGTGTGCTCGGGGGCGATCTTCAGGTAGCCGCCGACGTGGTGGGTCACCAGTTCCTTGACGTATTCCGGGGTCTCCACGGCGAGGTCGTAGCGCAGCCCGGAGGCGATGAAGATCCTCTTGATGCCGGGCAGTTTGCGCGCGCGGCGGTAGAGCTTCACCAGCGGCATCTGGTTGGTGTCCATGTTCTTGCAGATGCCGGGGTAGACGCAGGAGGGGCGGCGGCAGCTGGCCTCGATCTTCTCGTCCTTGCACGTCAGGCGCCACATGTTGGCGGTCGGGCCGCCGAGGTCGGAGATGTGGCCGGTGAAGCCGGGCACGTGGTCACGGATGGTCTCCACCTCGCGGATGATGGAGTCCTCGGAGCGGCTCTGGATGATGCGCCCCTCGTGCTCGGTGATGGAGCAGAAGGTACAGCCGCCGAAGCAGCCGCGCATGATGTTGATGGAGAAGCGGATCATCTCGTAGGCGGGGATGCGCGCGTCGCCGTAGACACTGTGCGGGCGGCGCGTGTAGGGCAGTTCGAACACCGCGTCCAGCTCCTCGGTGGTGAGCGGGATGGGCGGCGGGTTGAGCCATACGCCACGCTCGCCGTGGGGCTGGTAGAGGGCCATGGCGTTGCCGGGGTTGGTCTCGCGGTGCAGCACGCGCGAGGCGTGGGCGTACAGCACGCGGTCCTCGCGCACGGCGTGGTAGCCGGGGATCAGCACCAGGGTGCGCGAGGCATCGGGCAGCCGGCGGCGCGGCGCGGCGACCACCACCGCCGTGCCCGCTTCGGCCAGCGTTTCGCCTCCCGCGGCCTTGTCACAGGCCTCGCCCATGGCGTAGGGGTCGGGGTGGGCCTCGATGCGTCCGGGGCGGTCCACCTCGCTGGAATTCAGCAGGCTCCAGCCGGCGGGCACGCAGTCCGGGCGGCCACCGGCGTCGCGGCAGATGAAGGCGGTGCCGCGTATGTCGCGGATCTCGCTCACCGGCTCGCGGCGCGCCAGGCGGTGGGCGATCTCGACGATCTGCCGCTCGGCGTTGCCGTACACCAGCAGGTCGGCCTTGGCGTCCATCAGCACCGAGCGGCGCACCTTGTCGGACCAGTAGTCGTAGTGGGCGATGCGGCGCAGGCTGGCCTCGATGCCGCCGATGATCAACGGCACGTCCTTGTAGGCCTCGCGGGCGCGCTGGGAGTAGACGATCACCGAGCGGTCGGGACGCCGGCCGCCCTCGGCGTTGGGCGTGTAGGCGTCATCGGAGCGCGGCTTGCGCTCGGCGGTGTAGCGGTTGACCATGGAATCCATGTTGCCGCCGGTGACGCCGAAGAACAGGTTGGGGCGGCCCAGGCGGCGGAAGTCCTCGACGTCGTTCCAGTCCGGCTGGCTGATGATGCCGACGCGGAAACCCTGCGCCTCCAGCACCCGGCCGATCACCGCCATGCCGAAGCTGGGGTGGTCCACGTAGGCGTCACCGGTGACCAGGATCACGTCGCAGGAATCCCAGCCCAGGGCGTCCATCTCCTCGCGCGACATGGGCAGCTCGGGGGCGGGACCGAGGCGGGCGGCCCAGTGTTTGCGGTGGCTGAAAAGGGGGGTGACGGACGACATGGACAGAACTCGATAACGCCCGGGGAACTCGGTGGAAGCGCGGTGGGCGGCGGCCCATTATAGCCCAGCCGGGCCGGGCGCGCGGCGCCCCCGCGACCGGCTCAGTCCTTGCCCGTGGCGCGCGGCCCGGCGTCGCCTTCGTCCACCCGGCCCTGCAGCGGCTCCTCGCCCGCCGGCGTCGTTTCCGCCTCCATCGCCGACGGCGTGTCGGGCCAGGACGCAAAGGGGAAGGGCTGGGTCTCGGTGTTATAGGTCAGGTAGCGCCAGATCTGGTAGATATAGCGACTCAGGCTGGCGCCAAAGTGCAGCAGATTGTCGTTGGTCTGATTGGTGAAGATCGTGAACAGGAACTGCAATACCACCACCATCCCGGCCACCAGCTTGGCCAGTTGCAGGAGGATGAAAAACATCACCATGAACAGGCCGCGCGTCCAGGCCTCCTGCGGGGTCATGTCTTCTTTCTTTTCTTCAGTGTCCATTATCAATGGCTTCCTTTTCTGTTTTGCGTCATCACGACAGGCGCCAGGATGAGACGCGCTCAGGGCTTGTAGGTGGTAAAGCGTTGCACCATCAGCGGCTTGTTCATGAAGCGGTACTCGAACACCCAGTCGCCTTCGACCAGTTCATAGTCTTCATTCAGGCGATAGCCGGTCTTGTCCTCCACCACGCCCTGATCCAGCTTCAGACCCAGGGTGTAGCGATAGCCGGTGGAGGTCGTACCGTCCGGCTTTTTCATCTCCGGGTGCGTCACCACCAGTTCCACCGGCAACTGGCCGATGGTCGGGTTCAGGCCGGTGATCACGAAGCTGAAGCCGAACAGGCGGCCCTTTTCGATGGGGATGCGCTGGGTCTGTTTCACCAGCCGCGCCTCGCCGGTCTGCACATAGCCGGAGGTGGCCGCCGGATGCATGGCGCGCGTCGCCTCGCTGACGAATTCGTAATAACCGTATTCCTTGATTTCCGCCTGCGGCGCCGCCCCGGCCACCGTCGCCACAAACAACAACACCACAGCGGTGAATATCTGCTTGCTCATCCTCGGTTTCTCCTTGCTGTCTCTCAATATCCTGAATCCGCAGGCTCAGGAATATGCCATAACCATCAATAGACTCTCTTCACGCCGCAGCCGCCCGGTGGCCCGCAAACGGCCGCGGGCATCGAACCAGCGGTAGGCCACTAATCCGGTGCCGAGAAGATACAGCTCTGTGCGGCCGTTAGCCTCGCAGCGATCCAGGCCGTAGTCCAGTGCCTCACGAAGGCCCAGCAGGCGTCCGCGACGCCGCAGCGGATGCAGGGCGCCGCCACAGCCCAGTCCGGGATAGGCCACCGTGGCCGCACCCGGCGCGATGTGGATGCTCACCTCATAGCGCGCGACGTCCCGACCCGGCAGCGGAATCTCCGTCACCTCCCCCCGCCACAGGCCAAGAAAGGCGTCGCTGTCGGTGGCCGGCGCGGCCAGCGGCAGCCACACCAGCAACAGGAACAGCCACCGCCGACGAGCGCTCATGCGTCGACGCCCGGCCGGCGATAACCACTGCAGTCGCAGGCAATGATCCGCGCCTCGCCATCCAGGCGCGCCGCCGTCAGCAGGCCGCCCCACAGGCAGCCGGTGTCCAGCGCCAGCACATTGTCGCCGTGATACAGGCCCAGCGTCGACCAGTGACCGAAGACGATGCGCGTCTGCGCGCTGCGCCGCCCCGGTACCTGAAACCATGGCACGCAACCCGGCGGCTGCGTGCCCGGCTCGCCCTTGGCCTTCAGGCACAGCTCGCCGTCGGCACGGCAAAAGCGCAGGCGGGTAAGACAGTTGACGATGAAGCGCAGCCGATCCCAGCCCGCCAGGTCCATCGCCCAGCGGCGCGGCCTGTCGCCATACATGTGGGCAAGAAATTGGCGGTAATCATCACCGCGCAGCACCGCCTCCACCTCGGCGCCGCAGGCGCGCGCCTCGCGAAGATCCCACTGCGGCGGCAGGCCGGCGTGAAGCAGTGCGGTATTCAGCCCGGCATCGTGATGCAGCAGGGGGCGGTGGCGCAGCCAGTGCAGCAACTCGTCGCGATCCGGGGCCTTGAGGATGGCCTGCAGGGTATCGGGCTTGTGCAGCTTGCCCAGCCCCTCGGCCACCGCCAGCAGGTGCAGGTCATGGTTACCCAGCACGGTGACGGCGCTGTCGCCCAGGGCGCGCACGAAGCGCAGCACCTCGAGCGAGTCGGGGCCGCGATTGACCAGGTCACCGGTGAACCAGAGCCGGTCCGCCGCCGGATCGAACTGGCACATCGCCAGCAGGGCCTGCAGTTCGTCGTAGCAGCCCTGGATATCGCCAATCGCATAAATCGCCATCGATGGCCCTCGTAAAAAAACGGTCCCCAGCATAGCATGGAGGGGCGCGAAATCGGTTAGACTCGGCCCATGAACAGCCGCGCCGATATCAATCCCGCCGCCCCCTCGACGGTCCCGCTGTGGCTGGGCCTGAGCGGGCTGTTGCTGCTGGGCTTCCTGGTCTTCAGCCTGCTGCCCATCATGCTGCTCAACGGCGGCTGGGTGAACCACATACTGACCCCGGTGGGCAGCTACTGGCCCATGTTTCAGCTGATCTGGACAGAGCAACCGCTGGCCGCGCTGCAATTCATTCTCACCAAATCCCTGGTCGCCTTCGCCCACCGCGACATGCAGACCGGGCTCAACATCTGGACCCTGGAATACGATGCCCTGACCCTGGGCGCCTACCTCCTTGCCGCCCTGCTGGGCGGCCGGCTGCTGTTGCCGCTGGCGCGCGGTGGCGAGGGCGGAAGGGGCATGCCCGTCGGCCTGGCGGGCATGGCGGGGCTGGTGCTGGCTTTTACCTACATGACCTCCATCGACCACTGCGCCGGCCCCACCTGGATCGGCTTCGTCATCGCCTACGGCCTGGGCGCGGACGGCTTCGATCTAAACCCGTGGTGGCAGGGGACGCTCGGCGGCGTCAGCCTCGGCCTGCTGGCTTACGGGCTATGGCGACAGCGGAAAGTCTGACCCGGGGCGCATGCCCGGCAACCCGTTTTGGGCTACAATTGCCGACCCGCAGTAATCCGACGACCGGCACACCATGTCCAGACAACGCAAGGCCCTCTCCCTCATCTCCGGCGGACTCGACTCCATGCTCGCCACGCGCGTGATCATGGACCAGGGCGTGCACGTCGAGGGCGTCAACTTCTTCACCGGCTTCTGCGTCGAGGGCCACACCCACGCCATCCGCAAGAAGGACCGCGACAAACCCAAGCGCAACAACGCCCTGTGGGTGGCCGAGACCCTCGGCATCAAGCTGCACATCGTCGACGTCATCGACGAATACAAGGACGTGGTGATCAACCCCAAGCACGGCTACGGCTCGAACATGAACCCCTGCCTGGACTGCAAGTGCTTCATGGTGCGCAAGGCCCACGAGTGGATTCAGGCCCACGACTTCGACTTCATCATCACCGGCGAGGTGATCGGCCAGCGACCCATGTCGCAGCGCCGCGACACCATGCCGGTGGTGGCGCGCGAGTCCGGCGCCAACGACCGCCTGCTGCGCCCCCTGTGTGCCAAGAACCTGCCCGAGACCCTGCCCGAGCGCGAGGGCTGGGTGGACCGCGAAAGACTGTTCGACTTCTCCGGCCGCGGCCGCAAGCCGCAGATCGCCCTCGCCCGCCGCTTCGGCATCGAGGACTTCGCCCAGCCCTCGGGCGGCTGCTGCTTCCTCACCGACGAGGCCTATTCGCACAAGCTGGCCGACCTGTGGGCCGCGCGCGGCGAGCGCCGCTACGAACTGGACGACATCATGCTGCTCAAGGTGGGCCGCCACCTGCGCCCACGGCCCAACTTCAAGCTCATCATCGGCCGCGAGGAGGGCGAAAACAATTTCCTCGAGGGCTACCGCAAGCAGTTCAGCCACATCCGCACCCTCAGCCACCCCGGCCCGCTGGTGCTCATCGACGGCGAGCCCGGCGCGGACGACATCGCCCTCGCGGCGCGCATCGCCGCGCGCTTCAGCAAGGGCCGCGAGGCCGACCAGGTGGAGGTGGAGATCACGCCCAAGGGCGGCGAGGCGCGGCGCGAGCAGGTCACCCCCCTGCCCAGTGGTGAAATGCCCCAGGCGTGGTACCTGTAGCGGCCGGCCCCGCCCGCGACAATGGAGAATACAACACCCTTCACGGGAGCGGCTTCAGCCGCGAAACAAGGACTGGCATCGCGCTTCGTGACATGTCATTCGCGGCTGAAGCCGCTCCCACACAGAA
>JALSHB010000176.1 GCA_026982475.1 Chromatiales bacterium
TCCAACACAAACACCTTGCAGACGAAAACCCATGAGCCATCACGAACTCGACGCCCGCCGCATGCTCTGCCCGATGCCGGTGATCAAGACACAGAACTTCGTCGCCACCCTCAAGCCCGGCGACACCGTGGAGGTGTTCTGCACCGACCACGGCGCCCTCAACGACATCCCCGCCTGGAGCCGCATCAACGGCCACGAGGTCATCGGCACCCGTGAACTGGACGGCGGCGAAGTGAGCATCACCGTGCGCGTCGGCGACAGCGACGACTGATGGACCTGCCGCACGACCACGCCCCGCTCACCAGCGACCAGCGCTACCGCGAGGCGCGCCACGTCACCCTGGTGGGCTCGGTGGTGGACCTGCTGCTGGGCGTGGCGAAGATCATCGTCGGCTTCATCGGCCACTCGCAGGCGCTGATCGCCGACGGCGTGCACTCCCTGTCGGACCTGGCCACCGACATCATCGTCCTGCTGGCCATGAAACACGGCGCGCGCGACGCCGACGAGGAACACCCCTACGGCCACGGCCGCATCGAGACCCTGGCCACCGTGGTGCTGGGTGTTGCGCTGCTGGCGGTGGCCATCGGCATCGCCTACGACGCCGGCCTGCGCCTGCTCAACCCCGAGCTGCTGCCCCAGCCCGGCTGGCTGGCGCTGAGCGTGGCCGCCATCTCCATCGTCTCCAAGGAGATCATCTACCACTACACCCTGCGCGTCGCCAACCGCCTCGACAGCCAGCTGCTGCGCGCCAACGCCTGGCACAGCCGCAGCGACGCCATCTCCTCCCTGATCGTGGTGCTCGGCATCATCGGCGCCATGAACGGCCTGCCCTGGCTGGACGCGGTGGCCGCCATCGCCGTCGGCGCCATGGTCGGCAAGATCGGCGCCGAGCTGGCCTGGAACAGCGCCCAGGAACTCATCGACCGCGCCATGGAGCCCGAAACGGTGGCGCAGATCCGCGACGCCATTCGCTCCGTGGACGGGGTGAAGGCCCTGCACATGCTGCGCACCCGGCGCATGGCCCATGACGGCCTGGTGGACGTGCACATCCTCGTCGAGCCCAAGAGCAGCGTCTCCGAGGGCCACCAGATCAGCGAGCGGGTGCGCCAGGCGGTGATGGATAAAGTGGACGGCATCACCGAGGTCATGGTACACATCGACCCCGAGGACGACGAGGTCAGCGCCCCCAGCCGCGATCTTCCCGCGCGTGACGAGGTGCTGGCGCTGCTGCGGCGTCGCTGGCAAGGCATCGAGGAGGCGCCCGACATCGACCATGTCCGCCTGCACTACCTGGACGGTAAAATTCATGTGGAGGTATCATTGCCGCTGCAAAAGATGCGGGATATCGAACAGGCCCAGGCACTCGCCCGGCAGCTGGCCCGACTCGCCGAAGAGGAAGACAGCATCGCTGACGTCCAGGTCTGCTTTCACTAGCGGACCAGCCAATGCGCAACAGCCATGCACAACAACAGTGCACCACGCCCGCCCGGCTGCACCAGGGCGACGCGATTTGCACCCCCAGGGATTCCTCGCATGACTGGAACTCTTTGATCAATAAAAAGATTTTGCGGATGGTATGTTTTATGCTAACAACCGCTGATCCAAGGTGATCAGACATGGCCGGGAAAATGAAGAATCAGACGCACCACTGATAACGCACTATTTCACCTTTCAAAACACACTGAAATCTCACTGAAACAACTGGAGGGCACGTAATGTCTGCTCAAGACGTTCTGAACACGATCAAAGAAAATGATGTGAAGTTTGTCGATTTCCGCTTCACCGACACCCATGGCAAGGAGCAGCACGTCTCCGTGCCCGCCCACACCGTGGACGAGGACGTCTTCACCGAAGGCAAGATGTTCGACGGTTCCTCCATCGCCGGCTGGAAGGGTATCAACGAATCCGACATGATCCTGATGCCCGACCCCTCCACCGCCGTGCTGGACATCTTCTCCGACGAGGCCCAGCTGATCCTGCGCTGCAACATCGTCGAGCCCTCCACCGGCCAGGGCTACGAGCGTGACCCCCGCTCCGTCGCCGAGCGCGCCGAGGCCTACCTGAAGAGCACCGGCATCGCCGACACCGCCTACTTCGGTCCCGAGCCCGAGTTCTTCATCCTCGACGACGTGCGCTGGGGCTCCACCATGGCCGGCTCCTTCTACAAGGTCGACTCCGAGGAATCCGAGTGGAACTCCGAGAAGGTCTACGAGGACGGCAACATGGGCCACCGCCCCGGCGTCAAGGGCGGCTACTTCCCCGTTCCTCCGGTGGATTCCCTGCATGACATCCGCGCCGCCATGTGCCTGGCCATGGAGGACATGGGCGTGAAGGTCGAGGTGCACCACCACGAGGTGGCCACCGCCGGCCAGTGCGAGATCGGCACCGAGTTCAACACCCTGGTGAAGCGCGCCGACTGGAACCAGATCCTCAAGTACTGCGTGCACAACGTGGCTCACGCCTATGGCAAGACCGCCACCTTCATGCCCAAGCCGCTGGTGGGTGACAACGGCTCCGGCATGCACGTGCACCAGTCCCTGTCCAAGGACGGCGAGAACATCTTCGCCGGCAACGAGTACGGCGGCCTGAGCGAGACCGCCCTGTACTACATCGGCGGCATCATCAAGCACGCCCGCGCCCTGAACGCCTTCACCAACGCCTCCACCAACAGCTACAAGCGCCTGGTGCCCGGCTTCGAGGCCCCGGTGATGCTGGCCTACTCGGCGCGCAACCGTTCCGCCTCCATCCGCATCCCCTTCGTCAGCAACCCCAAGGGCCGCCGCATCGAGGTGCGCTTCCCGGACCCCACCGCCAACCCCTACCTGTGCTTCGCCGCCATGCTGATGGCCGGCCTGGACGGCATCCAGAACAAGATCCACCCGGGCGAGGCCATGGACAAGGACCTGTACGACCTGCCCGCCGAGGAGGCCGCGGCCATCCCCACCGTGTGTCACTCCTTCGACCAGGCCCTGGAGGCACTGGACGCCGACCGCGGCTTCCTCACCGCCGGCGACGTGTTCACCGAGGACATGATCAGCGCCTACATCGACCTGAAGATGGAAGAGGTCACGCGTCTGCGCATGACCACCCACCCGGTCGAGTTCGACATGTACTACAGCTGCTGAAACAGCGCCTTGAAGGCCCACCAAACGCCCCCTCCCCGGAGTGGGGCGTTTTTTTATGCGCGCCCATGCGCTCCGGCCCTCCCGCCGCGTTTGTCCACCCCGCACAATTCCGCTACATTTGCACCATGACTCTGCCGACACACCACACGCGCCTGCGCGCACTCCCGGCCATGGCCACGCTCGCCGCCCTGCTGTTCAGCCTCTCGGCCACGGCGGCGGTATACATGGAAAGGGACGCCGAGGGCAATGTCACCTTCACCGACCGGCCCAGCTCCGAAGACGCCAAGCCCATCAAGCTCAATCCACCCAGCACCTACCAGGCGCCCGCCATACCCCGCGCCCGCAGCAACGGCCAAAGCAGCGCCCAGGATGCAGCCGCCGAGGTCTACCAATCCATCAGCATCAGCCAGCCCGCGGATGACAGCCCGGTGCGGGAAAACAGCGGCAACCTCGAGGTCAACATCGACCTCACCCCCGCCCTCAAGCCCGGCCATCACATCATCCTGCTGATGGACGGCGAGCCCGTCGCCGAGGGCCGGGCCACCACCCTGCGCCTGCAAAACGTGGATCGCGGCACCCACACGCTTCAGGCACAGGTGGTGGATGACAGCGGCAACGTCATCATCACCTCGCCCAGCACGACCTTCCACATGCTGCGCATCAGCGTCCATCGCCCCTGACCCCCCGACGCACCAATCCGGTGCACGCGATGCCGTTTTGCGCTAATCTAAGCCCAGACACCGGCAAACACCCCCTTTGGCCGCCAGCCTTATACCCCATGGCCAGCCAATCCAGCGCGTGAACAAGCCCCGCATCAGCGCCCCATGCCACGCCGACGAAACGTGGAATCCATTGAAATGAACGCGTTAGCGGATTTCGCACACCACCGATACCGCAGGGCCCGGCAGCCTCGCCGACAAACTTCTGCCCCGCCCGCGGGTCTACAGACAGGAATCCGAAACTTGGTTTGGTTTTTGCAAGGGCCTATTGATGTTGACAAGCCGTAGGAGTCTGTCGGGTTTGGGAATAATCTACTGCGCTGATGGGAGAGCGGCCAAAATAGTCCCAATTTTTCGTTAAATAGAACCACTATTCGCCTCAAAATCGGAAACATTTTGACTCGCTCTCCCACCATGCTCGCTACGATTACCCAAAT
>JALSHB010000177.1 GCA_026982475.1 Chromatiales bacterium
GGTGGGATGAGGTTCTTTGTTTTGAAAAATCGTATCTATTCACCACAGAGGCACAGAGAACACAGAGAATGCATCAGTGGGAGGCAATGCCCCGGGTGGCGATGTGACCTGCCCCGACGACCTGGCATTTCATTTCTCCGTGAACGCCGTGTCTCTGTGGTGAATCCGGGGACGTTGGCACCGGAGGCCGGACCACGATATCCAACGCAAAGGGCGCAAAGGTTTTCTGAAAGGATTTCCTTTGCGCCCTCTGCGTTTCATTCCATTCCCGGCATGAACCTGAAGAGCCTTTCTCTGTGCCTCCGTGTCTCTGTGGTGAAAAACAAAACCCCCTGAAATCGAACGGTATGTCTGAATCCACACGTCACCACCTGGGCGCCCTGTACGACGCCCTTGACACCTGCCAGACCGCCGACCGCCCGGCGTTGCGCAAGCGCCTGCACGGGCTGCGCCATGCCCTGCGGGCGGGGCGCGATACGGGCAACCGACTGGAGGCGGTGAAAAGGGACATCGATGCCTCGCGCGCTCGCGTGGCGCAGCGGTGCGAAAACCTGCCCGCCGTCAGCATCAACGAAGACCTGCCCATCGGCGGCCGCTGGCGTGATATCGCCGAGGCCATCGAGCAACATCAGGTGGTGGTGGTGGCCGGCGAGACCGGCTCCGGCAAGACCACCCAGCTGCCGAAGATCTGCCTTGCGCTGGGCCGAGGCTGCGCCGGGCTCATCGGCCACACCCAGCCGCGGCGCATCGCCGCGCGCAGCGTCGCCACGCGCATCGCCGAGGAGTTGAATACCGAACCGGGCCGGGTGGTGGGCTACAAGGTGCGCTTTTCCGATCACACCCGCCCCGAGTCCAACATCAAGTTGATGACCGACGGCATCCTCCTGGCCGAGCTGCAGGGCGACCGCCTGCTCAGCCAGTACGACACCCTGATCATCGACGAGGCGCATGAGCGCAGTCTCAACATCGATTTTCTGCTCGGCTATCTCAAGCGTCTGCTGCCCAGACGCCCCGACCTCAAGCTGATCATCACCTCGGCCACCATCGACACCGGCCGCTTTGCCGCGCATTTCAACCACGCGCCGGTGATCGAGGTCTCCGGCCGCAGTTATCCGGTGGAAATCCGTTATCGGCCGCTGCAGGGTGACGATGACGAAAAGGACCGCGACCAGCAGCAGGCCATCCTCGATGCGGTGGACGAGATCGCCGCCCTCGACAGCCGTGGCGACATCCTCATCTTCCTCAGCGGCGAGCGCGAGATCCGCGACACCGCCGAGGCCCTGCGCAAGCACCATCCGGCGCACACGGAGATTTTGCCGCTGTATTCGCGCCTCAGCGCCGTGGAGCAGAACCGCGTGTTCAAGACCGGCGCGCGGCGGCGCATCATTTTGGCTACCAACGTGGCGGAGACCTCGCTCACGGTGCCCGGCATCCGCTACGTCATCGACCCCGGTACCGCGCGCATCAGCCGCTACAGCACCCGCAGCAAGGTGCAGCGCCTGCCCATCGAAAAGATCGCCCAGTCCTCGGCCAACCAGCGCGCCGGGCGCTGTGGGCGTGTCGCCGCCGGCGTCTGCATCCGTCTCTATTCCGAGGAGGACTTCCTGGCCCGGCCCGAGTTCACCGAGCCGGAACTGCGCCGCACCAATCTCGCTTCAGTCATTTTGCAGATGCGCCAGCTGGGCCTGGGCAACCCGGAGGAGTTCCCCTTCATCGACCCGCCGGACCGGCGTTTCATCCACGACGGCTACCGCCTGCTGCACGAACTGGGCGCGCTGGACGCGCACAACCAGCTCACGCCCCTGGGCCGGCAGCTGGCGCGCCTGCCGCTGGATCCGCGCATCGGCCGCATGATCCTCGAGGGTAGCCGGCAGGGCTGCCTCAGCGAGGTGCTGGTGATCGCCAGCGCCCTGAGCATCCAGGATCCGCGCGAGCGTCCGCAGGACAAGCAGCAGCAGGCCGACGAGCAGCACCGGCGCTTCGCCGATGAGCACTCGGATTTCGTCACCCTGCTCAGGCTGTGGAACCACTACGAGGAGCAGCGCAAGCACCTCTCCAACAGCCAGCTGCGCAAGTATTGCCGCAAGTCCTTTCTCGCCTTCATGCGCATGCGCGAGTGGCGCGAGACCTGGCAGCAGCTCAAGACCCAGGCCCGCGATATGGGCCTGGACCTGAACCGCGAGCCGGCCGATTACGCTGCGCTGCACCGCGCCCTGCTGACCGGCCTGCTGGGCAATCTCGGCAACCGGCTGGAGGAAGAGGACCGCAAGCCACCGGCGGTGAAGGGACGAAGTGTGCGGCCGCGCAAGGGGCCGCAGAAATACCAGGGCGCACGCAATTCAGTGTTTTATCTGTTTCCCGGCTCGGCGGTGGCGAAGAAGCGCCCCAAGTGGATGATGGCGGCGGAGATCGTCGAGACCAGCCGGCTCTACGCGCGCGGTATTGCCCGCATCGAGCCGGAGTGGATCGAGCCGCTGGCGCGACATCTGGTCAAGCGCAGCTACACGGAACCGCGCTGGGACGTGAAGCGCTCGCAGGTCACGGCGCTGGAGACGGTGAGCCTGTACGGGCTGGTGATCCAGTCCGGCAAGCGTGTGCACTTCGGCCCCGTCGATACCCCGGTGGCGCGCGAGATCTTCATCCGCGAGGCCCTGGTGCAGGGCAACTACCGGCCGCCCGCGCGGCGCGGCCAGAAGGGCGCCGAGCCGGCCTTCCTGCGACACAACCGCGCCCTGATCCGCGAGGCCGAGGACATCGAGGCGCGCGGCCGCCGTCGCGACGTGCTGGCCGACGAGGAGGCACTGTTCGCCTTCTTCGACCAGCGCATCCCCGAACACATCCACGGCGGCGCGTCCTTCGAGAAGTGGCGCCGCGAGGCCGAGAAGGCCGAGCCGGGGCTGCTGAAACTGCCGCGCGAGCTGGTCATCCACCCCCAGCGTGCCGGCCTCGGTGACAGCGACTATCCCGGCGAGATGAACGTCAACGGCGTGCGCCTGCACCTGCGCTACGGCTTCAACCCCGGTGGCGAGGACGACGGCGTCAGCGCCCTGGTGCCGCTGGGCGCCCTCAACCAGCTCGATCCCGCGCCCTTCGAGTGGCTGGTGCCGGGACTGCTGGTGGAACGCGTCACGGCCCTGCTCAAGGGCCTGCCCAAGCCCATTCGCAAGGCCCTGGTGCCGGTGCCGGATACCGCCGCCTCGCTGGTGCGGCGGCTGTCCGACGGGCCGCGCGAGGGCAGCCTGCTCGACGCCCTGACGCAGCTGCTGAAGCGCCACCACGGTGTCGCGGTGCCGGCCGACGCCTGGCCGCACGAGACCCTGCCCGACCACCTGCGCATGCGCTACGAGATCATCGACGCCGAGGGCAAGACCGTCGGCCACGGTCGCGACCTGGCGGCCTTGCAGGCGCAGTTCGGCGCCCACGCCAGCGACGACTTCGCGCAGACCCTGGAACGCCATCACTGGGAGCGCGAGCACATTCGTCGATGGGACTTCGGCGACCTGCCCGCGTTCGTCGAGATCGAGCGTGCCGGCAGCCTGTTTCGCGCCTTCCCGGCGCTGGCGGTGCAGGCCGATGGCAGCCTCGCCATCCAGCTCTTCGACGCCGAGGCGCGCGCCGCCAAGGCCCACCGCGCCGGCCTGCGCGCGCTGCTGGCCCTGACGCTCGCCAAGCCCTGCAAATACCTGCGTCGCCACCTGCCGGACATCGACCGCCTGTGCCTGCAATACGTGGCTGTCGATGATTGCGAATCCCTCAAGGACGACCTGCTGGCACTGATCATCGACCGCTGCTTCTTCCGCGATGGCTTTGCCGTGCGCGAGCAGGCCGAATTCGAGTCGCTGATCGAGACCCACCAATCCGCTTTGCTGACAGAGGCCAATGCGGTGGGAAAACTGGTCGCCGACATCATCGGCCGCCACCACGCGGTGCAGAAGCGCCTGCGTGGCCAGCTGCCCCTGCAGACCATGGATGCGGTGAAGGACATCCAGCAACAGCTTGCGGCACTGGTGTATCCACACTTTCTCATCGAAACCCCCTTCGAATGGCTGCAACACCTGCCCCGTTTTTTGCAAGCGGTGGAACAGCGCATCGAGAAACTGCAGCAGATGCCCGCGGCGGACAGGGAGCGGATGGCGAAGCTGCGGCCGTTTCTGCTGGCCTGTCAGAAAAAAATGGCCGCCGGGGAAAACCCCCATCCTGCCCTGATCCAGCTGCGCTGGATGCTGGAGGAATACCGGGTTTCGGTTTTTGCGCAGGGCTTGAAGACCTCGCAACCCGTTTCGCCAAAACGGCTGGAGGAGGTGATTTCGCAATTATGAGTTGCAAATAAAGTATCTATTCACCACAGAGGCACAGAGAACACAGAGAATGCATCAGTGGGAGGCCATGCCCCGGGTGGCGATGTGGCCTGCTCCGACGATCTGGCATTTCATTTCTTGGTGAACGCCGTGTCTCTGTGGTGAATCAGGGGACGTTGACACCGGAGGCCGGGCCACGATATCCAGCGCAAAGGTTTTCTGACAGGATTTCCTTTGCGCCCTCTGCGCCTTTGCGGCCTCTGTGTTTCATTCCATTTCCGGCATGAACCTGAAGACCCTTTCTCTGTGCCTCCGTGTCTCTGTGGTGAGCTGAATAGTTACCAAATAAGCTGCATATTGAGTGACTTGGGGGGAACACTTGAAGTGTTTCTTAAAAATACATACCAGCCTTTAAAATCTGCGATTCGAATGACGCTATGGTTTCGGCCGATAGGGTGAAAAATCCTGAAAATATCGGGGGAAAGCTAAATGTCTATTGATAATCGGAACTTATATGTTAATCGGGAAAAATCGCTTGCAGTCAGCCAAAAATTGACTAATATCAAGATTAAGTGTTGCCCTGAAATGTCATTTGATCCAACTCGAGTCTGCTCGGGGCCACAATGTAGATGCGGTGTGACGTCCACTCGACTGGAAATCCTAAAGCATCTCAGGGGCTGCCACCTGGACATCAGGTTCAAGACAGCAGGGCAATACTAAAATTCATTTGTGTCACCACAACCCGGAGAGCCGTTCAGTCGAGCGGCTCTTTTTTTATGTGCGATTGTATCTGTTCACCACAGAGGCACAGAGAACACAAAGAATGCATCAGTGGGAGGCAATGCCCCGGGTGGCGATGTGGTCTGCCCCGACGACCGGGCATTTCATTTCTCCGTGAACGCCGTGTCTCTGTGGTGAATCAGGGGGCGTTGGCACCGGGGGCCGAACCACGATATCCAGCGCAAAGGGCGCAAAGGTTTTCGAAAGGATTTCCTTTGCGCTCTCTGAGTCTTTGCGGCCTCGGCGTTTCATTCCATTCCCGGCATGAATCTGAAGAGCCTTTCTCTGTGCAGCCGTGTCTCTGTGGTGAGCTGAGCTGAATAGTTACGTGCGATTTTTCATTCCTGAATCGATGCGCGGAGGGTTGTGATGAGGGATCCGGTCAGGCGGGTTTTTTTTCCGTTGCTCGTGGGCGCCCCGGTTGTCGAAGGTGAAGCTGAAAATGATGTGCGGGGCGCCAATGGTTCTGCGCCTCTGCGCGCCGTATCCATGCATGCCGGGATTCAGGCGGCGATCAAGCGTCTTTCATGTCGAGAAACATGAGGCCGCACTGTTTTCCGGTGTGGACCACCAGGCAGCAGGCGCGAAGCCCCATGCCGGGAGGGGCGGTATTTGCGGGCAGGTCCACCTCGACGACGTCGCCTTCATGCAGGTTCAGCTTTCCGCATTCGACGCCGATGCCCCGTGCGTTCACGTCGCAGGTGCGCGTGGTGCCAAGGTCCTTGCCTCGCCGGTGCAGGCGAACGTCCTGCCTCGCTGTGCGGCGCCGGTCCCTGCGATGTTCCGATGGGTAGCAGGACGGGCAGGTTGTCGCGCTCTTTCTTCGCCAGTCGCTGAGTGTGTCACTCGCGACAAGACGAGGGTGCTCTGCCGTGTTGTTGGCGGAGGTGGTGTTCGTATCTCGCCGTTTTAAGTCTTCGATTTTCGGAAAGGCCTGATAGGGCCCGGCAATCTTGCGGATGGGTGGGGGGTATATATCGGGGTTTGCTCTAGCCATGACCTGAATCCTTCTTTGTTGAATTTCAAAAATTTAACAAATGGTAAAGATTTCTCTGGGGCGACTGGGCGTGCAGAGTCGAACACAGACAGGTTTTCTGCGCTGCTACCCTGGTTACATTTGGCTTGTTTTTTTCTGTTTCCCGCTAACTGTAGTTGGGTTTTGTTATTTGGCTACCCCTGTCCACAGGTAGGAGGACGGGACTCAACAGAAGTTCCATTCGCAGGCGGGTTTTCGGCCGGAGAATGGGGGCAGCGGGTTGCGGCGGGAAGGATCGGGAGGGCTTACTGCTGATGCCGCTGCACGGGTTCCATGTGTGTGTCCAGGCGCACATCTTGTTGGCCCAGGCGGCTGGCATAGATGATGGTGTAGGCCAGGACGTTGCTGACGTATTCGCGGGTCTCGCGGTAGGGGATGGTTTCGATCCAGCGATCGGCCTCCATGCTGGTGTCTTCCGGCAGCCATTTTCTGACCCGTCGCGCACCGGCGTTGTAGGCCGCCGTGGCGAGCACGGTCTGGTTGTCGAAGCGTTCCAGCATCTTTGCCAGGTGGCCGGTGCCCAGCTTGAGGTTGGTCTCCGGTTGCAGCAGGGTGCTGCGGCCGCGGTAGCGCACCTTCAGGCTGCGCGAGATACGCTTGGCGGTGGCCGGCATCAGCTGCATCAGGCCCGTTGCGCCACGTGAGGAGAGGGCGTCCCTGACGAAGGCGCTCTCGCGGCGGATGACGCCATAGGTCCAGGCCGCCTCCAGGCCCTTGGTGGCCGACAGGGCGAGGACTTCCTCTTTGAACAGCAGCGGGAAGCGCAGCTCCAGGTCGTCGCGATAGGTGGTGCTGGCCATGGTGAGGATGGACTGTTCGTTCCAGCCCCATAGCTGGGCCAGCTTGGCGGCCTGCAGGCGGCGGGTTTCGTCCAGTTTCTGCATCGCGGAGCGCCATTCGCGGCGGGCTTCGAGGCGCCGGTCCAGCTGAAAAAGCTCGGCGGCGCGGCGAATGTCCGGTTGTTCCTGCAGGACGAACAATTCGGCGGCGCTGGGTTGGTAGGGCTGGGCCTGTAGGGGGTAGGGCAGGGACAGGCGGTCCGCGGCCAGGAAGCCGTAATAGTTGCGCCGTTTGGCCAGTTGGCTGAGCAGGGTTTTGGCGTCGTCTTCCCGCCCCAGCTCCGCCAGGGCCCGGGCGCGCCAGTAGCGCCAGCGGTCGGTCTGTCTCTGTGTTTCAGGCATGGCGTCGATGGCGAGTCGTACGGTTTGCCAGTGCTGGTTGCGAATCGCGGCGCGTACCCGCCAGCTGCGTGATGTGTTGGTCTGGTATTGCCGCGGGATGCGCCTGAACCAGGCTTCGGCATTGGGCTGGTGGCGCAGTGCCAGGGCCAGGGCGATGCGGCGGTAGAGTGTGCCGAGTTCGTCTTCGTCGAGCGGGATTTGCTCGCGGACCTGTGTGGCGTGAGCCTGCCAGAACGCGATGGCCTTTTGCGGATCGTGGCGGATCAGGCGTTGCAGGGTGGCGATGAGGATGGCCTTTGCCTTGGGGTGGGGTTCGAGCAGTTCCTTGTAGCGCCGCGGCAGCTGGGCGGGGTAGCGGTGCAGGCCGATCCACAGTTGCGCCCTGTGGCGATCCCGGGCCGGCAGTTGGCGGGCGAGGTAGCCAGCCAGCTGGCGGCGCCCCTGTCCCAGCGCCAGTTCGATGCGCTGCCAGAGCAGTTCATCGCTCATCTGTCCGGCGTCACGCCAGTGCGCGAATACGCCGTCGCATTCGCGGGGTTGGGAGCGGGCGCTGAGCCACAGGCGCTGGATGTCTGCATAGACCGTCTGGGTTTCGCCGTTGTGCAGGCGCGCGGTGAGGTAGTGGCACTGCAGGGTGACGTTCTGGGTGGGGCGATAGTAGTGCAGGTAGGTTTGCCAATCGCGCCGCTTTGCCGCGCGCCTGAGTACCTGGCGGCGCAGGCTGTCGGCGATGGGCAGGGTGGCGTAGTCGTCGAGAAAGCGGTCGATTTCCCGCTGGCTGGCGTGCTGCAGGCGATGCTTGAGGTCCTGGTATCGGAGGTAGGGGTAGAGGGGGTAGTCCTCGAGACGGGGCAGCAGTTCGCGGAAGCGCGGCAACTGGCGCTGTGCCAGGGCTTGCTCGGCCTGCAGATACAGGGCGCGTTGCGCGGCGCGCTCGTCGGCCCGGTAGCCGAGCACCCGTGAGATCATGTCGGCGCGGAATTGTGCGTCGTTGTCCGCGGCGAGGGACGGCGCCGTGGTCTGCGCCGGCTGCGTATCGCGCACCAGGGCATGGTTTGCCATGGGTGCGAGCAGCGCGGTCAGGACGAGGGTGCGGATGAGTATCTTTCGTCTGCCGGCCTTCATGTCTGTGTTGGCTCGGCGCCAGGTGCTCGCCGATGTGCGGGTCCCTTGTCTGTATAGCGTCTGTTTCGAGACACGGCTGAAGCCTGCCGCGAGGCGGCGTTGGGCCATTTCCTGCAAGACGCAGGTGTCTCTTATTTTTAACAGATAATGGCGGGTTTGTACGATAAAAAATAATTTCCGACTGTGTCGATAATCTATTGACGGGCAGGGGTATTTGCGGCCAACTTAGGGGCAGGTCTAATCTCTGCGAAAGCGCGCAGGTTTCCGGGAGCTTGAATGGAGTCATTCCTTGCCCAACCCCCCGTGCAGTCGGCGCTGGCGCCCTTCGTGGCGAGCCTGGTGCTGGCCGTGGCCCTGCTGCGTGCGCCGGCCCGCTGGCAGGGGCTGGCCATTGTCGCTGGCTTGCTGCTGGCGGTGTTGCTGATCCTGGGTCCGGCGCTGACGCCGCTGACGTCGACTCGCAAGATCGTTGTCGCCAGTCTGGGTCTGCCGCTGCTGGCCATGGCGCTGGATCTTTCACCCTTGCGCTGGCGGACAGGGGTGGGGATCGTCGTCTTCGCCGCCGTGCTGGCCCTGCTGTGGGTGCTGTGGCCCGTGCTGATGCGGGGGGCGCCTGGCGAGGACGTGCTGCTGGGTGGCGGTCTGGCGCTGTATGTGGCGGCGCTGCTGATGGTCTTTGCCCGCCTGGGCCAGTGTTGCGCGCGCCTTGCCGGTGCGGCGCTGGGGGTTGCCGTGGCCACCGGCGTGGCGGCGGTGTTGGCGGCGTCGGCGCTGTATGGCCAGCTGGCCTTTGCCCTGGCGGCCGCCGTCGGCGGTCTCACGGCGCTGCGCCTGTGGCGCCCCGGGCTGGAGGGCGGCGCGGGCTGTTTCGGCCTGGGCGGCGCCATGGCGGTGGCCGTGCCGCTGGCCCTGCTGGGGGCGTCGGCGTCGGTCTATGCCCGCCTGCCGGTGATGGCCTTGCCCCTGCTGGCCCTGTCGCCATTGCTGGCGCTGGCGCCCTTGGCGACGCAGCGGCCTGCCTGGCTGCGTGTCGTCGTCGCCGGCCTGCTGAGCCTGGCGCCTTCGGCCGGCGCCGTCTACCTGACCTGGCAGGTGGCGGGCGCCGGTGCTGCCGGGTATTGACCTGAATCTATGGATTCAGGATTGATTCAACCGTCGTTCATCAACAATCTCCAAGGAGGAGCGCAATCATGTCCCTTTCTTTGTCGAAGACCCTGAAAACCGCTGCCGTCGCGCTGGCGCTGTGCGCACTGCCGGCCATGGCCGCGGCCGACACGTATACCATCGATCCTTCGCACACCTACCCGAACTTCAAGATCGACCACCTCGGTTTTTCCACCCTGCATGGGCGTTTCAACAAGACCACTGGGCGCATGAGCATGGATCGCGCCAAGGGCACGGGGTCGGTGGAGATCGTCATCGATGCGGCCTCCATCGATACCGGCCATGGCAAGCGCGATGACCACCTGCGTTCGCCGGATTTCTTCAATGTCATGGAGTTTCCGCAGATCACTTTCACCTCGGATACGGTGAAGTATGTGGGCGAGGGCGCCACGGTGACGGGGGATCTGACCATCATGGGCGTGACGCGCAGCGTGACCTTGGAGGTGCCGCGCATCAATTGCGGAACGCACCCGTTCAACAAGAAGGAAGTGTGTGGTTTCAATGCCACTACCCGCATCAAGCGTTCCGATTTCGGCATGAACTACGGGCTGCCGGGCATCGGTGACGAGGTCAGTCTGGATATTGAGGTGGAGGCCTTCAAGGATTAGGTGTTACAGGGCATACTAGTCCCACTTTCCTGTCCCGCAGACGCGGGGCAGGGATGGCTCTTGCCTGAACCTACGGTTTCAGGCCTTGAACTATGGGGGACTCAGACACATGCCTGTCACTTCGACGGTTTCCGCAGACGGTAAGGAAGTCATCATCAAGGTCACCGGGCGCTTCGACTTTGCCGTGCAGAATGAATTCCGTGATTGCTATCACGGCGTCGGCCCGGACGACGGCGTCCGTTTCAGCATCGACATGAGCAAGGCGAGCTACATGGACAGCTCCGCGCTGGGCATGCTGCTGATGATGCGTGAGCACCTGGGCGGCAACAGTGCCAACATCACCATCAGTCATTGTTCGGCCGATATCAGCAACATCCTCACCGTCGCCAATTTCCAGAGCCTGTTCAAGATCGCCTGATTTCATTCTGCAGTCCAACAACCGATCATTCCTCAAGCCGACAGACCCCTGGCAGCCCAAGATAGACGGATGAGTGAAAATACCCTGACCGTGCTGGTGGCCGACGACGATGTGACCAATCGCCTGTTGCTCGAAGCCATCCTGCACAAGGAGGGCTATGACGTCATCCACGCCGAAGACGGCCGCGAGGCGGTGGAGGTCTTCGAGCGCGAACGGCCGGACCTGGTGCTGATGGATATCCGCATGCCGGAGCTGGACGGCTACCAGGCCACGGAGCTGATCAAGGCCATGAGTGGCGATGTGTTTGTGCCGGTGATCTTCCTCACCGCCAACTCGGACGTCGACAGTATGGTCAGGAGCGTCGAATCCGGCGGCGATGATTTTCTCGCCAAGCCCTACAACCGCATCCAGCTGCAGACGCGCATCAATGCCCTGATGCGCATCCGCGAGCTGTACAGTACCGTGCGCCAGCAGCGCAACGAGCTGATCCAGCACCAGAAGCGTCTCGAACGCGAGCGGCAGATGGCGAAGCGCCTGTTCGCCAATATCATTCACACCGGCTCGCTGGACCAGCCTAACATCAAGTATCTGCTGTCGCCGATGTCGCTGTTCTCCGGCGATATCCTGCTGGCGGCACCCAAGCCGTCCGGCGGATTGCACGTCATTCTCGGCGACTTTACCGGCCATGGCCTCGCCGCGGCCACGGGGGCGTTGCCGGTGTCCAGTATCTTTTACGGCATGACCGCAAAGGGTTATTCGATCGCCGAGATCGTGACCGAGATCAATACCCGGCTGAAAACCATTCTGCCCGTGGACATGTTCCTGGCCGCCTGCCTGATCGACATCGACACCACCACCCACACGCTTACCGCCTGGAATGGCGGACTGCCGCCGCTGGTGGTCTACGATGCAAGGCAGCTGACGGTCAGCCAGCGCATTCCCTCCCAGCATCTGCCGCTGGGCATCATCGATGGCGAAAGTTTCAGCCGTCGCGTGGAGGTGGTGGGAATCCAGCAAGGGGACCGGATCTATATCTGTTCGGACGGGGTGCTGGAGACGCAGAACCAGCAGGGCGAGATGTTCGGGCGGGATCGTTTCAACGCCCTGTTCGAGGCCGGGCTGGCGCCGCAGGAACTGTTCGACACCATACTCGGCCAGCTGTCGGAATTTCAGGCGGGCAGCCTCCAGCAGGATGACGTCACGCTGTTGGAAATCTGCTACGACCAGACGCTGCTGGAGCAGCGCACCGGCACCCTGGAAGAGGAAGAGAGTGGCCGCGGGCGCATCTCGGCGGCCCCCGCGTCCTGGGGGATGAGCCTGACCCTCAGCGCCGGGCTGCTGAAAGACCTGGACCCGCTGCCCTTGCTGATCCAGGCGCTGATGGACCTGCAGGGTTTTTGCGGCCAGCGTCAGCAGCTCTACACGGTGTTCTCCGAGCTGTATTCCAACGCGCTCGAACACGGCCTGCTGGGACTGGACTCTTCACTCAAGGCGAACGCCCGTGGTTTCGTCGAGTATTATCAGACGCGGGAGCAGCGGCTGGCGGTGCTGAGCGAGGGCGAGATCCGCATCGACATCCGCCACCAGCCCGAGGCCGGGGGCGGCCGGCTCATTATCGATGTCGAGGACACCGGCGATGGCTTCGATGTCGATTCCGCCCTGCTGCCGCTGACGGAAAACCTCGGTCATGCCGGCCGGGGTATCCAGCTGTTACGCTCCATCTGCGACGAGGTGACGTTCCAGGGCAAGGGCAACCGGGTTCAGGTTGTCTATCGTTGGCAGTGACTTAATCGACGGGAAGAGGAGATTCAAGGTGATGTTGAAAGCGGTGTTCGAGGGCCAGGTCTACCAGATAACGATTCCACCAGAGGTGATGCGCGATGGCGTGGACTTTTTCCGGCGCATGAATGCCGACATGGACCGGGGTTGGCAGATGGGGCGTGAGTGGGTGGAAAATCCCGATGCCGTGCAACGCTGCCAGATCGCCGCCGACAAGCTCGTCGATGCCATCCATGGCGAAAACGAGACCCTGGCCAGTCTGATGGCCGGCTATATCGTCACCCAGTGTCCGGGAACGCGGGAGGTGCGCATTGCCACGGACGGAGAGCCGATGGAGACGGAACTGATCGGCGCCTGAATCGGGCGGCCGATGGCGAGCAGGCCTTCGCGGACGCTTTACAGTATTAGAGGTTTCTAATATTATCCCCGTATTCCCGACACTATGGAGTGGTTATGTTTTTTGGCAATGTGAAAGAAATCAACGCCCCGGAACTCGGCCAGTGGCTGCAGGACGAGGCGGACACCTTCCGCATCATCGATGTGCGGGAAATGGTCGAGATTGCCCAGGGCACGATCCCCACGGCCGAGCCCATGCCACTGGCGACCCTGCCGGTGCGCATGAACGAGCTGGATCGTGACAAGAAGACGGTCATCATCTGCCGCAGCGGCGCGCGCTCCGCGCAGGCCTGCCAGTTTCTGCAGCAGCAGGGCTACGACAACGTCTACAACCTGCGCGGCGGCATGATCGGCTGGGCGCACCAGTCGCTGCCCATCGTGCGGCCCTGATCGACGCGGCGTGGATGGCGGGGCAGGTTCCGTTGCGGGGCCTGCCCCTTTTGCGTACATGGCGCGGAAGACTTTGACTTGCCGCCGCCGGCTCTATAAGGTTGCGCCTCCGTTGTGGCGCCGCCGTGGCGGTTGCCCGTACCGACATCGATTTCCTGCTGACCAAGTGGTCTCTCGTAGCGATCACCACTGGAGATAATTCTCATGCCTACCATTACCCTTCCCGACGGTTCCAAACGCGAATTCGATCATCCCGTCACGGTGCGCGACGTCGCCGCCGACATCGGTCCCGGCCTGGCCAAGGCCGCCCTGGCCGGCAAGGTCGACGGCCGCCTGGTCGACACCTCCTTCGTCATCGATCACGACGCCGAGCTGTCGCTGATCACCGACCGCGACGAGGAGGGCCTGGAGATCATCCGCCACTCCACCGCCCACCTGCTGGCGCAGGCCGTCAAGGAACTGTTCCCCGAGGCCCAGGTGACCATCGGCCCGGTGATCGACGATGGCTTCTATTACGACTTCGCCTACGAGCCGGGTTTCAGCCCCGAAGACATGGCCGCCATCGAAAAGCGCATGAAGGAGCTGGTGAAGCAGGACATTCCGATAGAGCGCAGCGAGATGCCGCGCGAGGAGGCGATCCGTTTCTTCGCCGACATGGGCGAGGACTACAAGGCGAAGATCATCGAGGACATCCCCGCCGGCGAGACGCTGTCGCTCTACAAACAGGGTGATTTCATCGATCTGTGTCGCGGCCCGCACGTGCCGTCCACCGGCAAGCTTAAGTCCTTCAAACTGATGAAGCTGGCCGGCGCCTACTGGCGCGGCGACGCGAACAACGAGATGCTGCAACGCATCTACGGCACCGCCTGGGCCAGCAAGAAGGACCTCAAGGCCTACCTGCACCGCCTCGAAGAGGCGGAGAAACGCGACCACCGCCGCCTTGGCCGCCAGCTCGACCTGTTCCACACCCAGGAAGAGGCGCCGGGCATGGTGTTCTGGCACGACCACGGCTGGACCGTCTACCAGCAGGTGGAACAGTACATCCGTCGCGTGCTGTGGGAGAACGGCTACCAGGAGGTGAACACCCCCAAGCTGGTGGACCGCTCCCTGTGGGAGAAGTCCGGCCACTGGGAGAAATTCCGCGACGACATGTTCACCACCGAGTCGGAGAACCGGGTCTACGCCGTCAAGCCCATGAACTGCCCCTGCCACGTGCAGATCTACAACCAGGGCCTGAAGAGCTACCGCGACCTGCCGTTGCGCATGGCCGAGTTCGGCTCCTGCCACCGCAACGAGCCCTCCGGCACCCTGCACGGCCTGATGCGCGTGCGCGCCTTCACCCAGGACGACGCGCACATCTTCTGCACCGAGGAACAGATCCAGGACGAGGTGTCCGTCTTCATCGACCTGTTGTTCCGGGTCTACCGCGACTTCGGCTTCGAGGACGTGATCATCAAGCTGTCCACCCGTCCCGGGCAGCGCGTGGGCAGCGACGCGGTCTGGGACAAGGCCGAGCACGCCCTGGAGAAGGCCCTCAACGACAAGGGCCTGGACTGGGACCTGCAGCCGGGCGAGGGCGCTTTCTACGGGCCGAAGATCGAATTCTCCCTCAAGGACTGCCTGGGCCGCGTGTGGCAGTGCGGCACCATCCAGGTGGATTTCTCCATGCCCGGCCGTCTCGACGCCCACTACATCGCCGAGGACGGCAGCAAGCAGGTGCCGGTGATGCTGCACCGCGCCATCCTCGGATCCCTGGAGCGTTTCATCGGCATTCTCATCGAGGAATACGCCGGCGCCTTCCCGGCCTGGCTGGCCCCGGTGCAGGCGGTGGTGATGCCAATTACCGATAAACATGCCGAATATGCGCAAGAAGTCGAAAAAGGCTTGCGGAATCAGGGTTTCAGGGCCATTTCGGACTTGAGAAATGAGAAGATCGGCTTTAAAATCCGCGAGCACACTTTACAGAAGATCCCTTATCAGCTGATCGTCGGCGATAAGGAAGTGGAAAATCATACCGTGGCCGTGCGCACGCGCAGCGGGAAAGACCTCGGCAGCATGGACCTCGACCGGTTCATGGAGGGCCTCTCCGGCGAGATCGCGAGTCGCGGCCAACGTGTTTTGGAGGATTGAAGCATCGCTCAAGAAAAGAAAGTGCGCCTGAACGAGAGTATCACGGCGCCACAAGTCCGCCTCATCGGCGCGGACGGCGAACAGGTCGGCGTGGTCTCGCTGGCCGAGGCGCAGCAGGCCGCCGAGGAGGCGGAGCTGGATCTCGTAGAGATCGTGCCCAACGCAGCACCTCCTGTCTGCCGCATCATGGATTACGGCAAGTTCCTGTTCGAAGAGAACAAGAAGCGCCACGCGGCAAAGAAGAAGCAGAAGCAAGTGCAGGTCAAGGAAGTCAAGTTTCGTCCCGGGACGGACATCGGAGACTATCAGGTCAAACTACGCAACCTGAAACGTTTCCTCAACAACGGAGACCGGGTCAAGGTGACCCTGCGTTTTCGTGGGCGCGAAATGGCCCATCAGGAGCTCGGCCTCAAGCTGTTGCAGCGGGTCGAGGAAGATCTGAAAGATATCGGTAACGTCGAACAGCGCCCGAGAATGGAAGGTCGTCTGATGGTCATGGTGGTGGCGCCCAAAAAGAACTAGCCACGCCGCTGTCGGTCGGGCATTAGGCCGCCTTGATCGCCAGTCGAAAGCGCGTGTTTTAAAATCCGGGGATGCACGGTCGTCGTTGCAGGCCCCATCAAATGCGGAGTTATTCCATGCCTAAGATGAAAACCAACCGTGGCGCTGCCAAGCGTTTCAAACGCACGGCGTCCGGCGGACTCAAGCGCAACCAGTCGCACCGCCGCCATATTCTCACCAAGAAGAGCACCAAGCGTAAGCGTCAGCTGCGTTCGCCGAACATGGTTCATGATTCGGACGTGCGCATGATCAACCGCATGCTTCCGTACATCTAACCGCTCAACGCAAAGGTAAAGAATCATGGCAAGAGTCAAACGCGGCGTGCAGGCGCGCGCCAAACACAAGAAGGTCATCGCCAAGGCCAAGGGCTACAGCGGTCGTCGCAAGAACGTCTACCGTGTTGCCGTGCAGGCCGTCACCAAGGCCGGTCAGTACGCCTACCGCGATCGTCGTCAGCGCAAGCGTCAGTTCCGCGCCCTGTGGATCGCCCGCATCAACGCCGCCGCGCGTGAGTGTGGTCTGTCCTACAGCCGCATGATCGACGGCCTGAAGAAGGCCGCCATCGAGATCGATCGCAAGGTGCTGGCCGACATGGCCGTGCACGACAAGGGCGCCTTCGCCCAGCTGGCCGAAAAAGCCAAAGCCAGCCTCGCCGGCTAAGGCGGGTATTTGCGCCGCCTCGTGCGCAGATTGCAATAGCTGGATCGAGGTTTCCAAAAAGGGGAAAGGCCTACACCTTTCCCCTTTTCTCGTTTTCAATCCGGGCGCCTGTCTGTCGTCCGGCCGTGGGGAATGCAAGGTGCAGAACGATTTGCAGAAACAGCTGGATGAGCTCGTCCAGCAGGCCGCCGAGGCCGTGCGCGATGCCGAGGATCTGGCGCAACTGGATCAGGTGCGGGTGCGCTTCCTGGGCAAGAAGGGCGAGGTGACCTTGCTGATGCAGTCGCTGGGCAAGCTGCCACACGAGCAGCGCCGCGAAGCGGGCAAGGTCATCAACACCGCCAAGCAGGCAGTGCAGCAGATGATCGAGGGTCGCCGCGAGATCCTTCAGCAGGAGGCGTTGGAGGCCAAGCTCAATGCCGAGGCCATCGATGTCACCCTGCCGGGACGCGGTCAGCGGCCGGGCGGACTGCATCCGGTTACGCGCACCCTGCAGCGCATCGAGGGCCTGTTTTCGCAGCTCGGCTTCGAGATTGCCGAGGGGCCGGAGATCGAGGACGACTACCACAACTTCGAGGCGCTCAACATCCCCGAGTCGCACCCGGCGCGTGCCATGCACGACACCTTCTATTTCGACGAACACACGGTGCTGCGCACCCACACCTCGCCGGTGCAGATCCGCGTCATGCAGGAGCGTCAGCCGCCACTGCGCATCATCGCCCCGGGGCGTGTCTATCGCTGCGATTCCGATCTCACCCACACCCCCATGTTCCACCAGATCGAGGGCCTGCTGGTGGACGAGAACGTCACCTTCGCCGACCTCAAGGGCATCCTCGACGACTTCCTGCGCCACTTCTTCGAGCAGGACCTGAAGGTGCGCTTCCGGCCCTCCTATTTTCCCTTCACCGAGCCCTCCGCCGAGGCCGACATCGAGTGCGTGATGTGCGGCGGGAAAGGCTGCCGCGTGTGCAGCCACACCGGCTGGCTGGAGGTGCTGGGCTGCGGCATGGTGCATCCGAAGGTGTTCGGCCACGTCGGCATCGATACCGAGAAATACACCGGCTTCGCCTTCGGCATGGGCGTCGAGCGCCTCGCCATGCTGCGCTACGGCGTCAATGACCTGCGGCTGTTTTTTGAAAACGACCTGCGCTTCCTGCGCCAGTTCCGTTAGGGCTTGATTGTCCGCGACAGCTTATTACTTGTAGCATTTGTGGGAGCGGCTTCAGCCGCGAAGAGATAACAACCTTGTTTTGCGGCTGAAGCCGCTCCCACAGAAGTTCCGTAGCCCGGGTTGAGCGCAGCGAAACCCGGGGTGAATGGCATGTTTTTCTTTGCGTTCATTCGCGTTCATTCGCGGACTGAACATACATTGTTCCGGCCGCGCCGGACTAGGGAAACAAAGAGATGAAGTTCAGTGAACATTGGCTCCGCGAATGGGCCAATCCCGGCATCGGCACCGATGAATTGGCCCACCTGCTGACCCTCGCCGGGCTGGAAGTGGAGGCCGTCGAGCCCGTCGCCGGCGACTTCAGCCAGGTGGTGGTGGGGCAGGTGACGGCCATCGAGCCGCATCCCGACGCCAGCAAGCTCAAGGTCTGCCGCGTCGATGTGGGCGGAGACGAGCCCCTGCAGATCGTCTGCGGCGCGGCCAACGTGGCGGTGGACCTGAAGGCGCCGGTGGCCCTGGTGGGCGCGCGCCTGCCCGGTGGCATGAAGATCAAGAAGGCCAAGCTGCGGGGCGTGCCGTCCTTCGGCATGCTGTGCTCCGAGGCCGAGCTGGGCCTGGCGGAAAGCGCCGACGGCCTGATGGCCCTGCCCGCCGATGCCCCGCTGGGCGTGGACATCCGCGACTACCTGCAGCTCGACGACCGCAGCATCGAGCTGGGCCTGACCCCCAACCGAGGCGACTGCCTGAGCATCGCCGGCGTGGCGCGCGAGGTGGGCGTGGTGGCGCGTTGCGAGGTCAAGGCGCCCGAGGTGGCGGAGATCGCGCCGGCGACGGATGCCAGCTTCCCGGTGCGGGTCACGGCCCCTGATGACTGTCCGCGCTATGTGGGCCGCGTCATCACGGGTATCGACCCACAGGCGGTGACCCCGCTGTGGATGCAGGAGGCCCTGCGCCGCAGCGGCCTGCGCAGCCTCGGCCCGGTGGTGGATGTCACCAACTTCGTGATGCTGGAGCTGGGCCAGCCCATGCATGCCTTCGATCTCGACCGTCTCGACGGCGGCATCCATGTGCGCCATGCCACGGCCGGGGAGGGGATCACCCTGCTGGACGGACAGGCCATCGACCTCGATGCCGGCACCCTGGTGATCGCCGACGAAAAGGCCCCGCAGGCCCTCGCCGGCATCATGGGCGGGCAGGATTCGGCGGTGAGCGAGGCCACGCGCAACCTGTTCCTCGAAAGCGCCTTCTTCAATCCGCTCTGCGTGGCGGGACGCGCGCGCAGCTTTGGCCTGCACACCGACTCCTCGCATCGCTTCGAGCGCGGCGTCGATCCGCAGCTGCAGCGCCGCGCCCTGGAACGCGCCACCGATCTGCTGCTGAAAATCGTCGGCGGCCAGCCTGGCCCGGTCACCGAGCTGACGCAGGGCGAGCGTTTGCCGAAGCAGCCGGCCATCACTCTGCGCCGTGCGCGCATCGTGCGCATTCTCGGTACCGAGATCGCGGATGCGGAAGTGGAGGACATCCTCGGCCGCCTCGGCATGCAGCTGACGGCCACGGAAGAAGGCTGGCGTGTGGTGCCGCCCAGCTTCCGCTTCGACCTCGAAATCGAGGTGGACCTGATCGAGGAGCTGGCGCGCATCCATGGCTATGAATCGCTGCCCAGCAGCCGTCCACAGGCCAGCATCGCCATGCAGCCGCAGCCCGAGGGGCGGGTGCCGCTGGCACGCCTGCAGCAGATCCTCGTCGATCGCGGTTATCACGAGGCCATCACCTACAGCTTCGTTGAGCCGGGCCTGCTCGAGGCGCTGGATCCGCAGGCCACCCCGGTACGCCTGTCCAACCCCATCTCCGAAGACATGTCGGTGATGCGCACCAGCCTCTGGCCGGGCCTGGTGAAGACCCTGGCCTACAACCTCAACCGCCAGCAGGATCGTGTCCGATTATTCGAGACTGGCTTGAAGTTTGTGCGCCAAGCCGATGAATTGGCTCAGGAAAAGTGCATTGCTGGTCTGGTTTCTGGTGCGCTGTATCCCGAGCAGTGGGGCGAGGCCGGGCGCGCGGTGGATTTTTACGACCTCAAGGGCGATGTGGAGGCCCTGCTGGCCACTCTCGGCAAGGCTGGCGGCATTCGTTTCACCGCGCAAACGCACCCGGCGCTGCACCCGGGGCAGTCGGCGCGCATCCTCCTCGATGACCAGGCGATTGGCTGGATCGGCGCCATTCACCCCGCCATCGAAAGGGAAATCGGCATCAATCAGCGCGCCTACGTGTTTGAACTGTCGCTATCGTGCTTCGATCAGGCGGCGGTCCCCCGCTTCACGCCGGTGTCCCGTTACCCTGCCATTCGCCGCGATCTGGCCCTGCTCGTCGACCGTGGGGTGAGCGCCGCCGAGCTGGAAAAGGTGGTTCGCGCACATGCCGATCCGACCCTCAGGGACTTCCACCTGTTTGACGTCTATGAAGGCGAAGGTATTGATTCAGGAAGAAAAAGCATTGCATTCGGCTTGACCTTCCAGGATCAGTCACGCACACTCGAGGATGGCGATATTGACCGTGCCTTGTCACGGATATTGTCGGCGCTGACCGACAAACTGGGTGCAACGCTGAGAGAATAATGAGAGATTGAGGTGTATGGCGTTAACCAAAGCGGACATGGCCGAAAGGCTGTATGAAGAGCTGGGCCTCAACAAGCGTGAGGCCAAGGAAATAGTCGAACTGTTCTTCGCGGAAATCAGGGATGCCCTGGAGGCCGGACAGCAGGTCAAGCTGTCGGGCTTTGGCAATTTCGATCTCAGAAGCAAGAACGAACGTCCCGGACGCAATCCCAAGACCGGCGAGGAGATCCCCATCTCCGCACGTCGTGTCGTGACCTTCAGGCCTGGCCAGAAACTCAAGGCCAGAGTAGAGGCCTATGCTGGAAGCAGCCAACAATAACGAGTTACCCACCATCCCCGGCAAGCGCTACTTCACCATTGGCGAAGTCAGCGAGCTGTGTGGGGTCAAGCCGCACGTACTGCGTTACTGGGAGCAGGAGTTCCCCCAGCTGAAACCCGTCAAGCGCCGCGGCAATCGCCGTTACTATCAGCGCCATGACGTTCTCATGATCCGCCAGATCCGCAGTCTGCTGTACGAACATGGCTTCACCATCGGCGGCGCCCGCCAGAAACTCGATGGCGGCGAGGCCAGGGAAGACGTCAACCACAGCCGACAGATCATCCGCCAGATGGTCAGCGAACTCGAAGAACTGCTGGAACTGCTGCGCCGTTGAATTCGGCCTTGCCCTGCGGCTCTCTTTTTTTCACAAAACCGTTTTCTATCTGTCGACCGCTGGGGTAGAATACGCCGCTCTGAATCGCCGCCAATGGGTGATTCAGGCAGAAGTTTCTTGTTCGGGGCGTAGCGCAGCCTGGTAGCGCACCTGCATGGGGTGCAGGTGGTCGGAGGTTCAAATCCTCTCGCCCCGACCATATTTTTCAGCAGCGGAGTGTCCTGCTCCAATCCCTGCAAGCATCACCTTTACCCTTCGTATTTTCCCCTGCCACGGCCAGGGCGCGGCTTTGCGCTGTCTCGCCGCTTCTTGTTCCCCATCTTCCGCCATCTTCCCCTATCGCTGGGTTTTCGCCGGCATGCCGGGCGGAACGATCAAGGGAGATTTTCCGGGTATTGCACATAGCCCGCCTTGACGGCGATGGCCTGGCCTTGTGCCGAACGGGCGAAGTCGAGGAAGGCGCGCAGGGCGGGGGGAATTTCCCGTCCGGGCGGCAGATTGTAGGCAATGGCCAGGGTGCGACTGAGGGGGTATTGCCCGCGGCGGATATTCTCCGCGCTGGGGGCGATGGCGGCCTCGCCGTTGCGCGCGGCCACGGGCAGGGCGCGCAGGCCGGGGTCGCGCAGGGTGCTGCTGGCGAAGCCGATGGCGGCCCGGTCGTGGCCAATGGCGGCCTGTACGCCGCCGGGGCCGGGCAGGGCCTTGAAGTCCGCGCGGAAGTCTCCGCCGCACAGCGCCTTGTGGCGAAACAGGTAGTAGGCCCCGCTGTCGTCGCTGAGGCCGACGGCCTCGATGGGCAGCCGCGCCAGCTCGCCAGCCACGCCCAGATCGTCCCAGCGGCGGATGGGCTTGGGGGCGCCACAGCGGCGGGTGCGGGAGTAGATGGCGTCGAGCTGGGGCAGGCTGATGCCTGCCAGTGGGTTGGCCGTGTTGACGAAGATGGCCACGCCATCGCGCGCTACCGGGGTGGTGCGAGGTGGATAGTTGTAGCGGTCGATGAATCGCTGTCGCTGGCCCGGGCTCAGGGGCTGGCTGACCAGCACGGCGTCGGCGCTGCCATTGAGCAGGGATTCCAGGCCCACGGCGCTGCCGGGATCGGCAAGGGTGATCACGACGGCGGGTTGGTGCTCGCGGAAGGCTTCGGCCCACAGGCTTGCCAGGTTGGAGAGGGCAGTGGAGCCGGTGAGGGTGAGCCGGCCCGTGACCGGCGCCTGGTTCGCGGCCGTGGCCGGCGTTGCGGAAGACAGCACCAGCAGGGCGAGCAGCATGATCCGAAGGATCGGCAGGCCTGTGGCTGGAGGGGGTGTGGCTGACATGGTGTGCTCCTTATTTCGTGCGGCCGAAGGTGTGCAGGGGGCGCTGCAGGCGGGCGAGAAAGCCCCGGTGACGCGGTGTCTTCCGCTCCATGTGGCGGTAAATCTGTACCTTGACCCAGTCGGTGAGCAGGGCGGAGGCGAAGGAGTAACCCCAGATGAGGGCGATCTCCGGCCAGGTGATGGGGGTGATGAGGCCGAAGCCGTAGGCCGCCAGCAGGGTGGCCGCCAGCTTGGTGACCACCGCCGACCAGACCATGACGGGCGCCGGCCAGGGCCGCTCCCAGAAGTGGCCCTTGGTGCGCGCCACGAACAGCACCAGGTGACCGGCGACGGCCATCTTCAGGAACACGTAGGTCTGAATCTGCGACACGTCCAGATGCATCCAGTCCATGGCGATCAGCAGCATGCCGAAGCTGCCGACAACGCCGACGATGCCCATGGCGGTGGCCACGGTGATCACCTGCTGCATGTTCCAGCGCACCGGCTTCTTCTCCAGGCCGGTGTGGTCGTAGGCGATGGTCATGATGGGCACGTCGTTGAAGAAGGCCAGCAGGATGATCATGATCGCGGTGATGGGATAGAAGTCGAAGAAGATCATCGCCAGGACGACGAAGAACATGATGCGGATGGTCTCGCTGATGCGGTAGATGGCATAGGCGTTCATGCGCTCGAAGATGCGCCGTGCCTCTTCGATGGCGTGGGTGATCACCGACAGCCCCGGCGCGGTCAGCACCAGGTCGGCGGCGGCGCGCGCGGCGTCGGTGGCGCCGCTGACGGCGATGCCCACGTCGGCCTGCTTGAGGGCCGGGGCGTCGTTGACACCGTCGCCGGTCATGCCGGTGATGTGGTTGCGTTTCTGCAGGATCTTGACGATGGCGAACTTGTGCTCGGGGAACACCTCGGCGAAGCCATCGGCCTTTTCCACCGCCTCGATGCTGGCGCGGTGGTCCTTGCCGTCGTCGTCCACGGGCAGCGCGTCGGCGCGCAGGATGTTGTTGCCCAGGCCCAGCTTGGCGGCGATCTGTCTGGCGATGGCGAGGTTGTCGCCGGTGACCATCTTCATGCTGACGCCATAGGCGCGGGTGCGGGCGATGGTCTCCGCCGAGTCCTCGCGCGGCGGATCGAACAGGGAAAGGATGCCGAGGAAGGTCCAGCCGGCCGCGCCGCTGTCCTTGCGCGCCACGGCGAGGGCGCGGTAGCCCTGTTCGGCGAAGGCGTCGACGACCCGCTGTGCGCGTTCCCGCATCTCGCCCGACGACAGGCCAGCCATTTCCATGATCACCTGTGGCGCGCCCTTGGCCACCTGGAAGGTGCTGCCGCTGGCGTCCTGGACGGTCGCCTCGGTGCGCTTGTGCACCGGGTCGAAGGGCACGAAGGCGGTCTGGTGGAAGGTCTTGAGGCGCTCCTTGTCCGCCAGCCCTTCCAGCACCGCCTCGTCGATGGCGTCGCGGTCTTCCTCGCGTGAGGCCAGCGACGCGGCCAGCAGCACCTCCTGGGTATCGCGGGCGTGGAAGACCTCGATCTCGCCCAGGGTCAGGCGGTTCTGCGTCAGGGTGCCGGTCTTGTCCGAGCACAGCACGTCCATGCTGGCCATTTCCTCGATGGACTCCAGACGGGTGACGATGGCCTTGCGCTTCGACAGCGCCATGGCGCCCGCCGCCATGGTCATGGACAGCACCGCCGGCATGGCGACGGGAATGGAGGCAACGGTGAGAATGAGGGCGAACTGCACCAGCTCCAGCCAGTCCATGCCGCGGTGCAATTCGACGATCATCAGAATCGCCACCAGCGCCAGACTGACGTAGATGAGATAGTCGCCAATGGTCAGTACCGCCTTCTGGAAATGGGACACGGTCTTGGCCTGTTGCACCAGGCTGGCGGTCTTGCCGAAACGGGTGTTGGCGCCGGTGGCGGCGACCTCGGCCAGCACCTCGCCCTGTTTGACCACGGTGCCGGAGAAGGCCTCGTCGCCGGTGCGCTTGGTGACCGGCAGGGACTCGCCGGTGAGCGCCGACTGGTCGACGCTGAGATAGTCGCCGTCCACCAGCCTGACATCGGCTGGGATCACGTCACCCAGGCGGATGCGCACGATGTCGCCCGGTACCAGCAGCTTGGCGTCGATCTCCCGCCACTGGCCGTCGCGCAGCACCCGGGCCTTGAGGGCCAGCTGCTTCATCAGCGCCGCCACCGCGTTGCCGGCCGTGTACTCCTGCCAGAAGCCAACCGCGGCATTGAAGATCAGCAGGGCGACGATGATCCAGAAATCGGCCCAGTGCTGCACCAGGGCGGAGAGCACGGCCGCCACCTCGATCATCCACGGGATGGGACCCCAGAAATAGCCCAGCAGGCGCCGCAGGGTGGAGACCTGTTTTTCCTCCAGGGCGTTGGGCCCATACTGCGCCAGGCGTCGCGCCGCCTCCTCGCTGCTGAGGCCCTGATCGGGCGCGGTGCCGGTGATGCTCTGCGTGGAATCTGTCATTGCCTGTGTCCTCCTCTGAGGATGCATATTTCCCGTTAGTCAGTCTTGCTTGTCCGGCAGCAGCCGATCGAATTCCCTGTCCAGCTCGCCATGCAGGTAGTGCTCACCCCGGCGCAGCAGCGACAGCTCTCGCAGCACGAAGCCGCGTCGGCTCACGCCGCGATAGATCAATTCCACCAGCAGGCTGCCGCCGAGGACGACGAAGGTGCCATAGAAACTGCTGCGGTTGGTGTGCCACTGATAAACCAGCAGCAGGACGAATACCGAGGCAACGACGACGAAGCCCGCGGCAATGATCAAGGCGTTGCCGCCATACTGTTGTTTCAGCCGCCAGTGGGCGTAGAGCACGAAAAGATAGATCACCATGAACACCCCGCTGGTGATGGAGGCGATGCCGTTGAGGTTGAAGGCCAGGGCAAACACGATGCCGAGGGCGGCGGTAAAGTAGAGGCCCTCGCTGGAGCCGAACCACAGCTTGCGATTGAACTTGCGCGGCAGCTCGCCGTCGCGGGCCAGGGCATAGGCCACGTTGGCGCCACCGAACAGGGTGGCGTTGAGGGCCGAGGCGATGGAGAACAGCGCGCCGAGGGAAACCAGCAGAAAGCCGCTCTGGCCGAGGAAGGGCTCGGCGGCCACGGCGAGGGCGTTGTCCTGCGCCTTGATCAGATCGGCCAGGCTCAGATTACCCACCGCCACCAGCGCCACCAGGATATAGACGACGCTGACGATCAGAATGCTCAGATAGATGGCGCGGGGCACGTTGCGCTCGGGGTCGCGCATCTGCTCCGAGGCATTGGTAACCAGGCCAAAGCCCATGTAGGAAAGGAAGAAAATGGCAATGGCATTGATGCTGCCGTCGAGGGCCGAGGGCGTGAAGCGGGGTGTCACCAGTTCTGGTTGGATGCTCCACACGCCCAGTACCACGAACAGGCCGAGGATGGACAGCTTGACGATGACGATCACCAGTTCCGCCTTGCCGACCGCCGACGAGCCGAGGATACCGAGGGCCAGAAACGTCAGCACCACGCCCACCTCGGTGACGGCATTGGCCAGCGGCGTGGGGGGGATGTGCAGGAAGGGCAGGAAATAGCCGGCAAAGCCCTTGGCGAACAGGGCGATGGAGACCACGTAGGTCAACCAGAACAGAAAGCTCAGCGCCCCGGTCAATACCCCGTCGCCCAGGCCCTTGAGGATGAACTCGATGGGCCCGGCATCGGAGATGATGCGCCTGCCGAGGGTGGCGTAGGAATAGGCCACCAGCAGGGCGACCAGCCCGGAAAGCACGAACACCAGTGGCAGATTGGGGCCGGCCAGCTTTGCGCCAAGGCCGAAGATGGAGAAGATGCTGGCGCCCACCATGGTGCCCACGGCCAGCGCCACCACCTGCCACAGCCCCATTTTCTTGCCGCTGTCGCTGCCCGATGCTGTTGAGGTATTTGCTGTCGAGGTGTCGTTGTTGACCGGCATTTTATATCTCGTGAGTCCGGCAGGGTGGGCATGTTTTCCGTGCCCACCTGCCATCCGAACAATGCGCCCCGCGTGGGCGCGAAACATGTGCCCACCCTGCAAGTAGCCACGGTTCATCCCGGCACAGGGGTCCCTTGGCCCAGAAAATCATTTCCATCGCCTTGGAACCCTGCAAGGATTTTCCTTGCGGTCCCGGCACTCATCCCATTGCTGCATTCTCTGTGTTCTCTCTGCCGCTGTGGCGAAGAGAGGCTTTTCTGCCTTTCCGGTCCTCATGGCGGGCCGTCATGGCGCTTTTGTTACTCGGAGGCGGCGGGAATGAGCCATTTTCCCCGCACGAGTCGAACATGGAGTGGCGTGTTCTTGTTGGCGCCACTGGCGTCGCCTAACTCGAAATAGATCCCCCAGGCATGGCAGGCGAAACCGTCGAAGGGGGATGAGCTCCAGTAACCGCCGCTGGCGGTATTGGGGAAATAACCCTGGTCGATGCAGGTGCCGGGGCAGTTTTTCCTGGGTTCGAGGAGACTGTGGAGTTCGAAGGCCTGCGGCAGTCGCCAGTCGTCATGGCCACAAAGCCTTGTCGCATTGACGGCGTCGAATGGCTGGGGATGATCAGGGGGAGTGACGTCCGGGCAGCGGGCCTGTTCGTCATCGACTGCGCTGGTGAAACCGGCGCAACCGGAAAGACCTGCCATCGACAGGGCCAGGCCGGCCAGCCAGCTCATGGGCCTCAGGGTCTTGATCATTATGTGTTCCAGGCTGTCCGTTCCATTGACTGGCACCGATGCTATTCCCGGTGGCCCGCCCCGTCTGCTACCTGGGTTGCACCTCCGGGATGGCGTCAGGGATGCTGCGGATACAGGGGGTTCAGTACGTCGTCCTGCGCGGGGGGGTGGTGTCTTTCTTCCGGCAGGCCGTGCCGGAAGGCGTCCCACAGCGCGGCGCCGTTCCATGTCCTGCCGTCGGCGGCATAGAGGCTGCGGTCCAGTTCGAGGAGGAGGGGCTGTCCCGTTGCGATGCGCGCCGCCAGGGCGCCGAGGCTGCGCGGCGGGTCGTCGGGCCACTCGGCCCGGGCGAGGTCCAGCAGCGCCTGGGCGGCGGCGCGCCGGTGATTGCCGGCGCAGGCCTGCTGCAGTGCCCGCAGGGCGGCCTTGCGCTTGGCGCGATCCGTTGCCTGGCGACGGCCCGGGGCGTTGCTCGGATGGCCGGGCGGACGCCGCCGCGCGTAACGGGCCCACGCCGCCGCCAGCAGCACCACGGCGAGCAGGGCCCCGCCCGCGGCCAGCAGCCAGGTCGTTACGGGCGTCGTGGACGGCGGCTGACTGGCCGGCGTGGTTTCCGGCTTCGCGCCGGAGGCGTGTGTGGCGGGTGCCGGCGGGGGCGCGGCCGGCGACGAGCCGGGAGCACCCGGCAGCACCTCGATCTGCCAGGCGGGCAGGGTGGTGCTGGCCGGCTGGTCGTGGCGCGTGTCCCACCAGTCGACGGTGATGGGCGGCACCTCCAGGGTGCCCGGCGCGCCGGGGATGTAGGTGAAGGTCTGGCGGCGCACACCGTAGATGGTCTGGCCGTCGGTGCGGTTTTCCTGCTGCGAGGCCTCCGGGTAGATGCGGGCGCCGGCCGGCGCGGCGAGGCGCAGGTCGGGGATCTGCGAAGCGGACAGGCCCCGGGCCTGGAGGGTGATGGTGCGCGAGACCGGCTCGCCGACCTTGAGTTGCGGCGGGTCTTCCGTCCAGCTGTCCGTCAGCGTGACCGCTTCGGCCGGCAGCCAGTTCTGTCCCGCCGCGGCGGGGCGGGGCTTGATGGTCAGGTCGATGGCGCGGCCGCGAACGTGGACGGGCTGGGTCGGCCGGGCAAAGGGGTCGTCAAACAGGCCGCCGCCGAGGCGGTTGCGGAAGAACGGGTCGTTGGCGAAGGGGCTGTTTTCGAGGAATTCTTCCATCGGACTGCGCGGCCGGCGCGCGCGCGCCGCTTGCGGAAGCGCGATGCGACCACGGAAGCTGGCCGGCGGGATGTGCAGATCGCCACTCTTTTCCGGCGAGATCACATAGTTGCGTTCGATGACGTGGTACTGGCGGCCGTCGCGCACGGTGTCGTAGCGCCGGTCCTCGCCAAGTCGCTCGACCACGGCGTTTTCCGGTTCGGGGGCCTGGATTTCACCCGCCTGCAGGCGGTCGTCATAAAACAGGCGCAGGGTGTAGGGGATCTGCTGCTGCACATAGACCGGCTTGCCGCGGGTGGCGGTCTCCGTTTCGATGAAGACATGGCGGCCGGCCCGGGCGGTGGTTTGCTGCGGCGCCTCGCTGACCGTCAGGGGAATGGGCGAGGTCTTTTCCCCGCCGACCTCGAGGGACGGAACCCGCAGCTGGCCGAGGCGGCGCGGTTGAAGCTGCACCTGCCAGCGGGTGGTGTCGCTGCGGCGGCCGTTGATGATGGTCACCCGGGTGCTGGTTTGGGTGCCCAGCACCTCGAAATCCTTTTTCAACGGGCCCAGGTCCGGTTGCAGGCGCGACGACGGACCGTCGCGCTCGATGGTCAGCGTGAACGTGTCGCCCTCGTAGACCACGCTGCGGTCGAGGCTGGCGCGCACCGCCGCCATGCCGGGCGTGGCCACGGCCAGCAGCAATACCAGCGCCAGGCCGATGACGATGTGTGTCAGGTGGCTGGTCCAGCCCAGCAGTCGCGTGGTGTGGTCCACCCGCATTTTCATGAAAGCTTCTCCAAGGTTGGGTCTCTTTGCTGTCGTTTTTCCATTCGTTACCAGACGCTGGCCGACGTTACCAGGGCTGCGCGCTGCCGGTGCCTTCGCGCTGCGCGCGTTGTTGATACTGGTACTGGAACTTGCGCCGCAGCAGGCCGCCGGGGTCGTCGGGAATGCGCCGCAGCCACTGTTCGGCGGCCATCCGTTCCTCGTTGCCGAGGGCCCTGGCGCGGGTCGGCTGGCCGTTTGTCGCCGGCATCGGCTGGCGGGGCGGGGACTGGCCGTTTGGTGTTTGTGTCACGGCCGGTTCTTGCTCCGGCTCTTGCGGCTGTCCTTCCGCGCCGGCGTGGGCGGCCGGCTGCGCTTTCTCCGCGGCCTCGCGGGCCTTTTTCTCGTCCAGCGCCCTGGCGGCATCGGCAAAGCTGTTTTGCCCGTGCTTCGCATCGGGCGTGGCCTCGCCTTGCTCGCCCGGCTTGTCCGGGGTGGCGGCCTGGCCGGCCTTGGCCTGCCCGTCCTGTGCGGTTTGCTCGCCCGATTTCGCCGCTTGTTCCTGCCCGGACGGTTCGTCCGCTTTGGCCTGCGTGTCCTGGGCGGAGGGTTCGCCAGGCCGGGACGACGGATTCTGGTTAGACGATCCTGCATCCCGAGCATTCTTGCCCTGTTGTGACTGCTGGCCCGGTTTGTCGCCCTTGTTTCCCGCTTTTTCGTTGTCCGGGGCTTGCTGATCCTGCGATTGCCCGTTCTCTTGTTGCCGTTGCCGGCGCAGCAGGGCCTCGACCGCCGCCTTGTTGGCGCGTGCGTCGGCCAGCGTGGGGTCGGCCTTCAGGGCCTTGTCGTAGGCGGCGATGGCCTCCGGGTAGCGTCCCAGTCTGGCCAGCGCATTGCCACGGTTGTAATCGGCCGTGGCGCCGCTGGCCCGGGAGTAGGCCGCCAGCGCCTGCGCGTAGTTGCCGCGCCGGTATTCGGCGGCGCCGCGCAGCAGCGGGTCTTCGGCGAGCTGGCTGGCGCGTTCGTAGTCTTTGGCGGCGAGGGCCTCGACCGCCTGCTGGTCGGGACGCAGCCAGAGATCCTCCCAGCCGGCGGCCATGGCCGGCTGCGGCGGCGACAGCACGCCCACCAGCAGCACCAGGCCAAGCAGCCAGCCGCGGCGGAAGGCCAGCGCCGCCAGCGGCAGCAGCAATACCACCAGCCAGGGACCGCGGGACTGCCAGTCCTGCCCCTGCGTGTCGCCGGCGATGGGGTTTTCGGCGCGCATGGGTGTGGCATCGGCGAGCAGGGCGTCGATGTCGCTGTCGCTGCTGCTGAAGCGGCGATACTGGCCGCCGCCGGCCTCGGCCACGGCCGCCAGGGCGCGGCTTTCCAGCGCCGGCAGGATCATGCGGCCGTCCTGGGTGCGCAGCCGTTGTCCCTGGGCGTTGGTCAGCGGCTCGGGGCTTTGCGTGCCGACGCCGAGCACCGAGACGCGGTAGCCCTTGCGGTGCAGTCTTTCGGCCGCCGCGCGCGCCTTGTCGCCATCGACGCCGTCGGCCAGCAGCAGGATCTGGCCATGCAGAAGCCCCGCCTGCCGCAACAGCTCCCCGGCCTTTTGCAGGCCGAGGTCGGCGCGACTGCCCTGCACCGGCATCAGCTCTGGGTCGAGGGACTTGAGCAGGGCGCGGATGGTGTCCACGTCGCGGGTCAGCGGGGTGACGGTGAAGGCATCGCCGGCGAATACCACCAGTGCGGTCTGGCCTTCGTCGTCGCGGGCGAGGATGTCTTCGATCTTGAAGCGCGCCCGCGCCAGCCGCGAGGGTTTGAGGTCGCGGTCGAGCATGGAGCGCGACAGGTCGAGGACGATGACCCGCGCGGCGCTGGTCTGCAACAGCGGCCGCGGCTGTTTTTCCCACACCGGATCGGCCAGCGCCAGGGTGGCGATCAGCCAGCCCAGGCCGAGCAGCCATAACACTAAGTGGCTGGCCCTCTGTCTCTGCCTCGTGAGCAGCAGGGCCTGCAGGGGGGCGTCGATGACGCGGGTCCAGGGGTTGTCGCCCGCCGCCGCGTGGCGCAGGCGCCACAGCAGCAGCGCCAGCGGGATCAGCGCCAGCAGCCACAGGGGCTGGAGAAAATGGAAGGATTCAGGCATGGGACACCTCCGCGGATTCTGCCCGGCGGGACGCGCTGGCCGCGCGCCCGCGGTAGGCGGCGGCGAGGGCGATCAGCACGCTGAGCAGCAGCGCGAGGCCCAGTGGCCAGGCATACAGCTCGTCCACCGGCCGCCAGGTCTGCTGGTCTTCGGAGAGCGGCTCGATGCGATCCAGCAGGTCGTAGATCTGCATCAGGCGGGCGGTGTCGTGGGCGCGGAAATAGCGTCCGCCGGTCTTGTCACTGATGGCCTGGAGGGTGGCCTCGTCGAGGTCGCCGGTGGCCACCCGGCGTGGGCCGAAGGGTGTCTGCACCACCATTTCGCCGCTGCCGATGCCGATGGTGTAGATGCGCACGCCTTCGTGGGCGGCCAGGTCGGCGGCCTTGAGCGGGTCGACGTTGCCGGCGGTGTTGGCGCCGTCGGTGAGCAGGATCAGCACCCGGTTGCTGGCCGGTTCCTGGCGCAGGCGCTTGATGGCCAGGCCGATGGCGTCGCCGATGGCGGTCTGCTGGCCAGCGAGGCCGATCTGTGCCTCGTCGAGCAGGGTGCGCACGGTGTTGCGGTCGAAGGTCAGGGGCGCCTGCAGGTAGGCCTCGTCACCGAACAGGATCAGGCCGATGCGGTCGCCCTTGCGTTGCTCGATGAAGTCGCCGGCGACGATCTTCACCGCGCCGAGGCGGCTCAGCTGGCGGCCGCGGATCGGCATGTCTTCGTTCTGCATGGAGCCGGAGATGTCCACCGCCAGCATCAGGCTGCGGCCGCTCACCGGCAGGTGCACGCTCTCGCCAATCAGCTGCGGGCGCGCCGCCGCCAGCACCAGCAGCAGCCAGGCGGCGACGGCCAGCGCCAGCCGCAGGCGGGGGCGCTGGCTGTGGGGGGCTTGCAGCGTGTCGCCCAGGGCGGCGTAGAAGGGCAGGCGCAGCGCCGCCGGCTCGCGGCGCGCGGCGCGCGGCAGCAGCATGGCCAGCAGCGGCAGGGGCAGGGCGGCGAACAGCCAGGGCCAGGCGAATTCGATGTTCATGTCAGTGATCCGTGTTCTTTCTTATCCAGTCACGCAGCAGGGCGCTGAGCGCCGCCACGTCCACCTCGCCGGGCAGGGCGGGACGATAGGGGCCGCTGGCCAGCACTTCGCCGGGCCCGTGGGTGAAGCGCCCGTCGCCGCCGGTGTCGTCGAGAAAGCGCAGCCAGTCGGCGCCGCTGAGGCGGGCGACCTTGCGGCGGGGATGGCGCATCAGCGCCAGGCGGCGCAGCAGGATGGAGAGTTCCGCGAGGCTCTGTGGCGTGACTTCGTGGCTTTGGGTCAGCGTGTCGAGCCTGGCGAGGATGCGCTGGCGTTGACGATGCAGGCGGTAGCGGCGCAGGGCGATGCGGCCCAGCCACGTCAGCAGCGCCAGGGATATCGCGGCCACCAGCCACCAGCCGGGGGCCGGGGGCCACCAGCCGGGCGCGGCGGGCAGGTGGATGTCGCGCAGTTGCAGCGCCGTCTGGCCGGCCGGGTTCATGCGGCGTTCTCCCGTGCGGGGGCGGCCGGCGTCGCGCCGAGCTGGCGCAGGGCGTGGGCCACGTCGTCGTCGGTGGACAGTTGCAGCAGCGGGATGGCGCGGCGGCGCATGAGGTCGCGCAGGCGGCGCTGATGGCGGGCGAAGACGTCGGCATAGGCCTGGCGTGCGCCGCGCGAACGGGTGTCGAGGATGCCCGTGTGGCGGCCATCGCTGACGGCGTAGCGCGCCGGGGGCGGCGGCGCCTGTTCCAGGGCGTCGAGGATCTGGATGGCGACGAGGTCGTTGTGCTGGCGCAGCCGCGTCAGGTGCTTGCCGGTCTCGTCGCCGATGCCGAAGAAATCGCTGAGCAGGAAGATCAGGCTGCCGGGCCGGCTGACCCGGCGCAGTCGCGCCAGGGCCGTGTCGAGCCCGTGCGGATGGGGCGGCTGCTGGCGGTTTTGCAGCGGGTCGCTCTGCGCCACCAGCTGACGGATCAGGCGCAGCACGCCGTGCTTGCCGCCACGCGGCGGCAGTTCGTGATGTTCGCCGTTGAACAGCAGGGCGCCGATGCGGTCGCCGTGGGCAGCGGCCGCCCAGGCGATGAGGCTGGCGGCGCGCGCGGCGATCACCGATTTGAGCGCCCCGCGGCTGGCGAAGAACATGCCGGGGTTGAGGTCCACGCACAGCACCACCGGGCGCTCCCGCTCTTCCTGGTAGAGCTTGGTGTGCGGCCGGCCGGTGCGCGCGGTGACCCGCCAGTCCATGCTGCGGATGTCGTCGCCGGGCTGGTAGATGCGCGATTCCTGATAGTCCATGCCGCGGCCGCGAAAGCGCGAGGCGTGGCCGCCGGCGAGCTGTGCGCGGGCCGGCTGGCGGCGGCCGAGGTCGAGCTTGCCGGCCTGCCGGCGCAGGGCGATCAGCGTGTCGAGGCTGGCGTGGGTGGCCGGGTTGATGGCCTGCCCGGGCAGGGCGTCGTCGGTGGCAGGCCCATGGGCGTCTTCGCGGCGCGCCAGGAATCGCGCGAACAGTCCCACCTCAGGCCACCGGGATCAGCGTCAGCAGTTCGCGGATCACGTCGTCGGCGTTCATGCCCTCGGCCTCCGCTTCGAAGGAGATCAGCACCCGGTGACGCAGTACGTCGACGGCCACCGCCTGCACGTCGGCCGGCGAGACGTAGTCACGGCCCTCCAGCCAGGCATGGGCGCGGGCGCAGCGGTCGAGGGCGATGGTGGCGCGAGGGCTGGCGCCGTAGCTCACCCAGCGCGCCAGCGCCGGGCTGTAGGGCGCCGGGTCGCGGCTGGCCAGCACCAGTTGCACCAGGTAGTCCTCCACCGGTTCGGCCATGTGGATGGCCAGCACCTCCTGGCGGCCAGCGAAGATCTGCGCCTTGCTCAACGCGACCTCGCTCGCCGCCGGGGCGGTGTCTTCGCGGCCGGCCTGCTCGCGGGCCAGTTTGAGGATGGCGTGTTCCGCCCGGGCGTCGGGGTAGCCGATGCGCACGTGCATCAGAAAACGGTCCAGTTGTGCCTCGGGCAGGGCGTAGGTGCCTTCCTGCTCGATGGGGTTTTGCGTGGCCATCACCAGGAACGGGCGCGGCAGGGGATAGGTATGGCGACCGACGGTGATCTGTTTTTCGCCCATCGCCTCCAGCAGCGCCGACTGCACCTTGGCCGGGGCGCGGTTGATTTCGTCGGCGAGGATCAGGTTGTGGAACAGCGGCCCCGGCTGGAAGTGGAAGTCGCCGGTTTCCGGGCGGTAGATGTCGGTGCCGGTGAGATCGCTGGGCAGCAGGTCCGGGGTGAATTGCAGGCGGTGAAAATCGCCTTCCAGTACCGCCGCCAGCTCCTTGATGGCGGTGGTCTTGGCCAGTCCCGGGGCGCCTTCCACCAGCAGGTGGCCGTCGGCCAGCAGGGCGATGAGCAGGCGCTCGATCAGTGCCTGCTGGCCGATGATGCGCCCTTGCAGGTGCTGGCGCACCTGGCGAAAGACCGCCTGGGCGTGGCTGTCGGAGGTGAGCGGGGTGATGTCTGCCGTCATGTCATGGGCTCCTTGGGGTTGAGGGGCTGGCCTTATCCGGCCGGGTTTTCATCCACTGCGTTGATAATGACGCTGTCGTGAATCAGGCCCTGCTGGGCATCGGCGAGGGCCTGGATGGCCTGCTGGCTGTCCTTGTCGGACAGGGATTTGAGGGCGGATTCCACGTTTGCAAGCGTCGCCGATATGGGCATGTCGACGTAGCGGTATTGCAGGCCGATATCCACGGCCTTGAGGATGAGCGGGCCATCCTTGCCATCGTTGGCCAGGTCGATGGCGTGACCGAGTTTCTTCAGGCCTTTGGCGATGTGGCTGGTCGTGTCGGTGTTGTCTTCGATGACGATGATGCGCATGGTGTCGTTCCGGGCCGCTGGAATTGATCTATCCTTGATATGGACAGATTCTGCCCGCATAGGTTTTAGAGGGCGGCATAGACAGACACCAGAATCCTCAGGGCCAGAAGACAATTACCGTGACAACTGCATCAGGTTGAAGGCGGAGGTGACTGGTCGATGGTGCGCTCGCCAAGGCGGGCGGCGACTGAACACGGCCTGTCCAGATGGCCGGGTCAATACCATCGATTGCCGACGTAAACTCACCGGGGATTCGGCTGTCGAAGCAGTCCCGGTTGACGCATTTTTCCCATTCACCCTTTGCAGGCTAAGGAGTCAGGCGCGGATGAAGAAGGCAGAGTTCACCCCCCCGGAAAAGAAGCCGGATATCGACATCAACAAGCCTGCGGACTTCAAGCCGGGTGGCGGCTTCTGGCATCGGCCCAGTTCGGCGCTGTGGCTTTATCTGATTTTCCTCCTGGTTTCGCTCTATTTCTGGCAGGGGGCGGAAGAGGTGCAGCGCACCGAGATCCCCTACAGCGAGTTCCTGCAACGCGTGGACAAGGGCGAGGTCGTCGAGGCGGTGGTGAGCGAGAAGATCATCACTGGCACGCTGACGGAGACCGACCCCAAGACCGGCAAGCCGCGCCGCTTCGTCACCGTGCCGCTGTGGAACAACGACCTGGCCAAGGAGCTGGAAGAGAAGGGCGTCAAGTACACCGTGCGCCCGAGCAACGACTGGCTGAGCAGCTTCCTCTTCAACTGGGTGCTGCCCTTCGGCCTGCTGTTCCTGTTGTGGGGCTGGATGGCCAAGCGCATGGCTGGCGCCGGCAAGGGTTTCCTCAATATCGGCAACCATATCCGCATCCACCCGGAAGGCGATGTGAAGGTGACCTTCGATGACGTTGCCGGGGCGGAAGAGGCAAAGACCGAACTCAGCGAGACCATCGCCTTCCTACGTGACCCCACGGTGCTGCAACGACTCGGCGGTCATGCGCCCAAGGGGGTGTTGCTGGTGGGGCCGCCCGGCACCGGCAAGACCCTGCTGGCGCGCGCCGTGGCCGGCGAGGCCCATGTACCATTTTTCAATATCAGTGGTTCCGAGTTCATCGAGATGTTCGTCGGCATGGGCGCGGCGCGGGTGCGCGAGCTGTTCGAACAGGCCCGGCAGAAGGCGCCCTGCATCATCTTCATCGACGAACTGGATGCCATCGGCGGCGCGCGCGGCATGGCCCCGGTGATGACCGGCGGCCACGACGAGCGCGAACAGACCCTCAATCAGCTGCTCACCGAGATGGACGGCTTCGACCCCTCCGTGGGCGTGGTGGTGATGGCCGCCACCAACCGTCCCGAAATCCTCGACAAGGCCCTGCTGCGCGCCGGCCGCTTCGATCGCCAGATCGTGGTCGACAAGCCGGACCTGGAGGCGCGCCTGGCAATCCTCAAACTGCATACCAGGAAGCTGAAAATGGCCGATGACGTGGACCTGCGCGTGGTGGCCCAGCGCACCCCGGGCTTCGTCGGCGCCGACCTGGCCAATATCGCCAACGAGGCGGCGATCCTGGCCGTGCGTTACAAGCACGAGGCCGTCACCATGGCCGACTTCGAGGCCGCCATCGACCGTGTCATCGCCGGGCCGGAGAAAAAGAACCGTGGCCTGAGCGCGGCGGAAAAGCGCCGTGTCGCCTTCCATGAATCGGGGCACACCCTGGTGGCGGAAAACGTGCCCACCGGCGAGCCGGTGCACAAGGTCTCCATCATTCCCCGCGGCGTGGCGGCGCTGGGCTATACGCTGCAACTGCCGGTGGAAGAGAAATTCCTTTCCACGGAAAACGAACTGCGCGATCAGATCGCCATCCTGCTGGGCGGCCGGGTGGCCGAGGAGATCGTCTTCGGCGATGTCTCCAGCGGCGCCTCCAATGACCTGGAGCGCGCCTCGGAGATCGCCCGCAACATGGTGACCCGCCTGGGCATGAGTGAAAAACTGGGACCGCTGACCTGGGGAATCCACCGGGAGTTGCAGTTTCTGGGGCAGAGCAGCGAAGAGCGGAATTTCAGCGAGGAGACCGCACGACTGATCGATGCCGAGGTCAGAAGGCTGGTCGAGGAGGGCCGCCAGCGGGCGATGGAGATCATTACCGGACAGCGCGCCATTCTGGATGACCTGGCCCATGCGCTGGAAGAAAAGGAAGTGCTGGACGGCGAGGAGGTGGAAGCGATCATCCGCCGCCGAAAGGAAACCGGGAAAGGCGAGAAAAACGAGGAGCGTAGAGCATGAACCCCGCGTCGGCTTTTTTCGATGAAAGTATCCGCTGTCTGAAACGGTCGCCGCTTTTTCGCGGCCTGGCGCCGAGCGCCATTGCCGACATGGTCTCACGCTGCCGGCGCGAGACCTGGAAGCGTCGCCGCCAGCTGCCCATGGAGGAGACCTGGAAGCGCTTTCATATCCTGCTCTCGGGACGGGTGCGCCTCAGCCGCGGCAATCCCGAAAACGGCCGCATGATCACGCTGTTCCTGCTCGGCCCCGGCGAACCGTTTTGCATCTTCAGCCTGCTGGATGGCAAGCCCCACGAGGTGATGCTGGAAACCCTGGATGACGTCAGCCTGCTGAGCCTGCCCATGAACGAGGCCCGCCAGTGGCTCGATGCGCACCCGGAATTCAATCGCCAGCTGTTGCCCTACCTGGGCGAGCAGATGTGCAGCCTGGCCGGACTGGCCTCGGACCTGGCCTTGCACGATACGGAGACGCGCCTGGCGCGGCTGATCCTGCGCCATGTGGATTCGGATTCGCCGCAGCAGCACGTCACGCCGCGGCTGATCAATGACCTCTCCCACGAATCCCTGGCCGAGATGATCGGCAGCGTGCGGGTGGTGGTCAATCGCCAGCTGCAACACTGGAAACAGGAAGGCATCGTCGATGCCCATCGCGGCCACCTGGAGGTGGAGGCCTTGCAGGAGCTGGTGAGACGGGCCGAGGAACTCCCTCACAAGGTGCCGGCCTGATGTTGTCCAATGCGCATTCCCGCGGCGTCGTCGACGTCAAGGATCTGCTGCGCCATTCGCCGCTCTTCGAAGGGCTGGACGATGCGGTGCTGGACGAGATGCTGAGCCATTTCCGCCGCGAGACCTGGCGGCAGGGCCGTCAGGTCGATGGCCAGCAGTGCGGTGAGCGCTTTCACATCATCCTCGCCGGGCGGCTGAAAATGGGGCAGATCAATGCCGACACCGGCAGAATGGTGACCCTGTTTCTGCTCCAGCCGGGCGATGCTTTCGATGTCATCAGCCTGCTGGACGGCCAGCCCGACCCCCTCATCTTCGAGGCGCGGGATGATCTGATGATGCTCTCCACGCCGATGCAGGAGGCGCGCCGCTGGATCGAGCGTTGCATGACACGGAAACCCGCCTCGCGCGTCTGATCCTGCGTCATGTCCAGCACGAAGAGCCGGGCCAGCCCCTGCGTCTGATTCACAACCTTTCCCACGAGGCCCTGGCGGAGATGATCGGCAGCGTGCGGGTGGTGGTCAACCGCCAGCTGCAACACTGGCAACGCGATGGCGTGGTGGTGACCCGGCGCGGTGAACTGATCATCAAGGAACTGGAGACATTGCTGAAAAAGGCCATGCACCTTTCACCCTTTCCCCATTCCTCTCCTTCTTCCCGCTCTCCCCATTCCTCCCACCATTCATCGCCCTCGTAGCTCCTCCTCCACGCGGGTTTTTCCCGTCTGGTGTGTAACCCTGGTAGCAGAAAAAATGCGGTGTGGCGGGTAACAATCGACTATCGCCAGATTGTCGAATGCCGATGATGGACGCAGGCGGGGAAAAACAGAAAGATGGTTGAGGAAAACAGTTGTGTTGCGGTCTACGACAATCATCTCCAGGCCGAGGAGGCCGTGCGGCAGTTGCTGGAACAGGGCTTCGCGGCCGACAAGCTGTCCATCGTCGGCAAGGGCTACCAGCGCGAGGAACACCCCATCGGTTTTTACAATACCGGCGAGCGCATGAAATTCTGGGGGGCGCAAGGCGCCTTCTGGGGAGGTCTGTGGGGTCTGTTGCTGGGGGCGGCCTTTTTCTGGGTGCCCGGCCTGGGCACCGTGGTCATCGCCGGGCCACTGGTGAGCGCGCTGGTTACGGCGCTGGAAGGCGCGGCCGTGGTTGGCGGGCTCAGTGCCCTCGGCGCGGCGCTCTACAGCATTGGCATTCCCAGGGACAGCATCATCCGCTATGAAACGGCCATCAAGTCGGACCACTACCTGCTCATCGTGCACGGCGACCAGAGTCAGGTGGAACAGGCCCACGAGGTACTGGCGGGCGGAGACGCCCGGGATGTGACGATTCATCTCAGCTGATGAGCACCCCGTGGTGGCTTTCCCATCTTGCCTGGATCGGGGGCCTTCTTCTCGCCACCTTGTTGCTCGCGCATATCATCCGGCAGCATCGCCCGCCGTCCTCCACCCTGGCGTGGACTCTATCTTGCTTACTGCGGGATCTTTTTTCGCACGCATTTCGGCGTATGCTTGTCCTGAGCGGTAGTGGGCGCCGCATGGTCATTACGCCGGGCATGGCACGATGGTCACAGGCTTTCTGGCTGAAAACCTGTTTGGAGTGTGAAGATGATCGAAAAACTGCAACCCGAGAAGGGCAATGTGATCGCCTTCAGATTGTGGGGGAAATTGCGCGATGAGGATTACAAGGAGTTTGTTCCTGAGATCGAGGCACTGATCGAACGCCACGGAAAGATCCGTTTGCTGTTGCAACTGGAACACTTCCGTGGCTGGGACTTGCATGCCGCCTGGGATGACATCACCTTTGGCATCAGGCATTTCCGTGATCTGGAGCGCATTGCCGTGGTGGGTGATCCGGCGTGGGAAAAATGGATGGTGAAGCTGAGTGCGCCCTTCAGTGGGGCGAAAATCAGATTCTTCCCGGCCGATGAAATGCTCGCGGCCTGGGACTGGCTGCTCGACGACGCAGCGAAGCCCGCCACGGAGACGACGTCATGCAGATGAACCATTACCTTCCCCGTGCGCTGCCCGAGCCGGTGAAGGGCCTGGCGACACTGGCGCTGGATCTGCGCTGGAGCTGGAATCACGGCGCTGACTCCCTGTGGTGTCAGGTGGACCCCAAACTGTGGGAGGCGACGGCCAATCCCTGGCTGATTCTGGAGACGGTCTCCGACCGCCGCCTGCAGGAGCTGGCCACGGATGCGGCGTTCCTCGAAAAGCTGAAGAAACAGCTCGATGCGCGCGAGGCCCACTTCGGAGAAAAATCCTGGTTTTCGGAATCCATCGATGGCGCTATTGATGGTTATGTCGCCTACTTCAGCATGGAGTTCGGTATCTGTGAATCCCTGCCCATCTATTCCGGTGGCCTCGGCGTGCTGGCGGGGGACTATCTAAAGACTGCCTGCGATCTGGATGTGCCGTTGATCGGTATCGGCCTGCTCTACCAGCAGGGCTATTTCCGCCAGGCGCTGAGCGCCGCTGGCGAACAGATCGAATTCTATCCCTACAACGACCCGACCATGCTGCCGGTGGTGCCGCTGCGTGACGATCAGGGTGAATGGGTGCGCATCAGTATCGAGCTGCCCGGTCGTTCCCTGCATTTGCGCAGCTGGCGTGCACAGGTCGGGCGCCGCTCGCTGTTGTTGCTCGACAGCAATGATCCACTCAATGATCCCGGCGACCGGGGCATTACCAGTGAACTCTATGGCGGCGGCAAGGAGAAACGTCTGCAACAGGAGATGGTGCTGGGTATCGGCGGCTGGCGCCTGCTGGAAACCCTGGGCATACGCTGTCCGGTCTGTCACCTCAACGAGGGCCACGCCGCCTTCGCCATCCTGGAGCGGGCGCGTTACCACATGCAGCGTGCCGGGGGCAGCTTTGCCGAGGCGCTGCGGGCCACCCGCGCCGGTAATTTGTTCACCACCCACACGCCGGTGGAGGCGGGCTTCGATCGTTTCTCACCACAATTGGTCAGACAATATTTTCAATCCATGGCCAGCGAGCTGGGGATCGGCATCGATGCCCTGCTGGCGCTTGGCCGAAGCCATGCAACGGCCGTGGACGAGCCTTTCAACATGGCCTATCTGGCCCTGCATGGCGTTGGTGCGAGCAATGCCGTGAGCCGTCTGCACGGTGAGGTCAGCCGGCGCATCTTTTCGCCCTTGTTCCCCCGCTGGCCGGAGACCGAGGTGCCGGTCGGGTACGTCACCAATGGTATTCATGTGCCGAGCTGGGATTCGCCGGAGGCGGACTCCCTGTGGACCGAGGCCTGTGGCAAGCATCGCTGGCGCGGCACCCTGGAAACCGTGGAGACGGATTTCCGCCAATTGTCGGACGCCACATTGTGGGCCTTTCGTTCCCATGGCCGTCAGCGACTGGTGGCCTGGCTGCGGCATCGCCTGGTGCATCAGTACCGTGGTCGCGGCTCGGAGGAATCACGCAGCCGGGAGTATGCCGGCGCCCTCGAACCCGATGCACTGACACTGGGCTTTGCCCGTCGTTTTGCCGAGTACAAGCGGCCCAATCTGTTGCTGCACGACCCGCAACGGCTGGTGCGCCTGCTCACCAATCGTGACCGGCCGGTGCAGCTGGTGATCGCCGGCAAGGCCCATCCGCGTGACGACATCGGCAAGGGCATGATTCGCGAATGGCAGCAATTCCTGGCGCACAATGGCCTCTGGCAACAGGTGGTGTTTGTCGAAGACTATGACCTGCAGGTGGCGGCACAGCTGACCCAGGGCGTCGATGTGTGGATCAATACCCCGCGCCGCCCATGGGAGGCGAGCGGCACCAGCGGCATGAAGGTGCTGGTCAACGGCGGGCTCAATCTGTCGGAGCTGGATGGCTGGTGGGCCGAGGCCTGGGCGCCGGAACTGGGCTGGGCGCTGGGCGATGGCCAGGAGCATGCCGATGTCGCGGCCTGGGACCGGGCCGAAACCGAACAGCTTTACCGCCTGCTGGAAGAAGAGGTGGTGCCGTGTTTCTACCAGCGCGACGAAAATGGCATTCCCCTGGCGTGGGTCAGTCGCATGCGTGAAAGCATGGCCCGCCTGACCACGCAATATTCCACCAATCGCATGCTGCGTGAATACACCGAGAAGTACTACGTGCCCCTGGCCCGGGATTGGCGGCAACGCGAAAGCGAGCCGGCCATGGCCGCGGAACTGGAGGCGTGGCACCAGCGCCTGCAACAGCACTGGCCGCGCATTCACTTCGGCAACGTGATGACGCAGGAAGACGATGGCGGCTGGCGGGTCGAGGTGCAGGTCTATCTCGACGACATCCCCGTCCAGGCCGTGAGCGTCGAGCTGTACGCCGACGCCAGTGATGGCGGCGAGCCGCTGCGCCAGGTGCTGACGCGCGGCGCGGCGCTGGCCGGCTCGGCCAATGCCTGGCTGTATACCGGCCACGTCAGCGCCGGGCGGCCGTTGTCCGACTACACCCCACGCATCATTCCGGCACATCCACTGGCGAAGGTGCCGCTGGAGGCGAACATGATCCTCTGGTATCGCTGAGGCTTTGCGGCGCACGGTTTAAGGACAGAGATTTCCGGGGTCGTGAGGCATAAGAGCCATGACGCGTGAGCGCTACCTGACAGCGAAACAGGCCCGCGAATTCTACAACCGCATGGGCAGGCGCCAGGACTGGCAGCGCTTCTACGAGGGCCGCGCCATCGACGCCTTGCTGCAACACGGCGGATTTGCACAGGCCACGGCGGTGTTCGAACTGGGCTGCGGCACCGGCGCCCTGGCGGAGGAATTGCTCAGCCATCACTTGCCGCCGCAGGCGACCTATACCGCCGTGGACATCAGCCCGGTGATGGTGTCGCTGACGCGCCGGCGTCTGCGGCCATTCGGCGAGCGGGTGCGGGTGTTCGAGAGCGACGGAACCTTCGACTTTTCCCGTTATGCCGAGCGCTGCGATCGTTTCGTCGCGGTCTATGTGCTGGATCTGCTGTCGCCCGAGGCCATTCAGCAGGTGCTGGATCAGGCGCACGCCATGCTGGATCGGCAGGGCAAGCTATGTCTGGTTACACTGAGCGAAGGCTGCACACCGTTGTCGCGCGCCGTTATTCGCCTGTGGCGGGGCGCAAGGCGCATCAGTCCCCTGCTGGTCGGTGGCTGCCGTCCTTTGCGGCTGGCGCCTTGTCTGTCCCCGGAACGCTGGCGCATCGACGTTGACCAGACCCTCAGCGCCGCGGCGGTGCCCTCGGAGATCGTCGTGGCAAGCCCAACGGACGAGGCAGGGGCGTAGCCGTCAGAAGTACATGCCCGGCGGCCCGCCGCGAACCATGATCCAGTGCACCTCACCCATCATCATCCAGCTCATGAGGATGAAGCCGATGATGCCCAGCAGCGCCATCACCAGCGCCGCCAGCAGGGCGCTGCCGAAATTGTCGATCTCGAAATCCTTCACCATCGCCGCGGTCAGCCACAGGGTGAAGGCGTTGATGACCAGGGCGAACAGGCCGAAGGTGAGCACCGTCAGCGGCAGGGTCAGTATCCACAGCAGCGGGCGGATGAAGGCATTGACCAGGCCCAGCACCAGGGCCGCCCACAACAGGCCACCCGTGGAGTGCGCGCGCACCCCCGGCACGATGCGGGTGACGATCCATAGTCCCGCCGCCGTGACCAGCCAGATGAAGAGAAGGCCTGTCAGCATGGGTTTCACTCCTGGTTTGCGATGTGATTTTTTCCAGTCGCCAGTGTAGCCGCAGACGGCACGACGCTGTGCAACCTGGGTTACAGATGCCGGCCGCGCGCGGTGCTAGTGTGCTCAGGGTTCGATGCCGGAGACAAAAGGATGGAGGTGGCCGTGGCGCGTTACGATTTTTCCGCGGACGCGCGTGCGCAAATTGGCGGGCACGAGCATGGCCTGCTGAAGATCGTCTACACCAAGGCGGAGCACAAGGTGGTGGGCGTTCATGTGCTGATGGAAGGTGCCTCCGACCTGATGGGCGAGGCGGCCCTGCTGGTGCGCCACGGCCTGCCGCTGGAGGCCATCGCCGTGGCCATCCACCCTCACCCGACATTGACCGAGTCCTTTGCACAGGCCGCGTGCATGAACCACTAGTGCTCTTTCAAGGTAATAACACGGATTCAGTTGGTCTGTCAGCGTTCAGGGCAAGGCGCGCCTCGCAGCGAATGGCCTTAGTCCTTTGCAAGAGGCGCACCAACAGTAGGCGCTTTAGGCGACGCGGCCATGGACGCTGACAGGCCAACCCTTCGGGCGCTCCTGTGGTGTCCCGCGCCCACGTTGCAGTGCTTGACAAGGGGAACAGCCATTGCCTGCGCACTGCGCCTTGCCGCGAAACACCACAGGAACGCTGAGTCCGTGTTATTACCTTGAAAGAGCACTAGCAAGCCCCATGATGAAGAGCTAACTGAAAAAAGGAGACGTTTGCCATGACGACGCAACAGCAACTCCAGGCCACCATCGAACAGATGGTGCAGACGGGCAAGGGCATTCTCGCCGCCGATGAAAGCCTGCCCACCATCGCCAAGCGTTTCGCCCTCATCGGCGTCGAATCGACACAGGAGAACCGCCGTGCCTGGCGCGCCCTGTTGTTCACCGCGCCGGGCATCGAGGATTACATCAGTGGCGTGATCGAGTTCGAGGAGACCCTGAGCCAGACCACCGACGACGGCACGCCACTGCCCGAGGTGTTGGCGCGGCGTGGCATCGTCCCCGGCGTCAAGGTGGACAAGGGCAAGGGGCCGCTGGCCCTGTCGCCGGGTGATCTCATTACTTATGGTCTCGATGGCCTGGCGGAACGATTGCAACAATACAAGCAGCAGGGTGCGCGCTTTGCCAAGTGGCGCGAGGTCTATCCCATCGGCAGGCACAACCCCTCGTCGCTGGGCATCACTGCCAATGCCGAGATGCTGGCGCGCTATGCGGCGGTCTGCCAGGAACAGGGCATCGTGCCCATCGTCGAGCCGGAGGTGTTGATGGATGGCGACCACAGCCTGGCCCGTTGCGCCGAGGTGACCGAGGCGGTGCAAAAGGAAATCTTTCATGCCCTGCACCGCCACCATGTCACGCTCGAACACATGGTGCTCAAGCCCAACATGGTGCTGCCAGGGAAGGACTGCCCGCAACAGGCCAGCGCCGAAGAGGTCGCCGCGGCCACGGTGCGGGTGCTGCGCCGCTGTGTGCCGGCGGCGGTGCCGAGCATCAATTTTCTCTCCGGCGGCCTGAGCCCGGCGCAGGCCACGGCCAATCTCAACGCCATCAATGCCGGTTTCCCCCTTGAACCCTGGCTGCTGTCGTTTTCCTATGGCCGGGCGCTGCAGCAGCCGGTGCTGCAGGCCTGGCGGGGCAGGGCGGAGAATGTGCCGGCGGCGCAGCGGGCGTTGCTCAAGCGCGCGCGGCTCAATGGCGCGGCGCAGCGGGGGGAGTACCAGGCGTCCATGGAGGAAGATGACTGATGGGCGAGCTGCCGATGGGACCAGGCCGAGCTGCTGGCCTGGCACGGGAAAACGGGCAATCCGCCACGCACCATCCTGATCCACGGTGAAAAGGGCGCGATGGCGCACTTCGCCGCTCTGCTCGACGACACCCGGGTGGAGATGCCGGCCAATGGTGAGCAGATTGCCCTTTGATCTTGCCGAAAAACCGACGGGCGCCCGATGACGCCGTGCCAGGGGGGGGCGAAGCGGCCCACGCGGACCCTGCTGGCCGGTTTCTTTACCGGCTTCGGGGGCGGCCTGGCCAGTCTCGGCGGCGGCACCCTGCTGATCCCCCTGCTGACCGACTGGCTGGGGCTGAGCCAGCACGAGGCGCGGGGCACGGCCATGGTGATCGCCGGCTTTACCGCCATCAGCGGTGCGCTGGGCTATGGTCTGCATGCCAGTGTGCAGTGGGACACCCTGCTATGGACCGGCATTCCCGCCCTGATCTGTGCCCCGCTGGCGGCGCGGTTGTCGGTCAACTGGCCAGAGTCGACCCTGCGCCGGCTGTTCGCCGTTGTGCTGCTGCTGGGCGCCGTGGCGCTGGTTCTGCGCGGCAGTGAGCCGGCCAGCGGCTTTGCCAGTGGCTGGCCCGATCTCTGGCTGGTGCTGGTGGGCGTGATTGCCGGTGTGGTCGCGGGGGTGGTGGGCATCAGCGGTGGGCCGGTGCTTGCACCCCTGTTCGTGCTTGGTCTGGGCATGCCCCAGCAGATGGCGCAAGGCTCTTCACTGACCGCCCGTCTGCCAGCCATCGCCAGCAGCATCTGGGAGAACCAGCGTGAAGGCCTGATCTGCTGGCGTCTCGTGCCGCTGCTGGGGCTGGGCGATGTGGCCGGTACCCTGATGGGTACGCAGCTGGCCCTGTGGCTGCCCGAACATCAGTTGCGCTATGCCTTTGCCCTGCTGCTGGTGGTATTGGCCGTGCACGAGCTGGCCGGTCGGCCGGCCCAGCCCGGTGTCGCTCACCGCCCCCACGGCACCTATCCCTGAGGCCTCGTCAACGACCATTCTGGTGTGACAGGTGGTGGCACAAATTGCGCTGTGGTTGTCCCTGTGTGCTTCATTGTGTGAGGGTCAGGCGGGCTGTCGCGTATTTCTTTCGCGCTGAACTCACGGCTTTGGCCGGGCGTTGTCCCCGCCAGGGCGTGGTGGCCCCGGCTCATCCTTCACGTCTCCTTGCGAGGATGGCGGGGCCGCCGAGTCCGTCCCGGATTCCAGCGCCAGCAACCGCGCATCGATGTCGGCCATCAACTGTTGATAGGCCTCCATGCCGATCATGCCGCGGCGCCAGGTTTCCAGGACCCGGGATTTCTCGAATTGCAGCATGCGCCGACGGCTGGGTGGTCTTGCCATGGGCACTATCTCAGGTTATGGGATGTGTCGGCTCCCTGCGCTTGCCCAGGGATCCTCGGCATCAGTCATGAATGACGATACGCCGGGTTTCCGTCTCGATGTCCACCACCTGAGCGGCCTCATGGGCGGCTTTCGCCAGTTCCGCCAGCGCCGTTTCGTCATTTGCCCGGGCCAGGGCCTTGAGGGTGTCTTCGGCGTGGCAGTCGATGTGCTGACCGGCAAACTTGCCGGGCTTGCAGCCGCAGGCGGGGGCATCGATGGCCATGTCGAAATCCACCGGCATTTGCAGGATTACCGGCTCGGCGTGGCGCACCTGCGCGAGGGCCTTCTTGGCCGTGATCGGGCCTTGCCAGTCGAGGGCCGGCATGTTGCTGTAGTCGCGCATGATGATTCTCCTTGTGTTGGCGGGTATGGCGGGGTGTTGGAGGATGCGGTCCATTGTATCCCGGTCAATTCTTCATGGAGTGCAACCTAAGTTACTGACGCCGGTGGTTCCTTGTCCTATGGTTCGATTATTGTTGGTCCGCACGGGAGTTCAGTACAGGGGAAAGGCCGATCGATAAAACGGGCACAAAGGAGGCAGGCTATGGAATCGGATGCATTGAAGAAGATGCTGCGCGACATACTGCTGGCGCGGGCCTTCGAAGAGCGGGCGGCGCAGGAATACGCACAGGGCAACATCGCCGGCTTTCTGCATCTCTATCCGGGCGAGGAGGCGGTGGGCGTCGGTGTGCTGCATGCGGCGGAACCGGCGGACTATGTCGTTTCCACCTACCGTGAACACGTCCACGCCTTGGTGCGCGGCGTGCCGGCGCGGGTGGTGATGGCCGAGCTGTTCGGGCGCAAGACCGGCTGCAGCGGCGGCATGGGTGGCTCCATGCACCTGTTCGACCGCGAACGCCGCTTCATGGGCGGCTATGCCATCGTCGGCGAAACCTTCCCCGTCGCCACCGGTATCGGTTACGCCATCGCCATGCGCGAACTCCCGGAGGCGGTGATCTGCTTCTTCGGCGACGGCGCCGTCAACCAGGGCACCTTCCACGAAAGCCTCAACATGGCGGCGTTGTGGAAACTGCCGGTGCTGTTCGTGTGCGAGAACAACCATTACCAGATAGGCACCGAGATCCATCGTCACTCGGCAGTGGCCGAGGTCTACAAGCGCGCCTGTGGCTATCGCATCCCGGCGCGCCGGGTCAACGGCATGGACGTGCTGGCCGTGCATCGGGCCACCGCAGAGGCCCTGAGGCAGGTCCGCGCCGGCAACGGTCCACAGTTTCTCGAATGCGAGACCTACCGTTTTCGTGGCCATTCCATGGCCGATCCCGGCAGCTATCGCCCCAAGGTGGAATTGCAGGCCTTCGAAAAAGGCGAGGATCCGGTAAAGATCGCCATTGCCGAGACCGTGGCCACCTATCCCTCGGCAGAGCAGATTGCGGCTGTGGGCAGCGATAATATCGACAACCTGATGGGTAGCCTGCACAGCGGCGGACACTTTCCGCCCGAGCATCTCGATGCCATGCAGGCGGCAATCGCCGCCGAGGTGGAGGAGGCCGTGCGTTTCGCCAGCGACAGCCCCGAACCGACCCTGGCCGATGCCGAGGCGGCCCTGGACTGCAACCGTCACGGGGAGGTGCTGATCTGATGACGACGCCAATTCATTACTGGCAGGCGCTCAATCGCGCCCTCGACATCGAGCTGGCCGCGGACGACTCTGTCATCGTGCTGGGTGAAGACGTGGGACTCTACGGCGGCAGTTACCGTGTTACCGAAGGGCTGTATGCCAAGTATGGTGAGTGGCGGTTGCGCGATACGCCCATTTCCGAGGGCAGCTTCACCGGCCTCGGTGTCGGCGCGGCGCTGGTCGGCCTGCGCCCGGTGGTGGA
>JALSHB010000178.1 GCA_026982475.1 Chromatiales bacterium
GCCAATGGGCTGGATGTTCGCCAGACGCGCGCTGCCCTTGAGGGTATGCAGGGCGCGTTGCAGTTCGTGCACCAGGTCGGCGTCGTGCAGGTTGTCCGGCCAGCGCTGCAGCAGCTCGTCGCTCGCGGTGAGGATCTCGCTGGCTTCGTCGAGGAATACCTCGAGCAGTTCCTGGTCCTCCTCGGGCGCCGCCGTAGACGCGGCTGCCTCTGTGGGTATGGGTTCGGCCGCTGTCTTCGGCCCGGCCTCTGGCAGGGGGATTGCCAATGCCTGCTCGTGCAGCTGCGCGATGCGGGCCAGCAGCTCGGTATTGTCTGCTTGAGGGGGGTTCGCCTGATCGAAAACGGCCAGCGCATCGGCCAGCCTGTCGGTGAACGCCTCCAGCGCCGCGAGGCCGGCGTGGTCGAAGGGGGTGTCCCGCTCCAGCAGGGTGCGGACAAAACGGTCCATGGGTTCGCTGAGGGCGGCGATGGATGGCACGTTGGCCATGCGGGCGCTGCCGTGCAGGGTGTGCAGAACGCGGTGCAGGCCCTCGGTGACCGGGAAGGGGCCGACGGCGCTGTGGTCGGTGATGAATTCCCGCAGGGCCTCGAGGTGGCTTTCCGTTTCCTTGCGGAAGACCTCGGCCAGCACCGGGTCGAAGGCCGGTTCTTCCCCGGCGTGCTCTGCCTCGGCTTCCTCGCTCTCGCTGACGAAGGTGTCTTCGACGCCGGCACCGGGTTCGTCTTCGGCCTCGGCGGCGGGTTCTTCCAGGCGTGTTTCCGTTTCACTGGCGGCGGGTGCATCGGCGGCTGGAGGCTGCGCTTCCAGCGGGGTTTCTTCGTCCAGCGAAAGTGTATCGGCCAGGGAGGGTTCCTCTGACTTTGCCGCCGGCTCTTCGGCCTGGGGCGCTTCAGCGATCCTGGGTTCTTGATCCGTTGCAGGCTCGGCCTCAAGGTCAAGTTCCTCGCCGGCGGGAGACTCGGCCTCGAAAGTGATCCCCTCGACGTCCGTCGTGGATTCCACGGCCTGGTCTTCGGCAGCGGTCTCTTCGGCCGGTGTTGACCGCTCATCAAGCTCGACGGGCTCGGCCACGGGTTCCGCGGCAGTTTCATCCGTGGCAATCTCGAATTCCACCGCGCCTTCCACGTCGGCCGGCGCCTCGCTGATGGTGGTTTCTTCCTCTGCCTGCCCGACGGATGTACCCGGCAGGTCAGACAGCGATACCTCGCCACCCTCGGCCAGGGTATTGGCCAGCGCCATCAGTTGTTTCACCGGTGGCCGCCGTTCGGCCTCGCCCTTGAGGTGGGCCAGCAGGCCGTGCAGGGCGGGTTCCGACAGCGCCAGCAGCTGGAACAGGACGGGGCTGGGTTCGAGTTTGCCTTCCAGCACCCGGTTGAGCATGTCTTCGAAGGTCCAGGCGTATTCGCCGGTCACCATGGCGCCGGCGAGACGGCCGCTGCCCTTGAGGGTGTGATAGGAGCGGCGCAGGGTCTCCAGGGATTTGCGGTCTTCGGGGTCGGCGCGCCAGGCGTGCAGGCAGTTGGTCATGTCGCCCAGCACCTCGTCCGCCTCTTCGAGGAAGATCTCGAGGATCTCTTCGTCGATGTCCGCCTCGATGTCGGCGGGGAATTCGTCTTCCTCGGTCTCGTCTGGCGGTGCCTCATCGCGGGGGGCATCGCCCGCCGGGGGCTCTGCCTCGGCGGCCTCCGGTGCGAGATCCGGGGGCGCCTGTTCGCGCGCCGGGGCTTCCCCGTCTTGCTCCGCGTCGCTGGTCTCGAAGGCGGGCGCCTGTGGCTCGGCGGGGTCCGCCGGTTCGTCGAGGCCGACGTCGAACTGGGTGTCGAGATCGAGGGTGGTGGCAAGGGTCTCGCCGCCATCCGTGCCGGACTGTGCCGGCGCGGCAACGCCGGCCTCCTGCGCCGAGGGCAGGGGATAGCCCAGTTCCTCGACGCTGAGTTCGGCCACCGCGAGGATGGTCTCCGGGTGGGCGCGGTTCTCTTCGATGGCCTCGAGGTAATATTCGATGCTGGTGATGACGTCGGCCAGGGCGTCCAGCTTGAGGGCGTCCGGCGCCTGCCGTTGTTTCAGGACGTCGTTGCGCACGTAATTGATGGTGGACGCCAGCAGCTCGGCGGCGCGCTGGAGATTCAGCACCGCCAGGGCGCCCTTGATCTGCGCCAGCTTGGCCGGCACGTCTTCGATGGCCTCGAAGGCGCTGCCGTCCACGGCGAAGGTGTTGAGGCCTTCCTTGATGTCGGTGAGCAGCTCGCGGGATTCGTTGATCACCAGGTTGACGATCTGCGCCTGTTCGCTGGCCGGCATCAAGACTGGCGAGGCGTCTTCGCCGGGGCTGAGGTCCGGTGCGTCGGCCTCGGTGTGCGCGCCGCTGGCGGTAGCGAGGTTTTCCAGCGAGGCCTCCACATAGAGCAGCGCGCTGGCCATCTCCATCAGCCGCTGCTCGTCGGGGATCTCGCCGCTTTCGGTGATTTCGTCGATGTGCGCAGCCTGTTGTTGGATGACCTTGCGCAGGTCGCCCAGTCCTAGCATGGCCAGGGTGTCGGCGATGCGCCGCAGGTTGTCGCCCAGGGGGGCGAGGCTGGTGATGTCGCGTTCGCTGTTGCGGACGAAGATGTCGAGCTGATCCTTGACCGCCAGCAGGTCTTCCTTGATCACCGCCGAGACGCTGTCCATGAGGTCGGCGCTGGAGCCCTTGAGGTTGTCCATGGCCTCTTCCAGGGCGCCGCTGTAGGGCAGCAGCTGGTCGAGGTGGAAGGCCTGTTTCAGGCCGCTGACGCGCGGGCCGCTGGACTGGGCGGTGCCGGCGTAATAGAGGCAGTTCTTCAGCAGTTCGGTGGGCGGGGCGTGCTCGAACACCGCTTCGCCATCGCGGATCAGGCGCTTGATCTGCTGGTCGACGTGGCCCATGAGCAGCTTCACGGAGGTGCCGGTCTCCAGCCCTTCGTCGATCAGCGCCTCGATCACGCCGCCGGCGATCCACCACAGGCGACGGGCGGCGTCGGTCTGCGAGGCGTTCTGCAGTTCGCGCAGCACGGCGGCGAGTTTTTTCAGGCTGCCGGTGGCGTCGCGGTCGCGGTACCAGCCGAGCAGGGAGACCTGGAACAGCGGGCGCAGCTTGCGCGCATAGGCCTGGATGTCGGGATAGGTCTTGCCCGGCGGCAGCTGTGGCCGCGGCGGGGCGACACCGAGATCCGGCGCGAAGAAGGCATTCTCGCTGAGCAGGTTTTCGCCGCGCGCGGCGCGCAGGTCGTTGAGCAGCGGCAGCAGCACCACCGGCATGTCCATCTGCCCGTGCTCCAGCCCTTCGAGGTAGGAGGGCAGCTGCAGGATGGCGCGCATCAGGACGTCATAGGCGTCGTCCTTCTGGCCGATCTCGTCGTTGAGCAGGGCGTTGGCGACCTTTTCCATTTCCTCGGCCAGCAGGGCGCCGCCGTAGATCTCCACCATCTGCAGGGTGCCGTAGACCTGGTGCAGATAGGTGGCGCAGAAACGCATCTGGGTGGCGTCACCCGGATTTTCGACATAGGTCTCCAGGGCCTGACGCGTCTGGTTCAGGCTTTCCTGAATTTCGTCCTTGACCCATTTCAGGGTGGTGTAATCGAGTTCCTCGCCCATGTCTTTGTGCGCGCCTTGTCCAATGCTATTGGTGTTGGAATGCCAGCGTATTGGCATAGGGAAAACGTTTCATGCGCGGGTGCTCCCAGTTGAGAAGCTCCCCCACACCCAGAATCAGCATGCCCCCTGGCTGTAAATGATCGGCCAGGGTGTTGGCAATCTGTATGCGTTGCTCGCGGTCGAAGTAGATCAGCAGGTTCAGGCACAGGATGATGTTCATCTTGCCTATGGGCGCGTCATCCAGCTGCAGGATGTTCAGATGGTTGAAGCAGACCCGTTTGCGCAACTCTTCACTGACCTGAAATCGGCCGTCGTCGGTTTCGGTAAAATAATTTCTCAGCCAGCGCGGCCCGACGTCGCGCATCTTCTGACGGCTGTACAGGCCCATGCGCCCGGTGGCCAGCGCCGCCCGGCTGATATCGCTGGCCATCATGCCCAGAAAGTAGGGCGCTCCCAGCTGACGCATGCGGTCGTCGATGGCCATCGCCACGCTGTAAGGCTCTTCGCCGGTGGAGCAGCCCACGCTCCAGACGTCGATGGCCAGGGGCTCTGGCGGGCAGTCTGCGGGGCTGGCGGGCAGGCAGTGCTGGACGATCAGCGCCAGCACGCTCTCGTGGCGCAGGAAGCGGGTCTCGTGCACCGTGAGGTGGTGCACCAGGCGCCCCCACTCGACGATCCCTTCGCGGCCGGTGGTGACATAGTCGTAATAGGCCTGAAAGTCCGTGATGCCCAGCGCGCGCATGCGCATGCCCAGGTTGGTCACCAGGAAGGACATGCGATTGTCCGGCAGGCGCATGCCCGTGCGCTGCTTCAGCAGCGCCACCCATTGTTCGAACTGCGCCGGCGCCATTTCCGGCAGCGGCTTGATGAACGGCTCGTCCAGGCCTGGCAGGCGTTCCACGGTGGCTTTCATGGGTGACACTCGGCACGCCCGGGCAGCGTCGGATCGACAGCGCACTGACCGGTCACTGGCTTATTCCGGCAACTTGAAGCCGGCAACGGATTTGCGCAGCTCGTTGGAGAGCTCGGCCAGGTTGCCGATGGAGGCCGAGGTCTCGTTGGTGCCGGCCGAGGTCTGGGTGGTGACCTCCTGGATCACGTTCATGCTCTCGGAGATGCTGGAGGCGGCAATGGCCTGCTGTTGCGCCGATTCGGAGATGGAGCGGGTCAGTTCCGCCAGTTCCAGGGACACGGTCTCGATCTCGCCCAGCGCCTCGCCGGCGTTGACTGCCAGCTTGGCCCCGCCCACCACCTGGGTGGTGGACTGTTCCATGGAGGCCACGGCCTCGTTGGTGTCGGACTGGATGGTCTTCACCAGGGCCTCGATCTGCTTGGTGGCGTCGGTGGATTTCTCCGCCAGGCGCTGCACCTCGTCGGCCACCACCGCGAAACCGCGGCCGGATTCGCCGGCCATGGCGGCCTGGATGGCGGCGTTGAGGGCGAGGATGTTGGTCTGGTCGGCGATGTCGTTGATCAGCTCCACCATGTCGCCGATCTCCTGCGAGCTCTCACCGAGGCGCTTGATGCGCTTGGAGGTCTCCTGGATCTGCTCGCGGATGGTGTCCATGCCGCGGATGGTGTCCTGTACCGCCCGGGCGCCCTTCTTGGCGATGTCCAGCGACTTGTTGGCCACCTCGGAGGAGGCGTTGGCGTTGCTGGACACGGTGTCGATGGAGATGGCCATCTGGTTGATGGCCGCCGAGGCGGCGGTGATCTGCTCGGCCTGATGGTCGGAGGCCTCGGCCAGGTGCATGGCGGTGGCCTGGGTCTCCTGGGCCGCCGAGGACACCTGCACGGTGGTCTCGTTGATGGTGGAGACCAGGCGGCGCAGCTGGTCGATGGTGTAGTTGATGGCGTCGGCGATGGCGCCGGTGATGTCTTCCGTCACCGTGGCCTGGGCGGTGAGGTCGCCGTTGGCCAGGTCGCCGATCTCGTCCAGCAGGCGCATGATGGCGTCCTGGTTGCGGCGATTCTGCGCCGCGGTCTCGGCCAGGCGGCGGCGGGTGTCGCCGACGATCTTGAAGCCGAGGACGATCAGCAGCAGCAGCGCCACGGCGCCCAGCAGGGTGCCCGTGGTGGCATTGATGGCGCGGCTGTCGCCCAGGGCGGTGTAGGCCTGCATCAGGTCGGTGGTGCGGCCGAGCAGGACCTCGCTCTGCTTGATCAGGGTGTGGGAGGCCTGCTGGGCCTCGAACAGGGTCGGTGTCTGCTCCAGGATGCGGCCTACCAGCTCGTGCACCGTCTCGAAGGAATCGGCCACTTCCGCCAGCTTGTCGCGGGCGTCCGGATCGCGCACGCGCTTGATGTTCATCTTGCGGTTGCCGTTGAGCATGGCGTCCAGCACGCGGCCGAAGAGGGCGGCGTCGCGGCCGAAGCGCTCGGCGGCGGCGGCGGCATCCTCGCCGCCGGCGAGGATGCGGTTGGCGTTGACGGCGATGCGCGGCACCAGCATCAGCTGGCGGCTGGCGATGTAGACCTGGCTGGCGGAGGCACCGGACTCGATCATGGTGCTGACCACCTCGTCGGACAGGGCCAGCAGGCTGGGCATGGTGTCGTTGATGGCGCCGACGAACTCGCTCAGCATGCGGATGGTGCCCTCGGCCTCCAGGATCACGTCGGCATTGCCGCCGATGGTGGTCCACAGGGATTCCACCGCGGCCAGGCTGTCTTCGACGGCAGGCGGGCTGGGGGGCAGACCGGTCTCCGGGTTGCCGTTGCGCAGGATCTGCAGGTTGTGGGCGAAGTCTTCACGGTTCTGCCGCAGCAGGGTAAAGGCACCCACGTTGCTGGCGCTGGCCGCCTCCGCCGCATTCTTGACGATACTCTGCGAGAGCACGCGTTGCTCGCCGGCCAGGCTGATGTATTCCTTGTCGTAGAAAGCCTGCCTCTCGACGTAGATGAACGAGGCCACCGCCGCCAGGAAGAACATCAACAGCAGGGTGCCGATAACGATCAGCCCCTTGTCAAAAGCGAATTTGGTGTTGGATGCTTGTCTCATGGGTTTCGGCTCCTAGCCCTTGATGGTTTTTGTTTGCACCAGGTCCGCCAGCTCATGGCAGTACCTTGAAATGACAATCGCGTAATCGCATGGGTTTGTTTCGTCTGACACGGATACCGCCTTACACCGCCACCTGCAGGAACTGCGGGTCTTCCGCCAGGGTGGCCATGTTGAAGACGTACCAGGTCTGGTCCGACTGCAGGAAGGCCCCCTGAATGTAGGGCTTCACCGCTTCGTTCAGCTTCTTTACCCGGGTGATGGCCTCTTGTTGCGGGTCGAAATGCTTGAGCCCCAGCACTTCATCCACCAGCAGGCCGGCGCTCAGATTCTCCTGTTGTATCACCATGATGCGTGAGTGGGCGTCCGGGGTGACGGCCGATTGCCCCAGGTAGCCACGCAGATCCATCACCGGCAGCAGGGTGCCGCGAATGTTCGCCAGGCCCTTCACCCAGCTCAAGGTGCCCGGCACCAGGGTCAGCTTGGGGTAATGGAGGATTTCATTCACCTGCGTCAACGGCGCCACCAGGGTGATGTCGCCGATGCGGAAGCCGATGCCGTGCCACAGTGCGCGGGTTTCGGCGCGCTGCGGCAGGCCGCGGGTATTGCGCAGGCTGCGCTGCTCGATTTCCCGCAGCAGCGCCAGCGGATGCTTGTGATGAGTCAAACCGGTGCCCCGCCCAGCTAGCTGTCCAGCAGGGCGTTGATGGCGGACAGCAATTCCTTTTCCTGCACGGGCTTGGTGACATAATCCTTCGCCCCCTGGCGCAGCCCCCACATCTTGTCCGTCTCCTGGTCCTTGGTGCTGACGATGATGATGGGGATGTCGCCGGTGTCGGGATCATTGGCGATCTGCCGCGCCGCCTGAAAACCGTTCATGCCCGGCATCACCACATCCATCAGGATCAGGTCCGGCTTGTCGGCCCTGGCCTTCTCGACCCCCTCTTCGCCATTGCTGGCGGCAATCACCGAGAAGCCGTGTCTTGTCAGCATGGTGGTCAGTACATGCAGTTCGGTCGGTGAGTCATCGACAATCAAGATGTTCGCCATGGGTTGGATCTCCAGATATCGCCTGTCATTGTTTCCGCAAGGTTTTCCGCAAAATCGGGGGTGGTGCCTGGGGGCTAAAGCGTCGTGGCCAGGTGCTCCCGGATGGCGTTGAGCAGTTCGTCCTTGGTGAAGGGTTTGGTCAGGTAGCGATCAGAGCCGACGATGCGGCCGCGCGCGCGATCGAACAGGCCATCCTTGCTGGTCAGCAGGATCACCGGGGTGTCACGGTATGTGGGATTCTTCTTGATCAGCGCGCAGGTCTGATAGCCATCGAGGCGCGGCATCATGATATCCACGAAGATGAGATCCGGGCTCTGGTCGGTGATCTTTGCCAGCGCCTCGAAGCCGTCGGTGGCGGTCACCACCTCGCATCCGGCCTTTTTCAACAGGGTCTCGGCCGTGCGGCGTATGGTCTTGCTGTCATCGATGACCATCACCTTGACGCCATCAAGGCTGGCTTCCGCAGTATCGTTCGCCACCGCTACACCTCTTTATCAATTCCGTTTTAACGATCGTAATGGGTGAATATCCAACGGCGCGGCGCACACCCGTTCCACCGTTCCGGGAAAGATGATGTCCCTGTCGGGAAATCTCCTCCCTACTTATCATTCTGGGCACTATATTTTTTCAGGTGGACAATTGTACAGGCTGGAAAGACTGGCGCCGCAAACAGGGCTGTTGAACCAACAGCATCGCCCTGTGTATTTATCACATTATTCAAGTACAATCCATCAATGCCTGTCAGCCAGGGGCTTGGTCCTTTGCAGGCCGTCTGTGCCCACTATCGGCCAGCGGACGGGATACTTAAAGGGCGCTTCAGATTACACAGCAGACCACCGAGCGCGAATCATACGCGTTTTCAGAATATATCCAAATCCAGTTATCCAGGAACCCCTGACCGCCATGACCAGACTCGGCGTTGTGATGGACCCCATCGGTTCCATCAAGAGCAAAAAGGACAGCAGTTTCGCCATGCTGCTGGCGGCCCAGGCGCACGGCTGGTCGCTGCACTACATGGAGCCGGCCGACCTGTGGCTGCGCGACGGTCGCTGCCACGCCCGCTGGCGGCCGCTGACGGTGCGCGACGACCCGCTGGACTGGTTCGCGCTGGGGGAGGCCGAGGAGACCCCGCTGGCGGCGCTGGACGTGGTACTGATGCGCCAGGACCCGCCCTTCGACACCGAATACCTCTACACCACCCACCTGCTGAGCCTGGCCGAGGCCGAGGGCTGCCTGGTGGTCAACCGCCCCCGCGCCCTGCGCGACGCCAACGAGAAGCTGGCCACCGCCTGGTTTCCGCAGTGCTGCGCGCCCAGCCTGGTGAGCCGCGACCAGGATCGCCTGCGCGGCTTCCTGGCCGAGCAGGGCGACGTCATCCTCAAGCCCCTCGACGCCATGGGCGGGGCCTCCATCTTCCGCGTGCGGGCAGGCGATCCCAACACCAACGTGATCCTGGAAACCCTTACCGACCACGGTCGCCGCCTGGCCATGGCGCAGCGCTTCATCGCCGAGATCCGCGACGGCGACAAGCGCATCCTGCTGATCGACGGCGAGCCCGTGCCCTACGCCCTGGCGCGGGTGCCCGCGGAGGGCGAGAACCGCGGCAACCTGGCCGTCGGCGGGCGTGGCGTGGGCGTGGAACTCTCCGCGCGCGACCGCTGGATCTGCGCCCAGGTGGCGCCGCGCCTGCGCGAGGAGGGCCTGCTGTTCGTCGGTCTCGACGTGATCGGCGACTACCTCACCGAGGTCAACGTCACCAGCCCCACTTGCATCCGCGAGCTGGATGCCCTCTACGGCCTGGACATCGCCGGCGATCTGATGGCGGTGATTGCCGCCCGCCTGGCGGACAGAAACGCCGCATGACCCGCGCCCTGCCCCTTGTCCTGCTTCTGGTGCTGCTGCTCGCCGCCTGCAGCCCGCGCCCGCCGGTCTATCAGGAGCAGCTGCTCACCTTCGGCACGATGGTGGACGTCACCCTGTGGAACGTGGATGAGAAACGCGGCCAGCAGGCGGTGGCCACCCTGGCGCGCGACTTCGACTACATGCACGACGCCTGGCATGCCTGGCATCGCGGCCCCTTGGGGCGCGTCAACCAGCTGCTGCCGACGGGCGAGTTCTTCAGCTGCCCGCCCTCCATCGTGCCGCTGATCCGCCGCTCCAGCGAGCTGTCCGCCGCCAGCGGCGGCCTGTTCAACCCCGCCATCGGCCAGCTCATCCGGCTGTGGGGCTTCGCCAGCGACGACCCGCCCAAGGGCCCGCCGCCCGCGCCCGAGGCGATCCGCGCCCTGCTGGCGAAAAACCCGCAGATGTCCGACCTGGAGCTGGACGGCATCCAGCTGCGCAGCCGCAATCCCGCCGTGCGTCTCGACTTCGGCGCCTTCGCCAAGGGCTACGCGGTGGACCGCGCCATCGAACAGCTGCGCGAGCTGGGCATCGACAACGCCATCGTCAACGCCGGTGGCGACCTGCGTGCCATCGGCCGCCACGGCGACCGCCCCTGGCGTGTCGGCATCCGCCACCCGCGCCAGCCCGGCATGCTCGCCGCCGTGGATATCGAGGGCGACGAGAGCGTCTTCACTTCCGGCGACTACGAACGCTATTTCGACTATGACGGCAAACGCTACCAGCACATCATCGATCCGCGCAGCGGCTACCCGGCCGAGGGGCTCAGCTCGGTGACGGTGTTCGCCACGCAGGCCGACGTCGCCGACGCCGCCGCTACCGCCATCACCGTGGCCGGGCCCAAGGCCGCCGACTGGCTGCCGGTGGCGCGCGCCCTGGGCGTTACCGGCGTGATGCTGGTGGACACCGAGGGCCGCGTGCAGATGACGCCATCGCTGCGTGAACGCATCTATTTCGACGTCGAGCCCAGGCCCGACGTCCGTTTCAGCGAGCCGCTGTAGATGGGACCCTGGCTGACAAGGGGTGACTGGCTGGTACTCATCGCCGCCCTGTTGCTGGTGCCCGGCCTCTACGCCGTCTACTGGCACGGCAGCGGGCAGGGGCTGGAGGCGCGCGTCTGGGTGGACGGCAAGCCTTGGGCGCGGCTCGATCTGTTCCGCGAGCAGCATCTCGATGTGCCGGGCGTGCTGGGCGTCAGCCACCTCGAGATCGGCGGCGGCCAGGTGCGCTTCACCGACTCCCCCTGCCAGAACCGCCAGTGCGTCCACACCGGCTGGCTCAGCGAGGGCGGCGACGTGGCCGCCTGTCTGCCCAATCGCGTCAGCGTGCAGATCATGGCCGATGATCCGCGTTTCGACAGCATCAATTTCTGAGACTGCAGGCATGAGGCCAGAGGCTGCAGGGACGGATGAAAACACGACTGCAGGATGGGGTGCGCGAAGCGAACCCCAACGGTTGCGAACATGGGTGTTCGTTCCTCACGCCAGATGACCCAACTCATCCAGACCACCCGCGACGATCACCTCATCGCCTGGTTCACCGCCCTGGCGATCACCATCCACATCGCCGAGAGCGCCCTGCCCAGCCCCCTGCCGGGGGTCAAGCCGGGGCTGGCCAACGTGATCACCCTGATCGTGCTGTGCCGCTACGGCTGGCGCATGGCGGTGTGGGTGGCGCTGTTGCGGGTGCTGATCGGCAGCGTGCTGCTGGGCACCTTCCTCTCGCCCACCTTCTTCCTCTCCCTCAG
>JALSHB010000179.1 GCA_026982475.1 Chromatiales bacterium
ACTGCTGATCAGCACATCCGGCGCGGGGATGCCGTATTTCTTTATCTGCGCCAGGGCGGAGTCGATGCGGCGGCCGGTGGCAATACCAAAGACGACGCACTTGCGATTTTCCCGAACCACCCCGGAAAAGTGCTGCAAGGCCTTGGGATCACCCTCCAGGTTCTGATCCAGATCGGTGAAGATGGCGCGGTCACGGTAACGGAATGCCCGTGCCGGCTGCTCGCCAGGCATGGGCCGATGCTTGCCGGACAACGGCGCCAGCCTGCGCAGGTAGGTATCGGTATGGGCCAGCCAGGAATAATGCCGCCGCACCCCCTCGATACCATGACGGGCGGCCTGCTTCCAGGCCTCGCCATCGCGCAGCAGTTTCAGCAGGGCGCGGGTGATGGCGGTCTTGTCCAGCGGGTCCAGCAGCACACCATTCTGGCAGTTGGCGATGATGTCCACCGGCCCACCGTTCTCGGTCGCTACTACCGGCAGTCCGCTGGCGGCGGCCTCCAGGATGGTCAGGCCGAAGGGTTCCGTCAGCGCCGGGTTGATGAACACCCCACCCGATGCCGCAGCCAGGCGATAGATGCCCGGCACCTCATCGGCGCGGTGGCCCTTGGGGATGGCGACCCTGCCATAGAGGTCATAGTTGTCGATCAGCAACAGAATATTGGTCAGCACCGATTGGGCGCCGTTGTCCATGTCGCGTATATCGTCGCGACTGCCGGCGATAATCAGCAGATTGGCCGTTTCCTGCAGGGCAGGCGATTCGCCAAAGGCCTCGATCAGGGTGAGGATGTTCTTGCGTTCGTCCGGCCGGGACAGGGCGAGGATCAGCGGCTTGTGCGGGGCCTTGAGAAAGCGCGCCAACTGATCGGCAAAGCCGATCCGCTCACCCGCCTGTGGCGGGTGGAACTGGGTCAGGTCGGTGCCCGGCGGGATGACGACCATGCGCGCCGGGTCGTAATAATTGTACAGGCCGTACTGCTCCTCGATTTCGTTGTGGGTACTGGTGATCACCAGATCCGCGTTGGCCAGTACCTCCTCCTCGGCGTCGATGCGCCGCTCCATGTTGTAGACCTTGTCGATCTCGCGCCTTGACAGTCCCTTGGCCAGCAACTGCTTGCGCTTGTCCCGGCCCAGCGAGTGGCCGGTATGGATGAGCGGTATGCCCAGCAGACTGGACAGACGCACGCCGACGTAACCGGCATCGGCATAGTGACTGTGCACCCGGTCAGGCAAACGCGGCTGCGCGTTGAGCCAGTTGAGCAGGTTGTCCATGAAACTGTCGAGGTGATCCCACAACTGCTCCTTGGGGATGTACGCCTCGGGGCCGGCATCGAGGCGCACAATGCGCGCCTTGTCGGAAAGGGGTTCCACGGGCACGGCATAATCATCGCTCACTGCCGGATCGACCACCCGGCGGGTGACCAGGTCCACCCGCTCGACACCCTCGTGCCCGGCCAGGGCGCGGGCCAGGTCAAGCACGTATTTGGTCTGCCCTCCGGTATCGGCATCACGACCCAGCTCCAGGTCGTGGCCACGTATCAAACCGTGGATACTGATAAGGAGCAGATACATTCCCTCGTCGTGTTTGCTCATGGCAATCCTCTGCCGGCTCGT
>JALSHB010000180.1 GCA_026982475.1 Chromatiales bacterium
CCCGCCACGACGATGCCATCGGGATCGGGACCCCTGACGTTGTCGACAAAGTCATCTTCCCAGCTCTCATCATCCGCCCACAACCCGTGCATCAGCACCACCGGCGGCCGCACCAGGGTCAGGGTGTCGCGGAAGCGCGTGGTGCTGGCGCGCTTTCCGGCGACGATGGGGGTGTAGGTGAATTCAACGTCGACGGTGCGCGTGGCGGCGGTATCGGCAAATTCATCGGGTGGGTAATAGAACGAGAATGCCTGCTCAAGACCGCCCACGGCTTGCGTATTGACCACGCCCGCCGAGATGGTGCCCTGCGCCGGCGGGGCGTTCGATATGACCCTGAAACAACCCTGTCCCGACAGGCCGGTCTTGAGCCGCATCAGGATGGGGGTCACACCATAGGTGGCGACCGATGTGATATCGCTGTTGCCGCAGTTTGCCAGTTTGTTTCCATCGGTGCTCAGGGCCGGGTCGTCATCGCTCACCCGGCAGTGGTTGCCGGGCGCGTTGGCGTCGATGAAGCGTTTCTGGGCGTCACCCACATCCCATCCGCTTACCGGCACCGAGAAGCTGAGCACGGTGCCGGTATCGGGGTGTACGCTCGGGGTAGCCGCGATGTTGAGCGTCGCCCTGCCAACGGCATTGCCGATTTGCCGGAATTGCCTTGTTGTTACGGTCCGGCCTTCCGGTACGAAGAGTGTGGGCGCGCCGCCCGTTGAAATGTCCACGGGGGCGACGACGCCCGGGTTGTCAGACGTGAGGTTAATGACGACACCCCCTTCCGGGGCCGGCTCGGCAATGATGATGTAGAAATCCGCCTGGCCGCCGACATTCACGGCGCCAACCTGGAAAGACCCGCCCGTTTCATTCAGGCAGTCCGCCGATAGTGGCGCGATCCGGCTGGCCGCGAACGGCTGTGGTTCCGGCGGCTGGTACAGGCCAGGCTCCCCGGCCTGGGCGGGCGCTGCTGCAACGGCAAGGAGCAATAACACCATAAAAGCAGATCCGCTGGCGATATGCCGTTGCATTTTATCCGTTGTATCCATCCCCTATCTCCTCCTTGTGCTTTCCCTGATTTCGTACCTGATCTGAATCTATGGTTTCAGCTGTATTCCCGATCTTTCCGGCAATATGCGCCCCGTTTCCGCAGGCCAATTCCCAGAATGCCGGACCCACCGATCATGAATAACAACAAGGTGCCCGGTGTGGGGACGGGCACGGAAACATCGGATATAGTGAGCGTGGCGCTGGCCGACGCGAACGCTTGCGCCACGGGGTTTGCGTTGGCGATGTCCAGAATCAGCAGTGCGTCTTTTCCCAGGGGGTCATCGGTTGCATAGGGAAGCAGGCTGCTGTCAAGGAGAAAAAAGGAGAATGAGTCCGGTGGCGCAAAAGGGCCGTTGGCCGTGCTCTCAATCTGAAAATTGATGAAAGCGCCAAACGTCAGATCCTGCAACCAGCCATTGAAGAAGTCCGTGTCGCCCAGAACCAGCGGACCGGGCGACAGCGTGCCGCTCACGTCACCGGATGCCGATCCCGCTGACAGGGTGGCGTCAGAGGTAAAACCACTGATCGTGACGGTGTAGTTCACCAGCCCGTCACCATCGATGAAATCGAACGCCAATGCCCCGCAGGTGCCTTGAAGGGGAGTCGTGTCTACAAGGATGTCAACGATTCCAGCATGTGAACCGCCTGTGGACAGAAACAACATTGCGATGCCAGCGGATATTGCGCCAAGCAACCTCCGAAAACGTTCCATGATCTTTCCCCCTGGTTTTTCCTGAACCTCTAGCCCAACAAATCACCACCGTTCGGCGACTCTGTAGTAATGCAGCTGCTTCCCCTCCCGGCGCAACCTGACAATATCGACAGAAACAGTTTCGCGGAAACAGGCCTTGCCAGGCGCCATTCTCCAACACCGGCAGGCCGGCAATGACAACGGGGGATGTCCACTGAATAACAGGCTCGAACAGCGCCGAATGACCCGCTATTGCCCCCGAATAAGTTAGCCGATAGAATCGGCAGCTCTACAGGACGGCAGTCTCTATCGGGACTGCCTTTTTGTTTTTTGGACTTTTCCGCAAGGTTTCCACGAAGAACGCGAACATGGCCAACACATTGATGACCACCTACGCACGGCTCCCCGTCGGCTTCGAAAAGGGCGAGGGCAGCTGGCTGTGGGACACGGACGGCAAGCGCTACCTGGACGCCATCAGCGGCATCGCCGTGTGCAGCCTGGGCCACGCCCATCCGGCGGTCGCCAAGGCCCTCTGCGAACAGGCCGGCCGCCTGGTGCACACCTCCAATCTCTACGGCATCGAGCGCCAGCAGGCCCTGGGCGACCGGCTTACCGCGGTGGCCGGCATGGATCGGGTGTTCTTCGGCAACTCCGGCGCCGAGGCCAACGAGGCCGCCATCAAGCTGGCGCGCCTGCACGGCCACGGCCGCGGCATCGAGCGCCCCGCCATCGTGGTGATGGAAGGCAGCTTCCACGGCCGCACCCTGGCCACCCTCAGCGCCACCGGCAACCGCAAGGTGCAGGCCGGCTTCGAACCGCTGGTGAGCGGCTTCGTGCGCGTACCCTACAATGACCTCGACGCCATCGGCGCACTGAGCAAAAACAAGGACATCGCCGCCGTGCTGGTGGAGCCGGTGCAGGGCGAGAACGGCATCCGCATCCCCGCCGACGACTACCTGCCGGGCATCCGCCAGCTGTGCGACGACAACGGCTGGCTGATGATGCTCGACGAAATCCAGACCGGCCTGTGCCGCAGCGGCGAATGGTTCGCCTGGCAGCACAGCGGCGCGCGGCCCGACGTGCTCACCAGCGCCAAGGCGCTGGGCAACGGCGTGCCCATCGGCGCCTGCCTGGCCCGTGGCGCGGCCGCCGAGCTGTTCCACCCCGGCAACCACGGCTCCACCTTCGGCGGCAATCCGCTGGTGTGCGCCGCCGCGCTGGCGGTCATCGACACCCTGGACGCACTCGGCCTGGCCGACCGCGCCAAGACCCTGGGCGAGCGACTGCTGGCCGACCTTGGCAAGGCCCTCGATGGCGTCGACGGCGTCAGCGAGATCCGCGGCCAGGGGCTGCTGCTGGCCATCGAGCTGGACCGGCCCTGCGCCGAGCTGGTGCAACAGGCGCTGGACCAGGGCCTGCTGATCAACGTCACCGCCGGCAACGTGGTGCGCCTGCTGCCACCGCTGACCCTGAGCGACGACGAGGCCGCGACCCTGATGGACACCCTGTCCACCCTGGTTCGCCGCTTTCTCGCCGCCTGACCGCCTTCCCGTATTCAGAGATCACTGCCGTGGCCGCAAGACACTTCCTCACCCTCAACGATCTGAGCCGCGACGAGCTGCGCGCCCTCATCCATCGCGCCATCGAACTCAAGCAGATGCAGCACCGCGGCGAGACCTACCAGCCGCTGAAGAACAAGGTGCTGGGCATGGTGTTCGAGAAGTCGTCCACCCGCACCCGCGTCTCCTTCGAGGCCGGCATGGCCCAATTCGGCGGCCACGCCATCTTCCTCTCCCCGCGCGACACCCAGCTGGGGCGCGGCGAGCCCATCGAGGATTCGGCGCGCGTCATGTCGCGCATGCTGGACGTGATCATGATCCGCACCTATGAGCACGAGAAGATCGAGCGCTTCGCCGAGTACTCCAGCGTGCCGGTGATCAACGCCCTCACCGACCAGTTCCACCCCTGCCAGCTGCTCGCCGACATGCAGACCTGGACCGAGCAGCGCGGCGACATCAGCGGCAAGACCGTGGCCTGGATCGGCGATGGCAACAACATGTGCCACTCCTACATCAACGCCGCGCGCCTGTTCGACTTCCAGCTGCGCATCGCCGCCCCCGCGGGCTACCTGCCGGACGCCACGATAGTGGCGGCCAGCGAAGGCCACGTCCGCCTCTGCGCCACCCCCGCCGAGGCCGTGGCCGGCGCCGACCTGGTGGTCACCGACGTCTGGTCCAGCATGGGTCAGGAAGAGGAGCAGGCGGCGCGCGAAAAGGCCTTCGCCGACTATCAGGTGGACGCCGCACTGATGGCCCAGGCCGCCCCCGACGCCCTGTTCATGCACTGCCTGCCCGCCCATCGCGGCGAAGAAGTGGCGGCCGAGGTCATTGACGGCCCGCAGAGCGTGGTGTGGGACGAGGCCGAAAACCGCCTGCACTCGCAAAAGGCCCTGCTGGAATTCCTCCTCGCCTGAACTCAGGCAACCCCGCGCCGCCGCGCCTCTGCTATCATCCGCGCGATGCAACCCCTACTGGACATCAAGAACATCGAGTGCCGCTACCACGAACAAATCGTGGTCAGCGGCCTGTCCCTGCACGTCAACGAAGGCAGCCTGGCCTGCCTGCTCGGCCCCAGTGGCTGCGGCAAGACCACCGCACTGCGCGCCATCGCCGGTTTCGAACCCATCACCCAGGGCGAAATCCGCCTCGGCGACACCAGCCTGTCGCGCCCGGGCTACACCCTGGCCCCGGAAAGGCGTCGCCTGGGGATGGTGTTTCAGGACTACGCCCTGTTCCCGCACATGACGGTGGGCGACAACGTCGGCTTCGCCCTGCGTCACCAGCCGAGCCGCCAACGGCGCGAGACCGTCGCGCGCATGCTCAGGCTGGTGGGGCTGTCGGACCTGGCCGCGCGCTACCCGCACGAACTGTCCGGCGGCCAGCAGCAGCGCGTGGCCCTGGCCCGCGCCCTCGCCGCCGAGCCGCAGGCCATCCTCATGGACGAACCCTTCTCCAATCTCGACGTGGACACCCGCGAGCGCCTCAGCCTGGAGGTGCGCGACATCCTCAAACACGCCGGCATCACCGGCATCCTCGTCACCCATCACCAGGACGAGGCCTTCGCCCTCGGCGACCAGGTCGGCGTCATGTCACAGGGGCGCATCCTGCAGTGGGACACCCCCTTCAACCTCTACCATGAACCCCGGGATCGCTTCGTCGCCGGCTTCATCGGCCAGGGCGTGTTCATCCCCGGCACCATGCTGAGCCGCGACACGGTGGAAACGGAACTCGGCGTGCTGCAGGGCGATCGCGCCTACGACTGGCCCCCGGGCGCGCCCGTGGAGCTGCTGCTGCGTCCCGACGACATCGTCCCCGACCCCGGCGGCCAGCTGCGGGCCCGCATCGCGCAAAAGGCCTTCAAGGGCGCCGAGACGCTGTACACCCTGGAACTGCCCAGCGGCACCCGGCTGCTGTCCCTGCTTCCCAGCCACCTCGATCATGCCATCGGCGAACAGATGGCCATCCGCGCCGACGTCCGCCACCTGGTCGCCTTTGCGCGCTGAAAACCCCCGACCATAAAAAAACGCGCCCCGGTTTTATCCGGGGCGCGTTCATGACTCGAGTTGCCGCCTGTCTCAGAGGCCGGCCAGGTACTCCGACACCGCCAGGATTTCCTCATCGGTCAAACCCTGCGCCACCGCGGCCATCATGCTGGCCGGGTCATTGGTGCGGGCGCCCGACTTGAAATCCCTGAGCTGCTTGATCAGTTGATCCTTGGTCTGCCCGCCAATCACGGGGAAGAGGGCGTTCTTCTTGTCCAGCCCCTTGCCATTCTCGCCGTGGCAACGGATGCAGGCGGCAAAGTCGCCCAGCTTCTTGTTGCCGCTCAGGTACAGCTTCTTGCCCTGCTCGATGAGCTTCTTGTCACCACCCGGCTTGCCCTTCATCACCTTCAGGCTGGCGTAGTAGGCGGAGATGTCCTTCAGGTCCTGGGCATCGGTCACCATGCCGGCCATGGCGCTCATGGTGTCGTCGTTGCGATTGCCCAGCTGGAAGTCCAGCACCTGCTTGTAGATGTAACCGGCGTATTGGCCCGCCAGATGCGGGAAGGCGGGATCAATACTCATGCCATCGGCGCCGTGGCAACCGCCACACATCTCGGCCTTGTCCTTCCCGGCTACGGGATCACCCTCACCCTCGCGCATGCTGCCGGCGATGTTCTTCTCCGCCGCGTAAACTCCCCCCACGCTCATCATCAAGGCAATGAGCAGCACAACCATTCCGCTTCTTTTTGTCATGGAACAATACCCTTCACTGAAAGTTGGAACCTTCCGATACCACGGCGCCTGACAGAAACCAACGCCGGTAACGCCGCACCCCCCTGTCGATCAGGCGCAAAAGTATATCAAGCCCGCCGATCAGGTCAATTCTGCCCAGGAACCCAAAACGGCCGCCAACCGTTGTATACAGAGCCTGGTTGCAGGGGTGGGGCTTTTGAGTCCGCCTTGGCGATAGAGTATTATCGCCGCAGCCCCCTGCACACCCTGTAACGACAAGCATCGCGGATCGCAAACCAATGTGCAAGCAAGGCCGCAAACGCCACCATGACGCCGGCCCCTGCGGCGTCGGCCGACCATCACGCAAGTAACTTGGTGCCCCAAGCCATGACCAGAAAACTGCTTTTTGCCCTTTGCCTGCTCCTGCTGGGCAGCAGCGCCTATGCCGAAACAAAATATGTCATCGACCAGATCGTCATCACCCTGCGTTCGGGCCAATCCAACCAGCATCAGATACTGCGCACACTGCCCAGCGGCACCAAGATGGAGGTCCTGGAGAAGGCTGACAAATACAGTCGGGTGCGCCTTGCCGACGGCACCGAGGGCTGGGTGCTGAACCAGTACCTCACCTCCACCCCCATCGCCAGACAGCGTCTGGCAGCCGCGCAGAAAAGGCTCACTGAGCTGGAAGCGGACAACGCCCGGCTGAAGGAAGAGCTGGCGGCCACCAGCCGCAAGGAGAGCGACCTCAGCGCGCAATATTCCGCGCTGAAAAAGCAGAATGAAAAGCTCAACGAAGAACTCAACCGCCTGCGTCGCGTCGCCGCCAAGCCCTTGCAACTGGAAAACGAAAATGCCCGCCTGAAGAAACAGCTGCTGGAACTGGAAAACGAGCACGAACTGGTGCGGCAAGAAAACCAGATGCTGCGCGACAGCGCCGAGCGCGAGTGGTTTCTCACCGGCGCCGGGGTGATCATCGCCGGCATCATCCTCGGCCTGATTGCTCCCCGCCTGCGGCCGCGCAAGAAGTCCAGTTGGAGTTCGCTGTAACAAAACTCACCACAGAGACACGAAACCACAGAGAAAAGCCATTCGACTTTGTGACACCGCACCGCGGTGTCACGCATCCTGTGGCGCTCGGCGCACCTCTACCACCCGTGATGACTCCGCCTCTTGCGTTACACCGCAGAGCGCCATAATAAGGAAATGGCTTTCCTTCGAAGGCTCCGTGCCTTCGTGTCTCTGTGGGGCAATGAACCGCGACCGGTTTCGCACCATCCGAGGTCGCGCCTGAAGGTGCTCCTACACAAGAGAGGCGGATTATTTCTCGATCTGACTCACGTCACGCACCGCGCCGCGCGAGGCGGAGGTGGCGAGTGCCGCGTAGGCGCGCAGCGCCGCCGACACCGGGCGGTCACGGTTCACCGGCTTCCACGCCGCCTTCCCCTTCGCCTCCATGGCCGCACGCCGCGCGGCCAGTTCCTCGTCGCTGATCGCCAGACGAATGGAACGCCCGGGGATGTCGATCTCGATGGTGTCTCCCTCCTCCACCAGGCCGATGGCGCCGCCCTCGGCGGCCTCCGGCGAGGCGTGGCCGATGGACAGCCCGGAGGTGCCGCCGGAGAAGCGGCCGTCGGTGATCAGCGCGCAGGCCTTGCCCAGGCCCTTGGACTTCAGGTAGCTGGTGGGATACAGCATCTCCTGCATGCCGGGACCGCCGCGCGGGCCCTCGTAGCGGATCACCACCACGTCGCCCTCGCGGATCCGGTCGTCGAGGATCGCCGCCACCGCCGCGTCCTGGCTCTCGAAGATGCGCGCCGGGCCGGAGAAGGTCAGGATCGATTCATCGACGCCGGCGGTCTTCACCACGCAGCCGTCCTCGGCGATGTTGCCGTAGAGCACCGCCAGACCGCCTTCGCGGGAATAGGCGTGTTCGATGTCGCGGATGCAGCCGCCGGCGCGGTCGTCGTCCAGCGACGGCCAGCGCTTGTCCTGGCTGAAGGCCTGCTGGGTGGGCACGTTGCCAGGGGCGGCACGGAAGAAGGTCTTCACCGCTTCGTCGCCGGTCTGCTTCACGTCCCACTGCGCCAGGGCCTCGGCCACGCTGGCGGCGTGGATCATGGGCAGGTCGCGGTTGAGCAGGCCGGCGCGGTCCAGCTCGCCGAGGATGCCCATCACGCCACCGGCGCGGTGCACGTCTTCCATGTGGTATTGCTGCGTCGACGGCGCCACCTTGCACAGCTGCGGCACCTTGCGCGACAGGCGGTCGATGTCGTCCATGGTGAACTTCACACCGCCCTCCTCGGCCGCCGCCAGCAGGTGCAGGATGGTGTTGGTGGAGCCGCCCATGGCGATGTCCAGCATCATGGCGTTCTCGAAGGCGGCAAAGCTGGCCACCGAGCGCGGCAGCACCGAGGCGTCGTCCTGCTCGTAGTAGCGGTGGGCGATGTCGACGATGCGCCGCCCCGCCTCCAGGAACAGCTCGCGGCGGTCGGCGTGGGTGGCCAGCAGCGAACCGTTGCCCGGCAGCGACAGGCCCAGGGCCTCGGTGAGGCAGTTCATGGAGTTGGCGGTGAACATGCCGGAACAGGAGCCGCAGGTGGGGCAGGCGGAGCGCTCCAGCTGCTGCACGGTGGCGTCGTCCACCGTGTCATCGGCGGCGCTGACCATGGCGTCCACCAGATCGAGGTGGACCTCCTGGCCATGGATCACCGCCTTGCCCGACTCCATCGGCCCGCCGGAGACGAAGATGGTGGGGATGTTGAGGCGCAGCGCGGCATTGAGCATGCCGGGGGTGATCTTGTCGCAGTTGGAGATGCACACCAGGGCGTCGGCGCAGTGGGCGTTGACCATGTATTCCACGCTGTCGGCGATGATCTCCCGCGAGGGCAGTGAATACAGCATGCCGCTGTGGCCCATGGCGATGCCGTCGTCGATGGCGATGGTGTTGAATTCCTTGGCCACGCCGCCGGCCTTCTCCACCTCGCGCGCCACCAGCTGGCCCATGTCCTTGAGGTGCACGTGGCCGGGCACGAACTGGGTGAAGGAATTGGCGATGGCGATGATGGGCTTGTCGAAGTCGCCGTCTTTCATGCCGGTGGCGCGCCACAGGGCGCGGGCGCCGGCCATGTTGCGGCCGTGGGTGGAGGTACGGGAGCGGTATTCGGGCATGGTGTTCCTCGTCGCGAAGGCTGTGCCGGTTGAAGGCGGAGGGCAATGATAACAGAAGCCCGTCCAGCGACGGCAGCAGAGAAATCACGCCACACCCTGGCAACCATCCACATCGCCTAAAGCCCCCGCCCTCACTGCCGATGTATTTTTCGTTTATGAATCCGCCGCTCAATCACTCGGTTCAGTCAGGAGTCCGGATAATGAAGAAATCCTTATTTTGGCAGATGTTTGCGCCCATGGGCCTGATTTTCACCGTCGGCATCCTTGTCCTCGCGCTGATGATTCCCGAGATGGTGCGCAAGAATACCGAACAGGAGGCCATCGCCCAGGCCGAGTCCACCGTTCAGCAATTCAGGACCCTGCGCGCCTACTACACCAAACACGTGATCAAGAAAATCGCTGACAAGGAAGATATTTCCCCGGCCATCGATCACCAGAACAATCCCAACGCCATCCCCCTGCCGGCGACCATGATCCACGATCTCAGCGGTCTGCTCGGCGAGCAGGGCATTTCCATCCACCTCTACTCGGGCTTCCCCTTCCCCAACCGCCAGAACCGCCAGCTGGATGACTTTGCCCGCGAGGCCTGGCGCACCCTGAGCAATAATCCCGAGACGGTCTTCAGCCGCACCGAGGAGATCGACGGCGAGACCAGGGTACGCGTCGCCGTCGCCGATCGCATGATCAGCCAGGCCTGCGTCGACTGTCACAACGCCCGCGCCGACACGCCCAAGAACGACTGGAAGCTCAATGACGTGCGCGGCGTGCTGGAAGTCGACCTGCCCATCGATCAGGCACTCGCCAGTGGCGCGGAGCTCAGCTATGAAATCAGCGGCTTCCTGCTCGCCACCGCCCTGCTCATCTTTGTCCTGCTCTACGTCATCTACAAGAGGACCATCGGCAAAAGGCTCGAACAGCTGGCCGGCGCCCTGCGGGAGATCGCCGAGGGCGACGGCGACCTGACCCGGCGCCTGGACGACAGCCGCCGGGATGAACTGGGCGATGTCGCCCACGGGTTCAATACCTTCGTCGGCAAACTGCAGGGCCTGGTGGGCGACATCAAGGGCTCCACGGACAGCCTGAGTGGCTCCGCGCGGCAGCTCTCCCAGGTCGCCGAGCAATCCAACGCCGCCATCACCGAACAACAGATGCAGACGGACCAGCTGGCCACCGCCATCAACGAAATGGCCGCCGCGGTACAGGAGGTGGCGGGCAATACCCAGCAGGCCGCGGCCGCCGCCGACAAGGCCAACCGGGAGACCCGTAACGGCCGCACCATCGTCAACGACAACATCGACACCATGGACAGCCTCGCCGGCGAGATCCAGAAGGCCTCCGACGTCATCCACCAGTTGCAGTCGGAGACCAACGAGATCGGTGGCGTGCTGGACGTGATCCGCGGCATCGCCGAACAGACCAACCTGCTGGCCCTCAATGCCGCCATCGAGGCCGCGCGCGCCGGTGAGCAGGGGCGCGGCTTCGCCGTGGTGGCCGACGAAGTGCGCACCCTGGCGAGCCGTACCCAGGAATCCACGCAGGAGATCCAGAACATGATCGAGCGCCTGCAGTCCCGCGCCCACGAGGCGGTCGGCGTGATGGAAGAAAACCAGGCGCAGAGCCAGGCGGGGGTGGAAAACGCCAGCCGGGTCAACGATGCGCTGCAGAACATCAACGCCGCCATCACCGAGATCAACGACCTCAACACCCAGATCGCCAGCGCCGCCGAGGAACAGAGTCACGTCGCCGAGGAGGTAAACCGCAATATCCAGCAAATCAGCCAGGGCACAGACGCCGCGGTCAGTGGTTCCGAACAAGTGGCCCGGGCCAGCGAGGACCTGACCCGGCTGGCCACGCAACTGCGCGAACTGGCGGACAGGTTCAAGACCTGAACGGCGGGGGTCGGCCTATTTCCCCTGTCGCACCTTCAGGCGCGGCAGGGGCCGGGCGAGTCCCGTCGTGAAGGAATGCCGGCACCACCCTTCGCGGCTGAAGCCGCTTGTATGTTCTTTCCTGATAAGCCAAAAAGGGTTTATCGGGGGCGGAGGGACCAAAGCCGCATCTGGCTGTTTCAGCACAGACCGTGGGAGAAGTCGTCCCGTCTCCACC
>JALSHB010000181.1 GCA_026982475.1 Chromatiales bacterium
GCCGTGGACCGGCTGCAGACCCTGCTCTACACCCATTGACCTGAAATCGAGACCCCATGCCCAGAAAGAAAAAGACCGAAAAACCCATGACCACGGCGCAGCAGCTCAGCGCCATCATCAAGTCCGCGCGCCAGATCATGCGCAAGGACAAGGGCCTCAACGGCGACCTCGACCGCCTGCCCATGCTCACCTGGATCATGTTCCTCAAGTTCCTCGACGACCTGGAACAACTGCGCGAGACCGAGGCCACCCTGGAAGGCCGCGACTTCCAGCCCGCCATCGAGCCGCCCTACCGCTGGCGCGACTGGGCGGCGGTGGAGGGCGGCATCACCGGTGACGAACTGCTCGCCTTCATCAACAACGACGAAGCCGTGCGCCCCGACGGCAGCCGCGGCCCCGGCCTGTTCGCCTACCTGCGTAACCTGCAGGGCGCGCGTGACGAAAACGGCGCCGGCGGCGACCGCCGTGACGTCATCGCCACCGTGTTCCGCGGCGTGCAGAACCGCATGATCACCGGCTACCTGCTGCGCGACGTCATCGACAAGATCAACGCCATTCACTTCAACTCCTCTGAGGAGATGCACACCCTCAGCCGTCTCTACGAAACCATGCTGCGCGAGATGCGCGACGCGGCGGGCGACTCCGGCGAGTTCTACACCCCGCGGCCGGTGGTGCGCTTCATGGTCGAGGTCATCGACCCGCAACTGGGCGAGACCATCCTCGACCCCGCCTGCGGCACCGGCGGATTTCTGGTGGAGGCCTACAGCCACCTGGAAAAACAGTGCAACACCGTGGAAGACCGCGAAACCCTGCAAACCAGCAGCATCTACGGCGGCGAGGCCAAGCCCCTGCCCTACCTGCTGGTGCAGATGAACCTGCTGCTGCACGGCCTGGAATACCCGCGCATCGACCCCGGCAACTCCCTGCGCAACCCCCTGCGCGAGATCGGCGACAAGGACCGCGTGGACATCATCCTCACCAACCCGCCCTTCGGCGGCGAAGAGGAGAAAGGCATCCTCGGCAACTTCCCCGAAGATATGCAGACCGCCGAAACCGCCCTGCTGTTCCTGCAGCTCATCATGCGCAAGCTGAAACGACCGGGCCACGGATCGGAGGCTGGAGGCCGCGCCGCCGTGGTGGTGCCCAACGGCACCCTGTTCGCCGACGGCGTCGCCGCCCGCATCAAGGAAGAACTGCTGAAAAACTTCAACCTGCACACCATCGTGCGCCTGCCCGAAGGCGTCTTCGCCCCCTACACCGACATCCCCGCCAACCTGCTGTTCTTCGACCGCGCCGGGCCCACACGGGAGATCTGGTACTACCAGATCCCCACCCCCGAGGGCCGCAAGAAATACAGCAAGACCAAACCCATGCAGTACGACGAATTCGCCGGCTGCCTCCAGTGGTGGCGCGAGCGCAAGGAGAACGAACAGGCCTGGAAGGTGCAGGCCGAAGACCTGCTCAAATACGACGAAGACGGCAAACTCATCGCCGCCAACCTCGACAGCAAGAACCCCCACAGCCTGGAGGCGCTGGAACACCGGCCGCCGGCGGAACTGATCGCCGAGATGCTGGAGAAGGAGCGGCGGGTGGT
>JALSHB010000182.1 GCA_026982475.1 Chromatiales bacterium
GACGACAGCCTCTTCCCCATGGTGCGCCTGCCCGGAAAGGGGGTACCCTGAATCGCGGGTTGGGGGGCCATGTCACTGTTGCCCCGGCGACGATATTGTCGCCGGGTCAGTAAATAACAGCAACAGATGTCCGACTGCCGCCTTGCTCACAGCGACACAGGAGATCGACGGCCATGAGAACGCTCCCGACATGCCGGCCCAGGCACCTGCTGCCCCTGGCCTTCCTGCTGCTTCCCGCCTGTGCCGAACCGGACGGGCCGGAAACCACCGCCACCTACACCCTGGCCGTCACCAGCGGCGTCAACGGCAGCGTCTCCAGCTCGCCCGCCGGCATCCGCTGCATGCCCGATTCCCGTTGCACGGCCACCTTCGACGAGGGCACGACCGTCACCCTCACCGCCACCCCCGACAGCGGCTACCGGCTCGATGCCTGGGGCGGCGACTGCACCGGCGCGGCGGGCTGCACGGTCCGCATGACCGCCGACAGGGACATCACCGCACGCTTTGCACAACGCCAGGCCACGGCCACGCCCTGCGAGACCAGCGGCCAGCCCCCCGCCATCCCGGCCATTTCCCTGCAGGAAATCACCGACGGACTGGCCAACCCCGTGCACGTCACCAACGCGGGCGACGGCAGCAAGCGGCTGTTCGTCGTCGAACAGCGGGGAACGGTGCGCGTGGTCCAAAACGGGACCCTGCTGGACGACCCTTTCCTCGACATCCAGGACCGCGTGCGCAGCGGCGGCGAGATGGGTCTGCTGAGCATCGCCTTCCATCCCGACTTCGCCAGCAACGGGCGCTTCTTCGTCAACTACGTCTCGGACAACAACGAGCCAAACCCGCGATGCAGCGGCAGCAGCCGCTGCACCATCGTTTCCGAATTCACGGTGGGCGCTTCCGCCAGCCTGGAGGACAGCGAGCGAATCATCCTCGAGATCCCCCAGCCCTATGGCAATCACAACGGCGGACAGATCGCCTTTGGCCCCGAACCGAGCCCCTATCTCTATATCGGCATGGGCGACGGTGGCGGCGGCGGAGACCCGGACGGCAACGGACAGGATCTCACCACCCTGCTGGGCGCCATGCTGCGCATCGACATCGACAACCGGGACAGCGGCCGGGCATACGCCATCCCCCCGGACAACCCCGCCTGGTCCGAGGTCAGCGGCGCGCGCCGCGAGATCTGGGCCTATGGCCTGCGCAATCCCTGGCGCTTCAGCTTCGACCCGGCAACCGGCGACCTCTACGCCGCCGATGTGGGACAGAGCGCCCGCGAAGAGATCGACATCATCCGACAGGGGCTGAACTATGGCTGGAACGAGGTCGAGGGGGACATCTGCTACACACCGGGATGCACGCTCGGCGCCTATGCACCGCCCATCATCGCCCCGCCCCGCAGCGATGGCTGGTATTCCATCACCGGCGGCATGGTGTATCGCGGCACGGACATCCCCGATCTGTGTGGCGTCTATCTCTACGGCGACTATGTCGCCGGCTACCTGCGGGGGCTGCGTTACGACGGCGCCAACGGCTATACGGAAAAGCGGGCGTTCAACGCCACCGTCGGCAACCTGAGCGCCTTTGGTTACGACGAGGACTACGAGGTCTATGCCCTGAACAGGGGCGCCGGGCGCCTGTACAAGATCGCACCGTAGGAAAGATCGCACCGTAGGAGACGCAAAAGGCCGGGGCAGCACCCCGGCCTTTTGCATGCCTCAGCCCTGCACGCGCTTGTAGCGGTAGGCGTAGTACATCACCGGGATCACCACCAGGGTCAGCACCGTGGACACCAGGATGCCGAAGATCAGGGCGATGGCGAGGCCGCTGAAGATGGGGTCGTCGAGGATGAACAGGGCACCCAGCATGGCCGCCAGGCCGGTCAGGGCGATGGGCTTGGCGCGCACCGCGCCGGCGCGCAGCACCGCCTCCTGCAGCGCCACGCCCTCGTCCACCTGCTGGTTGACGAAGTCCACCAGGAGGATGGAGTTGCGCACGATGATGCCGGCCAGGGCGATCATGCCGATCATCGAGGTGGCGGTGAACTGCGCCCCCAGCAGGGCGTGGCCGGGCATCACGCCGATGATGGTCAGCGGGATCGGCGCCATGATGATCAGCGGCACCAGGTAGGAGCGGAACTGCGCCACCACCAGCAGGTAGATGAGGATCAGCCCCACCGAATAGGCCAGCCCCATGTCGCGGAAGGTCTCGTAGGTGACGGTCCACTCGCCGTCCCACTTGACGCTGTAGCGGTAGGGATTGTCCGGCTGCTCGATGAGGGTCTGGCCGAGGGGGTAGCCGTCCTCCACCTGCACGTCGAACAGCTGGGCGAAGATATCGAACATGCCGTACAGCGGGCTGTCCAGGTTGCCGGCCAGGTCGCCGGTGACGAACACCACCGGCAGCAGGTCCTTGTGGTAGATGGCGTATTCACGCTCGCTGCGCTCCACCGACACCACGTCGGACAGCGGCACCAGCGCGCCGTTGCGCGAACGCACCTTGATGGACAGCAGGCGCTCCATGTCGCCCTTGTCCGCGACCGTGAATTCGAGGCGGATGGGGGTCGGATACTTCACGTTGGCGCCATGCAGATAGGTGGCGTCCTCGCCGTTGAGCGCGGTGGCCAGGGCCGTCGTCACCGCCTGTTGCGAAACGCCGAGAATGGCCGCCTTGGCACGATCCACATGCACCACCAGGCGCGGCGCCGGGGCCTCCACGCTGGTGTCCACGTCCACCACGTCGGCGGTGTTCTCGAACACCTTGCGCACCTCCTCGGCGACGCGGCGCTGGCCCTCGTAGTCGATGCCGTAGATCTCCGCCACCAGCGGCGCCTGCACCGGCGGCCCCGGCGGCACCTCCACCACCTTGACGTTGGCGTCGTAGCGGCGACCGATCTCCGCCAGCGGCTCGCGCACCGACAGGGCGATGTCGTGGCTCTTGCGATCACGCTCGTGCTTGGGCGTCAGGTTGACCTGGATGTCGCCCACGTTGGCGCCGCTGCGCAGGTAGTACTGGCGCACCAGGCCGTTGAAATTGATCGGCGAGGCGGTGCCGGCGTAGACCTGGTAGTCGGTCACCTCGGGCACCGTGGCCAGATAGCCGCCCAGCTCGGCGAGCACGCGCGCGGTCTGCTCCACGGTGGTGCCCTCGGGCATGTCCACCACCACCTGGAATTCCGACTTGTTGTCGAAGGGCAGCATCTTCAGCACCACCAGCTTGAACACCGGCAGCGCCACCGAGGCGCCGATCAGGATCAGGATGCCGAACAACAGCAGCCAGCGCGGGCCACGGCCCTTTCGGCCATTGAGGAAGGGCCCCATGAAGCGGCTGAAGAAACGGTACAGGCGCGCCGACTGTTCCTGGTCCTCGCACGCGTGCACGGCATGGCTGTTGCGCAGCAGCTTGTAGGCCATCCACGGCGTGACGACGAAGGCCACGCCCAGGGAGATCAGCATGCCCATGCTGGCGTTGATGGGGATGGGGCTCATGTAGGGGCCCATCAGGCCGGTGACGAAGGCCATGGGCAGCAGCGCCGCGATCACCGCGAAGGTGGCGAGGATGGTCGGCCCGCCCACCTCGTCCACTGCCAGCGGGATGGCCTCCAGCAGGTTCTTCTTGCCCAGGCTCATGTGGCGGTGGATGTTTTCCACCACCACGATGGCGTCGTCCACCAGGATGCCGATGGAGAAGATCAGCGCGAACAGCGACACGCGGTTGATGGTGAAGCCCCAGGCCCAGGAGGCGAACAGGGTGGCGGCCAGGGTGATCACCACCGCGGCGCCGACGATCAGCGCCTCGCGACGGCCCAGCGTCACCAGCACCAGCAGCACCACGAAGGCGGTGGCGAAGATCAGCTTGCCGATCAGCTTCTGCGCCTTGTCGTTGGCGGTGGCGCCGTAGTTGCGCGTCACCGTGGCATTGACGCCGTCGGGAATGAAGGTGCCCTTGAGCTGCTCGAAACGGTTGATGAGCTGGTCGGCCACGTCCACCGCGTTGACGCCCGGCTTCTTGGCGATGGCGATGGTCACCGCCGGGAACTCGCCCCGCGCCTCGATGCCCTTGGCCGCGGCCGCCGGACCGGTGCCGAACCACACATACTGCTCCGGCTGGTCGGCGCCGAGACGCACCTCGGCCACGTCGCGCAGGAATACCGGACGGCCGTCGTGCACGCCCACCACCAGCTCGGCGACGTCCTCGGCGGAGGTCAGAAACACGCCCGCCTGCACCGGGATCTCGCGGTTGTCGGCCACCATGCTGCCGGCATTGCGCGACTGGTTGCCCATGCGCAGGGCGTTGCGCAGATCGCTCAGCGCGATGCCGTAGCCGGCCAGGCGCGCGGGGTCGGGCAGCACGTGCACCACCCGGTCGGTGCCGCCGATGGTGTAGATGTCACGCGTGCCGGGCACCCGCTTCAGCTCCGCCTCGATGGCGTGCGCCACCTGCTGCAGCTCCAGGGCACCCACCTGCTCATCCTCGCTCCACAGGGTGAGAGTGGCGATGGGCACGTCGTCGATGCCCATGGGCTTGATGATGGGCTGGGCCACCCCCAGGCCCGGTGGCAGCCAGTCCTGGTTGGAATAGATGGCGTTGTACAGGCGCACGATGGCCTGGGTGCGGTCCTCGCCCACCTTGAACTGCACGGTGAGCACCGCCTTGCCGGGCATGGACACGGAATACACGTGCTTGATGCCGTCGATCTCTGACAGTACCTGCTCCGCCGGCGTGCTCACCAGGTGCTCCACCTCGGTGCTCGACGCACCGGGCAGGGCCACGAACACGTTGGCGAAGGTGACGTTGATCTGCGGCTCCTCCTCGCGCGGCGTGACCATCACCGCAAAGGCGCCCAGCAGCAGGCCGAGGATGGCCAGCAGCGGGGTGATCTCGGTGGTCAGGAAGGCCCGCGCGATGCGCCCGGAGATGCCCATCTTTTCGTTCGCATCGCTCACTGTGCCTTACCCCCCGCACGCTGCTCCTTCAGCACCACGCCGGCGTGCACCGGGTCCAGCGCCACGCGCTCGCCGGCGTTCAGGCCGGCCAGCGCCTGCAGCTGGTCGCCATGGATCAGGCGGCCGCCGACGCGCACCTGGCGGAAACTCACGCGGCCGTTGTCGTCCACCACGTACACCGCCGTCACCTCGCTGCGGTGCACCACCGCCCGCGCCGGCACCAGCAGCTTCTGCGCGCTGCCCACGTCGAAGACCGCCTTCACGAACATGCCCGGATAGTAGACCGCATGGTCCTCCGGCAACTGCAGGCGCACCTTGAAATCGTGGCTCTTCTCGTCGGCAAAGGGGAATACCGTGACCTTCTCCGCCGCCACCTCGGCGATGCGCCTGCCCGGCTGCAAGGGATCGCGCAGGGAGATGCGGGCCTTGCGGATCTCGCGCACCGCGCTCATCACGTTCTGCGGCACGCTGGCGCTGGCGCGCAGGTGCTCCAGGGAAAAGCCGGTCATCAGGGGCGTGCCGGGGCGGGCCATCTCGCCCTTCTCCACGTGGCGCTCGACGACGATGCCGGCATAGGGCGCGCGCACCACGGTGTAACTGAGCTGCTCGCGGGCCTGGCGCACCGCGGCGCGGGCCGCCTCCACGCGCTGCCGGGCGGCCTTCAGGTTGGCGTTGGCCTTGTCCATGGCCGACTGCGACACCAGCTTCTTGGCGAACACCCCGGCGACCCGCTTCTGCTCCGCCTCCGCCTCGCGCTGGCGGGCCTCGGCCTCGCGCAGCCGCGCCTCGGCCTGGGCCAGGCGCGCGCGCTGCTCCTTGTCGCTGAAGCGCAGCAGCACATCGCCCTTCTTCACCTCGTCGTCCACGTCGAAGTAGATTTCCTCGATGCGGCCGCTGGTCTCGGCGGCGATGGTGGCCCGGTTCACGGCCTCGATGACGGCATCCGCCACATACACCTCGGCCACCGTCTGCTCACTGACCGTTGCCGTCTCGAAGGGCAGATCGGCGGCGCGTGCCGCTGCCGAAAGGCCGGTGATGGCGGAAAGGACGACCAACCACGGCAAGGCGGCCATTGCGCTGGATCGGGTCATGATGAAATCTCCTTGTTCAAACGTGGCCACGCGGCGCGGCGCTGACTCTGTGAATTCCCTGAATCCGAAGGTTCAGGAATTTATCAGCGCATAAAGATAGCAGATGACCAAATATTAGTAAACTCTAATATTCAAGAAGGCAGCCAGGCGCGCGCGGCCCGGCCGCACCCCGCTCAGCGGGGCTGCAGACAGGCTGGCACGGGCGCGTCATCCAGCCACATCAGTCCCACCCGATCGCCTTCGGCGTGGATCACGTAGCTGCGCGGGCGGGCGCCGCCCCCCCCGTTCGCGGTGGCGATCTCCACTTCGACGATGGCCCCCTCGGCGAGCTTGGCGTCCTCGCAGACCAGGCCGATGCCGTCGCTGCAGCAATCGGTGATGCGGCAACGCGCGGTCTCGCCGCTGCGGGTGCGCAGGGTGGCGGGCAGGTCCTGTGGGATGCGACGGTGGTATCGGTGTTCGAGCATGCGTGTCCCCCAACAATGGATACGGCACGTATGGAATCCTGATCACTGTAAATGGGGGAGACTGGCGGCATAAACAAGCCCCGCCGGGCCTCAACCGGCGCAGCAGGAGAGCTGGGAGACGTCCTTGCGGAAGGTCTGGGCGCAGAGCTTGAGGCCCTCCACCATGGTGAGATAGGGGAACAGCTGGTCGGCGAGGCCGTCCACCGTCATGCCGTTGGCGATGGCCAGGGCCGCGCTCTGGATGATCTCGCCACCGCCATCGGCCAGCACCTGGCAACCGAGGAGGCGGCCACTGTCGCGCGCCGCCACCAGCTTGATGAAGCCGCGGGTATCGAAATTGGCCAGGGCGCGCGGCACGTTTTCCAGCGCCAGGGTGCGGCTCTCCACGTCGAGCCCCTGTTCGCGCGCCCGCGCCTCATGGAGGCCGACGCTGGCCACCTGCGGCTCCGTGAACACCACCGCCGGCAGCACCGTGAGGTCGAGGGCCACGTCCTCGCCGGTCATGTTACGCGCGGCACGGGTGCCAGCAGCGGCGGCGACGTAGACGAACGGCGGCAGCTGGGTGCAGTCGCCCACGGCGTAGACGTTCACCACGCTGGTGCGCAGGTGGTCGTCCACCACGATGGCGCCGCGCGCATCGGTCTCCACCCCGGCGCGGGCCAGGTCGAGGGCGGCGGTGTTGGGACGGCGGCCGGTGGCCAGCAGCAGGCGGTCGCCACGGATCTCGCCACCATCGGTGTCCAACCGGAACTGTTGGCCATCATAGCGCACGCCGTGGGTGGCCGTGTCCGTCAGCACCGTGATGCCCTCCTCCTCGAACACCGCCCGCAGCCCCTCGCCCAGGTCGGGGTCCTGGCGGGACAGCAGACGACCGCGCGCCACCAATGTCACCGCCGCGCCGAGGCGACGAAAGGCCTGCGCCAATTCCACGGCGATCACCGAACCGCCAAGGACAATGAGATGCTCGGGAATCGACTCGGCCACCAGGGCCTCGGTAGCGGTCCAGCAGGGCGCGCCGGTCAGGCCGGGAATATCGGGGATGGCCGCGCTGGCGCCGGTGGCGAGCAGGATTCTGTCGGGATGCAAAAGCGTCTCGCCGCCATCGGCATGGCGGACGACGAGACTGCCGGCATCCCTGAAGCGCGCCATGCCGCGCAGCAGGATGATGTCGGGATTGGCCGCGAGGAGGCTTTCGTACTTGGCGTGGCGCAGCATGGCCACCCGCGCCTGCTGCTGGGCCAGCATGGCGCGACGATCGATGCGCGGTGCATGCAGGGGAATGCCGGCCAGGCCGTGGTAGGCCTGCAGATGGGCGACGTGGGCGCCACGGATGAGGATCTTCGACGGCACGCAGCCGATATTGACGCAGGTGCCACCGATCACCTCACTGCCCTCGATGAGCGTCACCCGCGCGCCGTTCTCCACCGCGCGAAGGGCCGCCGCGAAGGCCCCGGAACCGCTGCCGACGATGGCGATGTGCAGGCGGCGGGCTCGGCCGCGGAAAGGGGGGGGTGTCGGTGGTCTGCATGATTCACTCCTCTGGCGATGACGGTCACCGGCCCGGCTGCCTGCAGACGGCCGGCCATGGACAGAGTCTGGACTCCGTACCCTACAACGGAGTCAAGGCACGAAAGGCTACACATGGCCGGAAAAGGGCAAACCCGCGCGACGACCGGCGCAACCCAATGGACGGGTGTATCCTGTTGACATCAACCCCGTCGAGATGCCCGCATGACCCAGCCGCCAAACGCCACGGAAGCCACACTGGAACACCAGCTTGCCCGGCGCGTCGGCCGCCTGCACCTGGCCCAGCGCCTCGGCATCGAGGACGAACACAGGGAAAAGGTCGTCGGCCGCGGCCGCACCTGGTTTCACCTCGAAAACTGGACCACCGGCAGCGCCCTGATCCGCAACACCCTGCGTCTCAGCGGCCTCTACCGGCGAGGCCAGCGCAACGTGATGGACTTCGAAGTCCGCCACAACACCCTCGCCCTGCCGCGCCTGCCGGCGGCCTTCGACGGCCTCACCCTGCTGCACCTCAGCGACCTGCACGTGGATGTCCACCCCGGCTTCCCCGCCGCCCTCGCCTCACGACTGAGGGGGCTCGACTACGACCTGTGCGTGCTCACCGGCGACTACCGCTTCCTCACCCACGGCCCCTTCGAAGCGGCCCTCGACGGCCTGCGCCAGGTCTGCGAGGCCATCCACGCCCCGCTCTATGGCGTGCTCGGCAATCACGACTCCATCCGCATGCTGCCGGCGCTGGAGGCGATGGGCATCCAGATGCTGATGAACGAGGCCACGGCGCTGCGCCGCGACGGCACGGAACTGTGGCTGGCCGGCATCGACGACCCCCACTACTACCGCGCCGACAATCTCGAAAAGGCCAGCGACGACATCCCCCTGGAGGCCACCTCCCTGCTCCTCGCCCACTCCCCGGAAATCTACCGCAACGCCGCCCACGCCGGCTTCGACGCCATGCTCTGCGGCCACACCCACGGCGGCCAGATCTGCCTGCCCGGCGGCCGCCCCCTGTACTGCAACGCCGCCGCGCCGCATCGCGTCTGCCGCGGCCGCTGGCGCCATCACGGCATGCAGGGCTACACCTCACGCGGTACCGGCTCCTCGGTGGTCGACGCCCGCTTCAACTGCCGGCCGGAAATAACCCTGCATCGGCTGCAATCAAACCGCCCTGCCGCTCGTTCTCTGTAATGAGGCAAAGGCAATAACGCCTCAGGAAGACACCCCACCCCGCTCGCCATCCCTGAGGAGGGAAAAAGAATGCATCCACACAGCACCAAGCGCCTGCGCCGTTTACGCCAGGGCAGCCTGATCGCCGCCCTGCTCGCCAGTGGCAGCGCCCTGGCCGCCGATGACCCGTCCATCAAGGGTGATCTGCGCAGCAACATCCAGGCCGCCATGGACCAGATGATCAAGGAACGCACCGTCGGCGGCACCTTCAAGTTCTACGACCAGCTGAAAAACAAGGTCTACGACCTGAAACTGGTCGAACTGCACGACGGCATCGTCAAAAAGGGCGACTACTACGTCAGCTGCGCCGACTTCGTCGACCCCCAGGGCAACAAGGTGGACATGGATTTCCTGGTACTGCCCAGCGACGGTAAACTGGTCGCCACCCAGGCCATCATGCACAAGGTCGACGGCAAGAAACGGAAATACCACCTGGAGGACTGATGTCCCCACCCCCCGGTGACGTGAAGGAACTACTGCTGCGCGGATTCCGCTACGCCTACTCCCTCACCCACGACACGGCCCGCGCCGAAGACCTGCTACAGGACGGCTGGGTCTCCCTGCTCAGCGCCGGCGGCCCCCGCCGGCGCTGCTACCTGTTCGCCGCCATCCGCAGCCGCTTCATCGACGGCTGCCGCCGCGAGCAACTGCTGGTGTTCGAATCCCTCGACGAAAACGGCGAAAACCACATCGACAACCTGCACGACCCCCACGCCACAGCCGGCTTCGATTGCGACGACGCCGGCCTGGACCAGGCCCTGGCCAGCCTCCGACCCACGGAACGCGAGGCCCTGCTGCTCGCCGATGTCGAAGGCTACACCGCACAGGAGATCGCCGGACTCACCGGCCACCCGCGCAACACCGTGCTCAGCCTCATCCGCCGCAGCCGGCAAAAGCTGCGACGCCACCTGGCCCCGCCGGCCCGAGAGGTGGACCGTGCCTGAACAACGCCTGGACCAGCACCTGCAACGCTTCTACGCCGGCAAACGGCCATCGGAAGACTGCCTCGAACGCCTCGCCGCGCTCACGGAGCCCCCCCAAACGCCCGCCCCCAAAGACACCGCACCAACCGCCGGCCGACGCCCCGCCAAAGCCCGCCTGCTAGGCATCGCCGCCACCCTGCTGCTGATCATCCTCGGCAGCGGCGCACTCCTGCTGCAACACAACCGCCATCACGCCGACCTCACCTGGCTGGTGGCCAAGGAAATCGCCGTCAACCACAACAAGCGCCTGGCCATCGAATTCCCCGCCAGCGACTACCGCGCCCTCAACCGGATGATGTCCAAACTCGACTTCTCCAGCGTCGGCTCATCCCGCCTGCCGGTGGAACAATACCAACTGCTCGGAGGCCGCTACTGCTCCCTGCAGGGACAACTGGCCCTGCAACTCAAACTGAAAGACCGCGCCGGAAACCGCTACACCCTGTATCAAACGCCACTGAGCAAAACGCTGGCAGTAATCCCCGAAGGAGAACAACTCATCGACGGCCTGCGCATCACCCTGTGGCGCGAAGGCGGCCTGCTGCTCGGCCTCGCCGGCCCGCAGGGTGGGGAAAAAGAAGAAAGAAAAGAAGAAAAAGACAGCGAGAATCAGTGACCATCGTCATCTGACAGCTCGGGTCTGGCGGGATGCTCACATTTCACGAAAGCAGGCGGTGCTAAAAGCTTGGGTAAATCAGGGTGCCGTTCTGTGGTGCCATGTATCCCATTAAAAGCGGTTAAAGGGCTCTCGGTTAAACGGATAAAGGGCTCTG
>JALSHB010000183.1 GCA_026982475.1 Chromatiales bacterium
TGATCTGGCCGTAGTCGGCGAGAATGCGCCCCTCGTTTTTCACCACCGGGCCGATCAGCGACACCGAGCCGCCCGTGGCGGCGGTGATCACGCCGCGATTGATCACCGCGCCGCCGCGTTCACCCGGCGCGGAAAACAGCCGATAGTCGGCGGCATCGGCATCCAGGCTCAGGCTGGTGGCCACCAGCGAACCGACATTGACCACCGAGCCGGCGCCGAACACGAGGCCGTTGGGATTCATCAGGAATACCCGGCCATTGGCCTCGATGCGGCCGAGGATCTCGCTGGGTTTCTGGTCGAATATGCGGTTCAGCGCGGCGGCATCACGGCCGGGCTGGACAAATCGCACCGTCTCATTTGGCGCCACGTCGAAGCCCTGCCAGTCGATGGAGAGACGGTTGGAGGTCTGGTTGATCTGCGTGGTGGTTGGGGAAACCTGCTGGATGCTGCCCTGGCCGGCGGTGATCTGCCCGCCCTCGGGGGCGGCCTGCGCGAAACCGGCAGCCAGGGCCAACGCCAACCCGGCGGCATGGAACCACCCCGTAGGGTGGGCACCGCCCACCATGAGTGACGCCCGGGCCTGGGTCTGGTGGGCAGTGCCCACCCTACGTCGCTTTTCTCCGCGCCGCTGCGTTGATTCTCGTGGCCGATTCATCATCCCGTGTTTCCCGTTGCTTGTGCGCGAACCCTGCAAGGATCGGGTTCTCTGCGCCGGTGGCGAACAGCAACATGCCCCTGCTCCTTCATCGGCCTCTCAGAGCGCATAATTGAATTCGAAGAAGTACTGCGGGTCGCGCCCGTTGGAGGCCGTTTCGTCGCCCACGGGGGTGGCGATTTCGAGACGCATGGAGAAGCCCCCAGCATGGATGCGCACGCCGCCGCCCACGCCGTGCAGGCTGACATTGTCGCGGTCGCTGGCCAGGGGATCGTTGAGCCAGCCCTGGGCGCTGTCGGCGAACAGCACGAACTGCAGGATCTCGCCCCAGCGCTTGCCGGCGAAGGCTGGCCACTGGGCGAAGCCCGGCGCCCGCAGCAACCATTCCAGGGACAGGGAATAGCCGGTGTCGGCGAGGTATTCGGCATTGGCGTAGGCGCGCACGCTGCCCGGCCCGCCCATGGAGAACTGTTCGATGGAGGTCAGCAGGTCGGCCGAATACTGGCCACGCGTGACCAGACGCAGGCCGTGGGTGGGGGTGATGTCATACCAGTATTGATAGTCGGCGGAGAGCTTGCTGAACTGGCTGCTGGCGTATTTCCCGGAGCCGCCGCGGCGATTGGCGGTGGCCCTGTTCGGGTCGTCGCTGCCGGCCATGGAGCCGAGGATGCCCGCCACGCCCTGGCTGAGCTGCAATCCGCCGGACTGGTAACCGCGGCCGTCGGCGCTGCGCCGGTCGAAGCCGAATTCGGCGGAAAACACCGACAGCTCGTCGGCGGTGTCGCGGCCTTCGGTCACGTCCAGGGTCACGGACTTGCGCGCGTAGCGCAGCGTGCCGAAGCTGTTCCAGCGCGGGCCGCGAACGAACTGGCGGCGCCAGTAGACGTCCACCACCCGGGTGCTGCCGGTGAGGCCAAAGGGTTCGAGGATGCCGCCCATGTCGTAGACGTTGTCGAGATAGCTGGCGCCGAAGGTATTGCGCGGGCCGAAGGCGGATCGCTCATAGCCGAGGCCGCCGTAGAGGCCGTTGTCCGGCTGGAAGGTGCGGGAGATGTGGGCGAACAGGCGGTCCTGCGCCTTGAAGGGGTTGTTGATCACCAGGTCGGCGCGGGCGCGGTATTCGCCGGTGTACTGGGAGCCGTAGTTGTCGGCGTGCAGGCGGCCCTCGACGCGCCGTTCCTCCAGCACCGAGACCACCAGGTCGGTGGTGCCGGGCGCGCTGCCGGGGCGGAAGACGCCGAAACTGCGCAGGCCGGGGTAGTCGGACAACAGCAGCAGGGCCTCCTCGACCCGCTGCCGGGCCACCGGCTGGCCGACCTGCCCGACAAAGGGCTGGGTGAGCTGGGCCACGGTGTAGCGCCGCGGCTTTTCCACCAGCACCTGGCCGAGCCGGCCCTCGACCACGCGCAGGGTCACCACGCCGTCGCGGATGGTCTGCGGCGGGATGTAGGCCTGGGCCAGGATCAGGCCGTGGCGACGGTAATATCGCGCCACCTCGGCGGCAATCCCTTGCAGTTCGTCGATGCCCAGTTCGGCCTGTTGCTGCTCCACGCGCAGCTTGTCGATAAACCGCTGCAGGGCCTCGGGGGTGATGGGCTCGCTGTCCGCCTGCGGCTTCTGCATGTTGTCGATGAGGCGTTGCAGCTCCTGCTTCAGCGCCGCCTCCGAGGCCTCGGCATCTGGCGCCACGCCGGCCGCCGCCAGGCGCTCCGCCAACAGGCGGTCCACCAGGGCCTGCAGATCGGCCACGCGGATGCCGTTCTCCGGCCGCTCCTCCACGCCCGCCAGTTCGAGGCGGCGGACGAAGATCCGCGGGCCTTGGGGCGTGGGCGGCGCGCTGTCCGTCGCCGCCGGCGCCTCACCATCGACCAGCACTTCCGCGGGGATCGGTGGCCGTTTGGGCATCTCGAACTCGCGCCCGGACGTATTGCCCCCGCTGGCCGCCGCCGGCGGCAGCGGTGCCGCCAGGCCCGGCGCGAAGACCAACAGGCACAGCACAGCCGCCGCCGCGCGCAGCGCCACTACCCTCGGCTCGATACCGGCCATCGGCAGCCATGCCTTTATTCGTGCTTTCCACACCGGGTTTGAAGGATTCATCAAGCCGAGCGGTTGCACATTCGGTGCCAAACCGGGATTACAGACGCCGCGGGCACTGCCGATACGTAATCAACCTCCTGAATCCACGGATTCAGGGCTTATGAAACATGCAATGGCTCGATGCGTATCGCGTAATGAAAAATCGAGGGGAACAGCGGGGATTATCGTCGGGATTTTTCACATGGCGAGCCTACAGGTTCAGAAACTTGTCATGGCAAGGGCGTAGCGTCATACTAAATCAGTCTGATGATTCGGGGTTTTTCCGCATAATTCGCAGTAGAATCACCCCTCTTAACATGAACCCAAAACACACCATACTTGTCCTCCCAAGGACCACGCGGGCCGCGGCAGACAAACACTTCATGCGCTTTCTCACCCTCCTCCTCATCCTTGGGCTGTTTCTGGCATACCCTCCCCTGGCCCTGTCCACCAGCGACGGCGACACCCCGCTTGCCGAAGAAGAAAACTGCGGCTACACCGAGATCGATGAAGAGCTGGACGATGAAGACGATGACCTGCCGCTGAACGTCATCGAGGACCGCTACGAAACCGGTCGCATGGCCTTCCTGTTCGGCCAATATGAAGTGGCCTACAAGGCCTGGCTGCCCCTGGCCGAGAGCGGCTACGCCAAGGCCCAGGCCAGCATCGGCTGGATGTTCCACAGCGGCCATGGGGTGAAGAAAGACTTGCAGACCGCCGCTGAGTGGTACCGCAAGGCGGCGGACCAGGGGCACGAGATTGCGCAGAACAACCTGGGAGTCTTTTACGAACAGGGACTGGCCGGCCCCGCCGATGCCAAAAAGGCGGCCATCTGGTACCAGATGGCCGCCGATCAGGGCTATGCCTATGCCCAGTACAACCTCGGCATGCTCTACGCGGAGGGTCGCGGGGTCGCCAAGGACATCGAGCAGGCCAAATACTGGCTGCGCATCGCCAGCCGGCAAAAGGTGGAACAGGCCACCGCGGCGCTGGGCAGGCTGAACGTCGACATGCCGGTGCGCGAGGAAGAAAAGCCACCACCCCGCATCGCCCACGCCCCCTATCACAGCACGCCGGTCAGCAAGGGCATCGCCTGGATCAGGAACCAGGACCCTCATCACTTCACCATTCAGCTGGCGCGCAGCACGGATCTGCCTTGGATTCTTCAACTGGCGGCCTCTGGCACCGTCGACCAACCCCTGATCCATTTCCAGGCGACGGACAAGAAGGGGGTCGAATGGCATCAACTGATCTACGGCAGTTTTCCCTCACGGGCGGCCGCCAAGGCCGCCATCGCAAAGCTCCCCGCCCCCATGCAAAAATGGACGCCGTGGGTACGGCCATTTTCCGAGATCCAAAAGCAGCTCAGCCAGTAAGCCGGGCCCGCGCATACAACCACCGTTCGTCGGGCTATTACCCCGTTCGTCACCCAGGGTTTTATACCAGGGGCATTAGGTCTATTCTGTACCGATACCCGATCAGGGTGCCTTTCATGCGAGACTGGCAAGAACGGATTCAGATAACGGGGGAAAGTTTTATATGCTGCGGGAAAGAAGAACGTCCACCGAGCGCCGGGTCAACAGCGACAGGCGCAGCTGGCAGTGCCAACTGGATTTCCCTTACCTCGATGGCCATGGCACCCTGGTGACCGAGGATCGCCGGCGGATCGTCGAACGCCGCATCAATTATCTCGAACACATCGACGGCGATCGGCGCAAGCCTCTGCTGACGGCCTTCGTGGAGAAAAACTGATCTGCAATCGTCGGCGACGGGAAGGCCGCGAGGGTGATGCCGGGAAAACAATACAAGGAAGGAGTTGGTAGGCGCGAGTGGATTCGAACCACCGACCCCCACCATGTCAAGGTGGTGCTCTAACCAACTGAGCTACGCGCCTCCGAAGAGAACGCGTAAGATACAGATCGGCGCGGAATTTTACAAGTATTCAAAACGCTTTTTTTGCCGCCGCCCGGCATCTTTTCTATACCGCCTTCCTATACCGCCTTCGCCTCCCGCACGCCGAGCATATTCTCCCGCACGCGGTCGATCTCGTCGCGCAGGCGCGCCGCCTCTTCGAACTCCAGATCCTGCGCATGCTGGTACATCTTCTGTTCCAGCTGCCGGATGCGCTTCATCACCTCCGCCGGCGACATGGCGGCGTATTCGATGGCCTCCTCCGCCACCTTGGCGTATTCCGACGGCCTGCCGCGCGCCGCGCCGCCATAGGCCCCTTCCAGTACGTCGGCGATGTTCTTTTTGATGGTCTTGGGGGTGATGCCGTGGGCCTCGTTGTAGGCGATCTGTTTCCGCCGGCGCGCCTCGGTGACGTCGATGGCCTTCTGCATCGACTGGGTGATGCAGTCGGCATAGAGAATCGCCTTGCCTCGCACGTTGCGCGCGGCGCGGCCGATGGTCTGGATCAATGAACGCTCGGAACGCAAAAAGCCCTCCTTGTCGGCATCGAGAATGGCCACCAGCGACACCTCGGGCATGTCCAGCCCCTCGCGCAGCAGGTTGATGCCCACCAGCACGTCGAACTCGCCCAGGCGCAGGTCACGGATGATCTCCACCCGCTCCACGGTGTCGATGTCGGAGTGCATGTAGCGCACGCGCACGCCGTGGTCGGAAAGATAGTCGGTGAGGTCCTCGGCCATGCGCTTGGTCAGCGTGGTGACCAGCACCCGCTCGTGCTCCGCAACCCGCTGGTGGATCTGTGACAGCAGGTCGTCCACCTGGGTGGTGGCCGGGCGCACCTCGATCTCCGGATCGAGCAGGCCGGTGGGCCGCACCACCTGTTCGATGACCGCGCCGGAGTGCGCCAGTTCGTAGTCGGCGGGGGTGGCGGAGACGAAGATGGCCTGCGGCATCAGGCGTTCGAATTCCTCGAAACGCAGCGGGCGGTTGTCCAGGGCCGAGGGCAGGCGAAAGCCGTATTGCACCAGGTTTTCCTTGCGCGAGCGGTCGCCGCGATACATGCCGCCGATCTGCGGGATGGTGACGTGGGATTCGTCGAGAATCATCAGCGCCTCGCCGGGCAGGTAGTCGATCAGCGTCGGCGGCGGCTCACCGGGGCCGCGCCCGGACAGGTAGCGCGAGTAGTTTTCGATGCCCGAGCAGTAACCCAGCTCCTGCATCATCTCGATGTCGTACCTGACCCGCTGCTCAAGGCGCTGCGCCTCCACCAGCTTGTTCTCGCTGTAAAAGTATTCCAGCCGCCCCGGGAGCTCCTGCTTGATCTGCTCCACGGCCTCGAGGATGGTGTGGCGCGGCGTGACGTAATGCGACTTGGGATAGATGGTGATGCGCGGCAGGCGCTCCAGCACCTCGCCGGTGAGCGGATCGAAATGGGACAGGTTGTCGATCTCGTCGCCGAACAGCTCCACCCGCACCGCCTCGCGGTCGGAATCGGCCGGATAGATGTCGATCACGTCGCCACGCACGCGGTAGGTGGCGCGGTGCAGCTCCACGTCGTTGCGCTTGTATTGCAGCTCGGCGAGGCGGCGCAGCAGGTCGCGCTGGTCGATGATGTCGCCGCGCGACAGGTGCAGCACCATCTTTAAATAGGACTCGGGATCACCCAAACCATAAATAGCCGACACGGTGGCGACGATGATGGCGTCCTTGCGTTCCATCAGCGCCTTGGTGGCGGACAGGCGCATCTGCTCGATGTGCTCGTTCACCGAGGCGTCCTTCTCGATGAAGGTGTCGGAGGCCGGCACATAGGCCTCGGGCTGATAGTAGTCGTAATAGGAGACGAAATACTCCACCGCGTTATGCGGAAAGAAGTCCTTCATCTCGCCGTACAGCTGCGCCGCCAGGGTCTTGTTGGGCGCCATGATGATGGTGGGACGCTGCATGGCCTCGATGACATTGGCCATGGTGAAGGTCTTGCCGGAGCCCGTCACGCCCAGCAGGGTCTGCCCCGCCTCACCGGCCTGCAGGCCCTCGATCAGGCGACGGATCGCCTGCGGCTGATCGCCGGCGGGGGCAAACGCCGATACCAATTCAAACTTTTTGCTCATAGACCATTCTTGATCGGAAACCAATCGAGTATATTAACACCTTGCCCCCAAGCAGAGGACACAGGCTTGAACAAGCAGTTATCCCACCGCGTTCAAAGCATCAAACCTTCCCCGACCCTGGCCATCACGGCGCGCGCCAAGGCGCTGCGAGCCGCCGGCCAGGACATCATCGGCCTGGGCGCCGGCGAACCGGATTTCGACACCCCCGAACACATCAAGCAGGCCGCCATCGAGGCCATCAACGCAGGCTTCACCAAATACACCGAAGTGGACGGCACGCCGGAACTGAAGGCGGCGGTGATCCGCAAGCTGCGGCGCGACAACGAACTCGACTACAGCCCCGAGCAGATCCTGGTTTCCTGCGGCGGCAAGCACAGCTTCTTCAACCTGACCCAGGCGCTGCTGAATCCCGGCGACGAGGTCATCATCCCGGCCCCCTACTGGGTGTCCTATCCGGACATGGTGCTGCTGGCAGAGGGCAAGCCGGTGATCGTCGAGGCCGGCATCGAGGCCGGCTTCAAGATCAGCCCCGAGCAGCTCGAGGCCGCCATCACCGAACGCACCCGGCTGGTGGTCATCAACAGCCCCTCCAACCCCACCGGCGTCACCTACAGCCACGCGGAACTGAAGGCGCTGGGCGCGGTGCTGGAGGCGCACCCGGAGATCATCGTCGCCTCCGACGACATCTACGAGCCCATCCTGTGGAGCGACGAACCCTTTGCCAACATCCTCACCCTGTGCCCGGCGCTGGTGGCGCACGGCGTGGTCCTGAATGGCGTCTCCAAGGCCTACGCCATGACCGGCTGGCGCATCGGCTATGCCGGCGGCCCGGCATGGCTCATCAAGGCCATGAAGAAGATCCAGTCGCAGAGCACCTCCAACCCCACCTCCATTTCACAGGTGGCGGCGCAGGTAGCACTGGATGGCGACCAGGGCTGCATCCAGACCATGCTGACGGCCTTCAAGGAACGCCACGACTACGTGGTCAATCGCCTCAACACCATCCGCGGCCTCACCTGCCTGCCGTCACAGGGCGCCTTCTACAGCTTCCCCGACTGCACCCAGGCCATCGACAACCTCGGCCTCAGCGACGACCTCGCCTTCTGCGAACACCTCATCACCCAGGCCGGCGTCGCCCTGGTGCCCGGCTCCGCCTTCGGCGCGCCGGGCTATGCACGCCTGTCCTTCGCCACCAGCCTGGAGACACTGAGCGAGGCCCTGGACCGCATCGAGCAGGCCTGCGCCTGACGGATTCACCCCCATGAAAGAGCGTTTTCACGGGGGTAACAAAGGGCCAAAAAACTTTTTCAAAAACCCCGTTTATCCTCTATTGACCATCGCCATACTCGCGGGTACCATACGCCCCTCTTGAGTTTTGCCGTTCCCCAGTAGCTCAGTTGGTAGAGCAGCTGACTGTTAATCAGCCTGTCGGTGGTTCGAGTCCGCCCTGGGGAGCCATTCTTAACCCGTGAGCGTTTCCTGCGCCTCACAGCCCGACCAAGACCTTTCCAGCCATCGTCCGTGATCCCGGACCCGCGCACATTCCGCCACGGGCGCCCGGCCCAGTCGCGTCGCTGCCAGTCGCATCGCTGAAAGCCCCTGCAGATTTCCAGTTAGAGCCCACGCAAAGCGCGCTCCACAGCTGTCAGCATCTGCCCCTCTCTCGGCAAGGGCATCCACCCAGAAAATGCGCCGAGTTTCACTCGATGCATATCAGTGAACAGGTGGTAGCTACCTTATTCCCGCATTTTACGCGCAATGGCCCAGCTTACCCTGTGGTGTGCTTACCATAGTAAGAAAGCATTGCAGGCCTGCCTACCATTACGATGACAACTGCTGCAATCATAACCATTGCGCTCATCAGGGAAACGGCATCTTCCGAGACAACAAGGCCAATGATGTTGACCACATTCCAGTTCGCATGCCAAAGGGCCACCAGGAATATGCTCCCCCCTGTGCTGTTATATAAAAAAGTGAGCCAGATCGCACCGGCGAACAAACCGATGAAGAAGCCGATGGCCTGAACCAGACCAAATTCGAATCTGTAGAAAAACATCGGAATATGCCAGATAGCCCAGAACACCGTCAGGATGAACGTTGCCCACAACGCGCTACGCCCATGTTGCAACCTTGGCAACGCAAACCCTCGCCAACCCACCTCCTCACCAATCCCGTAAGCAAGCGCTGACAGCAGCGATCCCCCCACCCACGCCAAAGTGGCATATTCCCCCGATATCAACTTTCCCAGGTCAGGCCATGATCCGCCAGAAATACGCAAGACAAGCATGGAAAGAAAGAATAGAAAGAAGGGACTAAGGGCAGCAATCAGAAACCAGACAATGCCGACCCTCCAGCGTGCCATGCGCCTGAGAAACGCCAAAAAACCCGCCCTTCCATCGGCAATTCGGGTAACAATGAAAGCAGCACCCAGAGGCCCCAATGCGCCCAGAAAATGCCAGTGCGCCGATATACTGAAGTGAAGAAAATTCTGCGCCGATAGAGCAAGTGGCAAAATCAATATCCACGTTATCAAAATGGCCAGAACAAAGAAGGCCGGAAGAGTATGCCTCTTGATCGAGTTTGTTATCTGCAAAGTCATTGCGCACCCAGTCGCCTTGCTCACCTGCCATTTAAAGTAGCACGCGTATGCGATTGTTATTAATCGTCTCAAAATTATCTTGCCCCATCCGATCACTCTCTCATCCGTAGATCGGGGGTTTGGCTCGACACGTCGACCTGAAGACCAACCTGCGGGACGCAACAAGGCAGGCGGCAGCGATGCTGTCCGATTGGCGGAGTGGGCTCCTGGAGACTGGCAAGGCGGGGCTGAGGCGCCTAACCGACGATTCCAAGGTCACCGCTCTGGAGAAGGAACTCAAAAGGGTCAAGCGGCTCGTGGGCGATCTCATGTTGGCTAAGAAAGTACTGGAGAAGCGCAGTGCCCGGCATGAGTGTGGCTCCCTTTTCCGCGGCGGAGGTCGAATCCGTGAGCCGGGCCTGCTCGGTCTCCGCGAAGCGCCCCTACGACAAGGCCCGGGTGTGCCAGTTGTGGGATGCGTCCTGCTAGACGCACTATGCGCGGCAGGCGGCGGCTGCGTATCCAGGCCCACCGAAGCGGAGGGGCCCCAGGCCGGCGTTGTCGGTTGAGGCGATGATACGCGAGATTCGCCAGGTGCTGCCCAAGGCCGAGGCGCTGGGTTTCTGCGGGAAGGGCTACCACAAGGTCTGGCTCCGCCAGCGGAATCCCCACCCACGGAATCACCATCGACCAGGCCTCCAAACAGCGCAGGCGATAATGCGCTCTTCCAGCTGCGAGGACTTGATCAGATCTTCGAGATGATAATCGGCCGGTTTCTCCACCTCCCCCTCCACGCGCACCGTCCACGGCTCGGTGCGCAGGGTGTGGGCATTTTTGGCCGGGTCCTCCTTGCTGGTGCCGAATTCGTAGAAATTGTTGTAACGGGTGATGTCCTTGAGCGAGTTGGGCGACTCGTCGGTGGAAAGGCGCGGGTTCCTGCGGTATTCCAGCTTTCGCCGCGCCTCCGCCTGCGCCGGCATGAGCAACCCTGAGGCCCCAGCGGCGACGGCCAGCGCCGCGCCAGAGGATGCCTGTAAAAAGCGGCGTCGATCACGGTAGACCGCGGGCTCGGTGATTTCGTGGGACTTGATGTCCGTCGGACGTTTGATCAGCATTTGCATTCTCCATTTCCGGGGCGCGTTCTGCCTGGAAGATAAGCCGGCGGGTCGCTCCCAAGCGCCGGCCCAGCAACTACCCCAAGCCCCCACCATCCCCTACAATAGCCAAAACGCCCTGTAGGAGCAGCCCCTGAGGCCGCGATAACATAGCCAACATTCATCGCAACCCCGTAGGCTCCACAGGCCGCGAAAGCACAGACCATCATCACCCACAAATATCACAAAATTATCGCACCCCCAGAGAGCCCAACACCATGCGACACCACTTCCGCT
>JALSHB010000184.1 GCA_026982475.1 Chromatiales bacterium
GCGGGACCACAACGAAGACTTCATCGCCTGGGACGCCGAGCGCGGCCTGGCCCTGCTGGCCGACGGCATGGGCGGCCACAGGGCCGGCGACGTGGCCAGCCGCATGAGCGTCGAGCACATCGAGAAAAGCCTGCAGGCGGCCCTGGCGCGGCCCCTGCCGGACGCCGCCGAAGGCGAGGCCAGTCCCCTGGCCGGGCTGCTGGAGCAGGCCATCGTCGAGGCCAACAGCTCGGTGCTCGCCGCCGGCGAGGAAAACGCCGAACAGAAGGGCATGGGTACCACCATCGTCGCCCTGATGCTGCACGGCGAGCGCGTGCTGGTGGCGCATGTCGGCGACTCGCGGCTCTACCGCCTGCACGGGCGCGAGCTGAGCGCCGTGACCCGCGACCACTCGCTGGTGCGGCAGATGATGGAAGAGGGGCTGATGAGCGAGGAAGAGGCGCACCACAGCCCCTTCACCCACGTCATCACCCAGGCGGTGGGCGCGCGCGAGACGGTGGATGTCGAGATCCAGGAATTCGAGGCCCGCGCGGGCGACATCTATCTGCTGTGTTCCGACGGTCTCTCGGACCTGGTGAGCGAGGCCGAGATCGCCGACACCCTGCTGGCCGCGCAGGGCAACTGGGAGCGCGCCGCGCAGCGGCTGGTGGACCTCGCCAACCAGCACGGCGGGCGCGACAACATCTCCGTGGTGATCGTCGGCATCGGCCCGCCGCGCGGCAAGTGAGGCGCGTGCCCCCGTAACCGCAATTAGCCATCCATTCGAGATCTGCGATATGCCAAAACTCATCCACTCCCGCGACGGCCGCTTCCTCGGTGAAATCGATCTGCAACCGGGCGCCCTGAGCATCGGCCGCGCCGCCGACTGCGACATCCGTCTCGACGACGACACCGTGAGTACTCGCCATGCGCGCATCACCACGCGACCCAGCGCCTACATGGAAGGCCTGCTGGACCTGCTGATCGAAGACCTCGGCAGCAGCAACGGCACCTTCGTCAACCACAAACGGCTGAGCAAGCGCCATATGCTGAAGCACAACGAAACGGTGCGCATCGGCAGCCACGAATTCACCCTTATCGACGAGGGCACCCGGGCGCTGGAAACGACGACGATCATCCTGCCGGAAAACCCGTAGCCGATATTTCAGAAGAGACCGCAGGCGCGGGCCATGCCCGTGAGGGTTTCGTGCCAATGCATCATCAGAGCACCTGTAGGAGCGCCTTCAGGCGCGAAGGATTTTTTACACCGGGCTTTCGCGCCTGAAGGCGCTCCTACAAACGTACCGGCCAGGCCTCGCGGGAAAACCATCGCGGGCATGGAACGCCGCCACGGTTTTTCGATACAGTGACGGGAATACCTAAACGCAACGAGCAAGAAACCATGGCCACCGAAATCGAACGCAAATTCCTCCTCCGCGATGACAGCTGGCGTCGTGATGCCGATGCCGGCACGGTGATGCGCCAGGGCTACCTCATCGGCGCCAAACGGGCCTCGGTGCGGGTGCGCATCGG
>JALSHB010000185.1 GCA_026982475.1 Chromatiales bacterium
TTCGGTGGCGTCGGTGAGGGCCCGGGTGCTGCCGAGGCCGTCGTAGTGGTAGTAGTGTGTGGCGGCTCCTCGGTGCTGGCTGAGGAGGTCGTCGCCGTGGGTGTAGGCGACGATGAGGGTGTTGGCGGCGTCGCGTTCTTCGAGGACCTGGGCGTAGGCGCGGTTGGGGTCGACGAGGTAGGCGGTGGTGGCGCCGTTGACGGTCTGGCTTTGGCGGATGCCGTCGGCGTCGTAGGTGTAGGTGATGGTGTCGCTGGCGGTGTGGACGCGGATGAGGCGGTTTTCGGCGTCGTAGGCGTAGGTGGTGAGGCTGCCGTCGTCCTTGCCGAGGGTGTTGCCGTTGGCGTCGTAGCTGTAGGTGGTGCTGCCTTCGCTCTGCAGGCGGTCGTTGGCGTCGTAGCTGTAGTTGACGGTGAGCAGGCTGTCGATGGTCTTGCTGAGGCGGTTGCCGACCCGGTCGTAGACGTAGTCGATCTGGCTGTTGCCGTGCAGGGGGTCGGTGACGGTTTCGCGGGTGAGGCGGTAGAGGGCGTCGTAGGTGTAGTCGATGCGGCGGCCGTTTTCGTCGATGCGCAGGCGGTTGCCGGCGGCGCCGAGGGTGTATTGGTAGCTGGTGATGAGGCTGCCGTCGCTTCTGCGGTTTTCGAGCCGGGTGAGGCGGTTGAGGGGGTCGTAGGTGTAGGTGGTGTTGGTGCCGTTGGGGTGGCGGACGCTGGCGCGGTTGCCGTTGGCGTCGTAGCCGTAGGTGGTGGTGCCGCCGTCGCGGTCGGTGACGCTGGCGAGGCGGTTGAGGGCGTCAAAGCCGTAGGTGGTGGCGCCGGCGGGGGTGGTGACGCGGGTGCGGTTGCCGGCGGCGTCGTAGGCGTAGGCGATGTAGCGGCCATCGGGGTAGTCGATGCGGGTGAGGCGGTCTCGGTTGTCGTAGTGGTAGCGGGTGAGGCCGCGGCTGTCGGTGACGGTGTCGCGTTTGCCGGTGGCGGTGTAGGTGTAGCTGACGGTGCTGCCGTCGGGGTAGGTCTTGCGGATCAGGCGGTTGCGGCTGTCGTGGGCGTAGGTGGTGGTGTCGCCGTTGAAGTCGGTGTGGCTGAGCTTGTTGCCGTTGGCGTCCCAGGTGAAGGTTTCGCGCTGGCCCAGCGGGAGGGTGCGGCTGAGGACGTTGCCGGCGTTGTCGTAGGTCCAGCGTGTGGTGCGGCCTTCGGCGTCGGTCTGGGTGAGTTTGTTGCCGAGGGCGTCGTAGGTGTAGGTGGTCTGGCCGCCGAGGGCGTCGGTGACCTGGGTGAGGCGGCCGAGGGCGTCGTAGGCGTAGTGGGTGGTGACGCCGGCCTGATCGGTCTCGGCGGTCTTGCGGCCGAGGGCGTCGTAGGTGATGTTGATTTCGGTGCCGTCGGGGAAGACCGTTTTGATGCGGCGGTTGAGGGCGTCGAAGACGTATTGGGTGGTATTGCCGCGGGCGTCGGTGACGGCGGTCTGGTTGCCGTTGGCGTCATAGGTGTAGTCGGTCTGGTTGCCGAGGGGGTCGATGACGCGGGTGCGGCGGCCGGCGGCGTCGTATTGGTACTGGGTGGTGTTGCCGCGGGCGTCGGTGACGCTGATCAGGCGGCCGGCGGCGTCGTAGGCGTTGCTGAGCTGGCTGCCGTCGGCGTAGGTGGTCTGGATGAGGCGCTTGAGGGCGTCGTAGGCGTAGGTGGTGGTGTTGCCGGCCTGGTCGGTCTCGCTGACCTTGTTGCCTTCGGCGTCATAGCTGGCGCGGGTTTCGGTGCCGTCCGGGAAGCGGGTGCGGATGAGGTTGCCGCGCGCGTCGTAGTCGAATTCGGTGCGGTTGCCGCTCCTGTCGACCTGGGCGGAGACCTTGCCGAGGGCGTTGTATTCGGTGACGGCGGTGTGGCCTTCGCCGTCGGTCTCGGCGATGACGCGGTTGGCGGCGTCATAGGCCTTGCGGGTGGTGACGGTGACGGGGGTGCCGCCGTCGAGGCGGGTGCGGGTTTCTTCGAGGGGATTGCCGTTGGCGTCGTAGACGTAGCTGACGGTATTGCCGAGTGCGTCGGTTTCGGTCAGCTTGTTGCCGCTGGCGTCGTAGGTGAAGGTGGTGGCGGCGCCGCTCTCATCGACCATGCTGGTGATGTTGCCGCTGCCATCGAAGCCCATGCTGCGGCTGTTGCCGAGGGGGTCGGTGGTCTGGGTCAGGTTGCCGCGGCTGTCATAGGTATTGGCGGTGACGTTGCCGTTCTTGTCGGTGGTCGTCAGCAGCTGGTTGCGGCTGTTGAAGCTGCGCGTGATGGTGTTGCCGAGGGGGTCGGTCTCGGTGAGCGGGTTGTCATTGACGTCGAAGGTCTTGGTGACGGTGTTGCCCAGCGGGTCGGTCTTCGACAGTTCGTTGCCGCGGCTGTCGTGGCTGTAGGTGGTGGTGTTGCCCTGGGCATCGGTCTGCGCCGTGACGTAGCCGTTGTCGTCATAGGCCACGATGGTGACGTTGCCGAGGCGGTCGCGGATCACTTCCTGGCGCCCCGCCACGTCGTGGGTCAGCTCGATGCGGTTGCCATCGGCGTCTTCGGTGGCGATGAGGCGGCCTTCATCGTTGTAGATGTTGCGCGCCGGGGTGATGCCGCGGGGGTCGATGTATTCGGTGAGCGCATGATTGCGGTTGTAGCGGTGGCGGGTGACTTCACCCAGTTGGTTGGTGACGGACTCCAGGTCGCCATTGACGTTGTAGGCATAGTCGATGACATTGCCGTTGGGATCGGTGATGCGGGTGATGCGGCCCTGGCCGTCACGATCGAAGGTGACGCCCTTGCCCGAGGAGTGGGTGATGCCGCTGGACGAATAGGTCAGGGTATTGCCATTGGGGTCCGTGACGGTGCGGATACCGAAGTTCTGGTCCAGTTCGTAGACGTAGCCTTCGGCCGTGGTGAGGGTGTAGCGGCTTGGGTCATAGACGTCGAACAGGAAGGTTTCAAGCAATCTGCCGCCGTTGTACCAAAGCTGGCCAACACTTTGCGGCACCAGGGTTGAGCTGGATCCCGCCTGGGCGGTAAACACGGGGGTGACATACTGCAAAGGAACCAGCAGCTGGCAACGAGGGCTGACCCCCATGTTGAATTTTTCCACCTTGCCACCCGGCAGGGTGACCGTCACCACATGGGCGCCAACCGGCTCGACACAGTAATTGGGGAAGAACCCGCCGCTGGCCGTCTGCGTCCAGTTGAGACCGAGCCTGATGTTTTCCTCTACCTTGACGTCCTGATAGTCGATGCTCCAGCCATAACCGAAGTCACTGCTGCCAAAGCGCTTGCGCGTGTCATAGGTGCGGTTGATGGTGATGGGAATGCCCGCTACGGGAATGGAAAGATCTTCCACGGTGAAGGAGAAATTGCCCACTTTCATGTCACCGCTGACCTGATACTGGACAACCGTCGAACTCTGCAGGCCATTAACGTCGGTGACGATCAGGGCGACATCATAGATACCGTTTTCGAGCTGGGTGGGGTCGAAGACACCGAGCACATCATCGATGACCGGCAAGGTGCCACGCGCAATCTCCGTGTATTGATTCTGGTCAGCGGGCGAAATCATCAGCTGGTACTGCGCGAGGTTCACGTCATTCGCCGTCCCGATGACATTCACTGGAGCCGTTATCTCGCTATCGGTCACCGGCGTCGAGATGATCGCCGTTGGCGCCGTGGTATCGGCGGGATCCCGCACGCTGAAATAGCTCTCCCGGTCAACCAGCTCCTCACTGTCGCTGGCCGTGGCGCGCAACTGATGCGAACCAATGGTGGTACCCGTCAGCGTGACCTGATTTGCTGCATCGAGCAGAACAGGGGCACCATCAACGAAGAGTTCAAGGCTCACCCCGCCGGCGCCACCGGTGCTGCTGACAGTAACCGTGGTCGTCCCACCGACATCAATGATTTGTGGTGATACGGAAATAAAGACATCAAGGGGAAGGCCTGAAGTGGCCGGGCCACTGGAGACCACCAAGTCCACGGCGCTGCCGGCGGCAACGGAGGCGCCGGCGGCAGGATTCTGGCTGATCACATTGCCCGCCGGCACGGTGTCGCTGTTTTGGGTCGCGACGCCACCAACCGTCAGGCCGGCACCCGTGATGGCCGCTTCAGCGGCAGCTTGCGGCTGGCCAACGACACCCGGCACCAGCACCGGCGCAGGGCCGTCGGAGACCACCAGGTCCACAGCGCTTCCGGCGGCAACGGATATGCCCGCTGCCGGGTTCTGGCTGATGACCGTGCCGGCGGGCACAGTGTCGCTGTATTGATTGGTGACGCTACCAACTACCAATCCAGCGCCGGTGATGGCCGCTTCAGCCGCGGCCTGGGTCTGACCAACAACGCCCGGCACCAGCACCGGCGCGGGACCGTCGGAGACCACCAGGTCCACAGCGCTGCCGGCGGCAACGCTGGCGCCGGCCGCAGGACTCTGGCTGATCACATTGCCAGCAGGCACAGTGTCGCTGTTTTGGGTAGTAACGTTGCCAACAGTCAGGCTAGCGCCCGTGATGGCTGCTTCAGCCGCAGCCTGGGTCTGACCAACAACACCCGGCACCAAGACGGGTGCAGGACCATCGGAGACCACCAGATCCACAGCGCTGCCGACGGCAACGGATATGCCCGCTGCCGGGCTCTGGCTGATGACCGTGCCGGCGGGCACGGTGTCGCTGTATTGATTGGTGACGTTACCGACCGTCAGGCCGGCGCCGGTAATGGCCGCTTCAGCGGCAGCTTGCGGCTGGCCAACGACACCCGGCACCAGCACCGGCGCAGGGCCGTCGGAGACCACCAGGTCCACGGCGCTGCCAGCGGCGACGGATACACCCGCAGCCGGGTTCTGGCTGATGACTGTGCCGGCGGGCACGGTGTCGCTGTATTGATTCGTGACGCTACCGACCGTCAGGCCGGCGCCAGTAATAGCCGCTTCAGCGGCAACTTGCGGTTGGCCAACAACATCCGGCACCGCAACAGGCGCCTCCGTGGCCGTAATGCTGACCGTGTCGGGCGTGCTATCTGCCTTACCATCATTGACAATCAGCTGGACAATGTAAGTGCCAGCCACATCGGCGACAAAGGACGGGCTGGCTGATTGGGCGTTTGCCAGCAGCGCTTCACTACCTGCCGGCCGGCTGAGCAGAGACCAGGAAAATGCCAGGGTGTCGCCGTCCGCATCGCTGGAGCCACTCCCGTCCAGACTTACAAGATCACCCCTGAAAACACTCTGATCCAGGCCGGCATCGGCCACCGGCACTGTATTGGGGGTAACCGGAGCACAATTTGCCAGGGTGCATTGCGCAACACATTGCCGCCCATCAGCGACCGTAATAAATCCGTCACCATCCGCATCCCGGGGATCCTCGGGGCTGCTGGCCGCCGTATTGCGAGCCGCAAAGATCTGGCCAATATCGATGCGATCAATATCGCCATCATCATCAACGTCGCAGATACGCGCCTGCGCCGACAGACTGCCAAAACTGCTTATCAGCAAGAGCAAAAAGGCAAAAACCCGGGGGGCTGTCAGATATTTTTTACTCATGACGACGGTCTCTCCTTATACCTCAACCTTACACCTCAGCATCTGTTGCTGACTCACAGAGTGGTTGTTTTTGCGGATTGTCTGCGCAACCGGAACAGGCAGCCCGGTCATTCGGCGTCCGACTATTCCTTCATGATTTAAACCTGAATCCGTGGGTTCAGGTTAAATGAACTTTTACGGCGCATCAGCCCGGCAAGGCCTGCCGCCAGCAACAATATGCTGGCCGGCTCGGGCAACGCAACTGGCCCGGGAACGACGGTGACATAACCACTTCCAGCGTTTACCGGCCCGACAGGCAAGCCAATTTCATCGGCCAGATAGCCACCGGCCATGCCCAGGATGTTTTCGCTGAAGCCCAGCGAACTCATCCCGGCCGCCACCGTATCAAAGGTAAGAGAAAACAATAAAAAGTCGCTGACCCCATCCTGAAATGGACTCAGATCGAAAACAAATGCCAGCTCAGCAATATTTACCTGACCAGCGCTTGGTATCTGAACGTCTTGAAACGAACCCAGGGAGGCGCCCAAGCCAGAACCGAACGCCACGCTGTCCACTGACAACACCGAGGAATCATATTCAACATTGAAGTCAAAGGCGCCAATTCTGCTCCCCGCCAGATCGCGCACATAGATATCGACCGTGGCCTGCTGGCCCAGCTCGACGTTCTGGCCAGGCGGCTCAAAACTCAACATGACCGCGGAAGCCATGCCGGGACCAAGAACAAGGACAAGCCACGGGACCGAAGAAAGGAGCAAGCGCAAGGTTTTGGAACTCTGCTTTTTGGTCACTGTAAACACCCCGTTTTGATAGCTTTCCGCAGTCTGAAATCGACCCATGTAGAAACTACATCAAGTTGCGGTTATGCACTTTTCATGCCTCGACGTGAATTCTGTTTTCACTCAACAGGTTGGCAGATATCGGGATAATATCTTTTCCCGTTATGTAAAAAATTCGACAGCCACAGGCCACCACGGAACCCGTACGCCCAACCATAAAGTAGATGGATTTTTATACCATTGCGGCGTGATATCAACCAATAGCCACTAAAACAACCTTTTCATTTGAACTCCCCCTGGGTGTAAAAAATTTCGACGCCACCCGGCTTGCGGGCAGCGCCGGGGCCGCTTTCTGCTATCCTTGCGGCTCCGAACAAAAAGGCAAAGGCCCTGACTTTCCGATGAAATACCAAGACCTGCGCGACTTCATGGCGCAACTGGAGGCCCGCGGCGAGCTGGTGCGCGTCAGCCATGAAGTCGATCCCAATCTCGAAATGACCGAGATCTGCGACCGCACCCTGCGCGCCGGCGGCCCGGCGCTGTTGTTCGAGAACGTCAAGGACTCGGAGATCCCGGTGCTGGCCAATCTGTTCGGCACTGCACACCGGGTGGCGCTGGGCATGGGCGAGGAGTCGGTCACCGCGTTGCGCGAGGTGGGCAAGCTGCTGGCCTTCCTCAAGGAGCCGGACCCACCTAAGGGCATGAAGGACGCCTGGGACAAGCTGCCGGTATTCAAGCAGGTGCTGAACATGGCGCCGAAGGTGGTCAAGCGCCCACCCTGTCAGGCGGTGGTGATGGAAGGCGAGGACGTGGACCTGTCGAAGCTGCCGATCCAGACCTGCTGGCCGGGCGACGCCGGCCCGCTGATCACCTGGGGGCTGGTGGTCACCAAGGGCCCCAATAAAGAGAGACAAAATCTGGGCATCTACCGCCAGCAGGTGATCGGCCGCAATCGCGTCATCATGCGCTGGCTGGCGCACCGCGGCGGCGCGCTGGATTTCCGCGACTGGTGCGAGGCCCATCCGGGCGAGCGCTTCCCCATCGCCGTGGCCCTGGGCGCCGACCCGGCCACCATCCTCGCCGCGGTGACGCCGGTGCCGGATGCCCTGTCGGAATATGCCTTCGCCGGCCTGCTGCGCGGCGCCAAGACCGAGGTGGCGCAATGCCTGGGCTCGGAGCTGCAGATCCCCGCCTCCGCCGAGTTCGTGCTGGAAGGCTATCTGGAGGCCGGCGACGAGGCCGACGAAGGCCCCTTCGGCGATCACACCGGCTACTACAACGAGGTGGACCGCTTCCCCGTATTCACCATCGAGCGCATCACCCAGCGCCGCGAGCCCATCTACCACAGCACCTACACCGGCCGCCCGCCGGACGAGCCCGCCGTGCTTGGCGTGGCGCTGAACGAGGTGTTCGTGCCCATCCTGCAGAAGCAGTTCCCGGAGATCGTCGATTTCTACCTGCCGCCCGAGGGCTGTTCCTACCGCTGGGCCTGCGTGAGCATGAAGAAGCAGTATCCCGGCCACGCCAAGCGGGTGATGCTGGGGGTGTGGTCCTTCCTGCGCCAGTTCATGTACACCAAGTTCGTGGTGGTGTGCGACAACGACGTGGACATCCGCAACTGGCAGGACGTGATCTGGGCCATGACCACGCGCATGGACCCGGCGCGCGACACCACCATCGTCGAAAACACCCCCATCGACTACCTGGACTTCGCCTCGCCGGTGTCCGGCCTGGGCTCGAAGATGGGCTTCGACGCCACCAACAAGTGGCCGGGCGAGACCAACCGCGAATGGGGCGAGCCGATTCAGATGACTGAAGAAATTCGCCAACGTGTCGATGACATCTGGGACGAACTGGGCATCGAGTTGCCCGAAATACCACGCGGACCTCTATAATCACAGGTCACCGGCAGAAGGGAGCCACGATGCGCACCATCATGTTGTTGAACGCCAAGGGCGGCTGCGGCAAGAGCACCCTGGCCAGCAATCTCGCCAGCCACTACGCCACTCAGGGCAAGGCGGTATCGCTGGTGGACCACGACCCGCAGGCCTCCAGCCTGGAATGGCTGGCGGCGCGCCCGGATGACGCCGCCCCCATCACCGGCGTCGACGCCACCGCCGAGGGGGCGCGCATCCCGCGCGGTACCGAAATCGCCATCCACGACGCCCCGGCCGGCATCAAGGGCCGCGAACTCACCGCCCTGGTGCGCCGCGCCGAGACCCTGATCATCCCCGTGTTGCCCTCGCCCATCGACATCCGCGCCGCCTCGCGCTTCATCGGCGAGCTGCTCACCGTGGGCAAGGTCTCCCGCAAGCAGACCAGGCTGGCGGTGGTGGCCAACCGGGTGCGCGAACACACCCTCGTCTATCAGCGCCTGGAAAAATTCCTCAACAGTCTCAAGATCCCCTTCGTCGCCAGCCTGCGCGACACCCAGAACTACATCCGCGCCGAGGAACGCGGCCTCGGCCTCTTCGAACTGCCACCCTCACTGGTGGCGCACGACCTCGAACAATGGGAAGCTCTGCTAAAATGGCTGCGCAGCAAACGCAGCCGGCCACAGACATAGCGCCAAGCGCGACACCAGGGAACCCGCATGCACAGCCAGCGACGGACGGCACACAGGCAACACCCAGCACGCCCCTGGCAATGGGTCGCCGGGCTCTCCCTTTGCCTGCTGGCAGGCGCCGCGCAGGCCCACCCCAGCCACGACGATCGCCTCGTCCACCCCTTCATCGTCAGCGGCGTGATCCTCAACAGCGACAACGCCGGGCGCATCGAGGCCTTCGCCAGGATCCTCGGCGAGGCCACCGGCTACCCCTTGCAGGTGCGCTTCGTCGACAGCTATGACGCCCTCTCGGCCGCCCTGCGCAAGGACCCGGACGCCCTCGGCTGGACCGGCGGCGCGCCCTATGTCGAAGACCGCGTCAAGGATGGCCAGCAGCTGGTCGGCATTCCCCTGTTGCGCGGCCAGCCACGCTACCACAGCCTGATCATCAGCCGCCGCGAACGCCCCGAAAAGACCCTGCAAGCCTTCCGCGGCCAGGTCTTCGCCTATTCCGACGGACGCTCCAACTCCGGTTATGTGGCGCCGGCCTACCGTCTGAAACAGGCGGGTTTCGAGATCCAGAACTACTTCCGCCTGCTGTTGCACGCCGGCAACCACGAACGCAGCATCGAGGCCGTGGCCAGCGGCCTGGCCGATGTCGCCGCCGTCGACGAGTACGTATGGCACGAATACCTCAGGATGCACCCCCAGACCCGCCGGCAACTGCACGAGATCGAACGCCTCGGCCCCTTTCCCTTTACCCCCATCGTGGCCGGCAAGGCGGTGGATCAAGGGACCATCAAGCGCCTGCAACAAACCCTGACCACACTCGACCAAAGGCCCGCCGGCAAGGAACTGCTGGAGGATTTCGGCCTCGACGGCTTCACCGCCAGGGACGACGACTTCTACCGCCCCATCGAAGACATGATGCGCGCGCTGGGATGGCCGCGGGACGGCCCGCGGTGATCGACTGGATACGCCAATCGTTTTATCGCCAGATCATGGCCCTGCTGATCATCGGCGGCTTCAGCATCGCCACCATCTACGGCCTGTTCGATTACCAGAAGGAACGCAGCCAGCTGCGCCACATCCTCGAGGCCGACGCCCGCCACCTCGCCGACACCCTGAGCCTGGTGATCGCCGACGACGTCTTCTACGGCAAGCATTTTGCGTTATGGAAACGGCTCGATGCCGTCTACCGGCGCCACCACGCCGACAACAGCACCGGCCTGCTGTACCACATCCGGGAAATCTCCGTGACCGACAACGACGGCCTGATCGTCGGTCACAGCCACCCGCGTGAACATCCCCTGTTGAAACCCGATCCCCACTCGGCCTTCGACCGCGCGCAGCAGGCCGGCAACGGTCAGCGCCTCCTCTGGCGGCAACAACCCACCGTGATGCTGATGGTGCGCTATCCGATCCACTTCAGCGGCAAGAAGGTAGGCGACATCACCCTCGACCTCGACCCCCAGCCCATGCTCGCCCTGCAACACCAGCTGGCCGTCAACTACCTGCTCTACGAACTCGTGTTCCTGGGCATCCTGCTGGTCTCGGCGCGCTTCCTGGCCCGCTGGCTGGCCCGCCCGCTGGAACAGGCCAGCAAGGTGCTGCCCCGGCTCGGCAGCGGCGAGGTGCGACTACCCGGCTTGCAGACGCGCCAGGACGAGCTGAAACACCTCGCCTGCGCCATCGAGGCGGCCGACCAGCGCATCCATGCCGCGCAGCTCGCCGCCCAGGATCGCGAGAGCGAGCTGGAGTCACGGGTCCGCGAACGCACCGAGGAAATCGAGTCCTTCACCTATTCCGTCTCCCACGACCTGCGCTCCCCCCTGCGCGCCCTGGACGGCTTCTCCCAGGCCCTGCAGGAAGACTGCGCCGACACCCTGAGCGACGACGGCAGACAGCACCTGCAACGGATACGCGGCGCGGCGGTGCGCATGGGGCACATCATCGACGACCTGCTCATGCTGTCGCGCGTAAACCGCCAGAGCCTGGTTTTCTCCACCGTGGACCTGTCGGCGCTGGCCCGCGACATCATCGATGAATTGCGCGAGCAATCGCCACAACGGCAGGTCGATGTGCGCATTGCCGCGCACATGCGGGCCGAAGGCGACGAGCGCCTGCTGCGCATCGCCCTCGGCAATCTCCTCGCCAACGCCTGGAAATACACCCGCAAGACCGCCCATGCCAGGATAGACTTCGACAGCCGCCTGCAAGATGGCGCGCGGATCTATCGGCTGCACGACAATGGAACCGGATTCGACATGAAATACGTTGATAAACTGTTCGAGGCCTTTCAACGCCTGCATGGCTGGGACGAATACGAAGGCACCGGCATCGGACTGGCCATCGTGCAGCGCATCATCCATCGCCACCATGGCGAGGTATGGGCGGAAGGCGAACCCGGGCGGGGCGCCACCTTTTATTTTCGGCTCGGAAACGGCGACAATACGGCAACGGCTCAATGATTTATCGCCGCTGATAAAAAACAACTGGAATATCACACACATCGGCCGATAACCGATCAAGTCAATCTTTCAACGCGAGGGAAACCCATGAAGAAGAAGCTCATCGTCGCCACCCTGGCGGCTCTCACCAGCGGTATCGCACAGGCCGACTTCCTGCGCATCGAGGCCGGCGCCGGCATCTGGCAAAGCGAACCCAGCGGAACCGTCACCGACAAGGCGTCCGGCAGCAGCTACATTCCCAGCCTCAGTGACGACCTGGGTTACCAGAAAGAAAACATTTCCTACCTGTGGCTCAACGTCAAACACCCGGTACCCGTGCTGCCCAATGTACGCATCGAATACACCACCCCCAGCTTCGAGGGCTACACGAAAAAGAGCTTCACCTGGGCGGGCAATACCTATGGCATCAATGCCTACAGCAAACTCGAGATGAAACAGACCGACATCGTGCTGTACTACAACCTGCTCGACAACACCTTCTGGGCCACCCTGGATCTGGGCCTGGACCTGAAGCTGGTCGACTACAGCTACGAGCTGCGCAATCCGCTCAGCACCTACAGCGACTCCGGCAGCCTGCCCATCCCCATGCTGTACGTCCGCACCCGCGCACAGATTCCAACGACGAATATCGGCCTCGAAGCAGACATCAAATACATCGGCTACGGCGACACCAAGCTCTATGACGCCCGCGCCAAGGTGGACTACACCTTTGATATCGTCCCCGTCATCCAGCCGGCCATCGAACTCGGCTATCGCACGCAGAAATTCAAGATCGATGAAGACAGCGTGGACACCAAAACCGACTTTGAGTTTTCCGGCATCTACGGCGGCGTGATGCTGCGCTTCTGAATAAAAGCAAACATGAAAACAGAACAGGGCGGATGGATTCCGCCCTGTTCTGTTCGTGTCCACAGCAATGAAAAAATGTAGCAGCGGGCCATGCCCGCGACAGCTCTTCCCGCCAACATGCAATCCATCCGCCTGTAGGAGCGCCTTCAGGCGCGATCACGTTTTTCACCTCTGGCTGTCGCGCCTGAAGGCGCTCCTACAGGTTGTTGTCAGCCGTTGCGACGGGTGTCAGACCGGCTGCAGATTGGCATAGGCCATCATCAACCACTTGCCCCCCTGCGCATCGAAGTTGACGTGCACCCGCGCCTGCGCGCCCTGCCCTTCCACATCCAGCACCACCCCTTCGCCGAACTTGGCATGCTGCACGCGCTGACCTAACCGCAAACCGTTGCTTTCCTGCTGCACCGGGGTGGCGCCGAAGCCGTGATCGCTGGCCGGCATGGCGACGCTGCCGCCGAGGCGCACCTCCTCGATGAGTTCGGCGGGGATCTCGTCGAGAAAGCGCGAACGGTGAGGGAAGGTCTCCGACCCATACAGGCGTCGCGCCTCGGCGTGCGTCAGGTAAAGGCGCTGTCGCGCGCGGGTGATACCGACGTAGCAGAGGCGCCGCTCCTCTTCCAGCCGCCCCGGTTCCTCGATGGACATCTTGTGCGGGAACAGGCCTTCCTCCATGCCACACAAGAAGACTAACGGGAATTCGAGACCCTTGGCCGAATGCAGGGTCATCAGCTGGGCGCCATCCTCGCCACCGCTGGTCTGTTTTTCACCGGCCTCCAGCGCCGCGTGGGCGATGAAGGCGGAGATGTCGTCCAGCGGCTCCTCTCCCTCCGGGGTCTCGTCGCTGGGGTCGAAATAGCGCGCGGCGTTGACCAGTTCTTCGAGGTTTTCGATGCGCGCCTGGGCCTTCTCGCCACGCTCCTTCTCGTAGTGGGCGCGCAGGCCGCTATGATGAATCAGGTGCTCCATTTGCTCGTGCAGCGCCATGCTGGCGGTGGCCGCGCCCATTTCCTCGATCAGCTCGAGAAAGCCACGCAGGGCATTGGCGGCGCGCGCCGGCAGCAGCTTTTGTTCAACCATCGCGGTGGCGGCATCCCACAGGGCAAGATTGTGCTGACGGGCATATTCGCGCGCGGCGGATACGGTGCGTTCACCGATGCCACGCGTCGGCGTGTTGACCACGCGCTCGAAGCCGGCGTCGTCACGACGGTTGGCGAGCAGGCGCAGATAGGCCATGGCGTCCTTGATTTCCTGGCGCTCGAAGAAGCGCAGGCCGCCATAGACGCGATAGGGCACGCCGGCCTGGATCAGCGCCTCTTCCAGCACCCGCGACTGGGCGTTGGAGCGGTACAGCACGGCGCAGTCGTGGTATCTGCCGCCATCGTCCACCCAGTCCTGCATGCGCTCGACGATGAAGCGCGCCTCGTCGCGCTCGTTGAACGCGGCATAACGACGAATAGGCTCACCGTCGGCATCGGCGGTCCACAGATTCTTGCCCAGGCGCTCGGCATTGTGCTCGATGAGGGCGTTGGCGGCCTTGAGGATGTTGCCGGTGGAGCGGTAGTTCTGTTCCAGACGCACGGTGTGCGCGCCACTGAAATCGCGGCTGAACTGCTGGATGTTCTCGATGCGCGCGCCGCGCCAGCCGTAGATGGACTGGTCGTCGTCGCCGACGGCGAAGACGTGAGAGCGCGTGCCGGCCAGCAGGCGTATCCACGCATACTGGATGGCGTTGGTGTCCTGGAATTCGTCCACCAGGATGTGCTGGAAGCGTTCGCGGTAGTGTTCGAGCAGGCGCGGGTTCTTCAACCACAGCTCGTGGGCGCGCAGCAGCAGCTCGGCGAAATCCACCAGCCCGGTGCGCTGGCAGAGGTCTTCGTAGGCGCGATAGATGCGGATCATCTGTTTCTGGAAGGGGTCGCCGAAGTCCTCGATGTGCTCGGGGCGCTGGCCTTCGTCCTTGCGCGAATTGATGAACCACTGCGCCTGGCGCGGCGGCCACTGCGCCTCGTCCAATTGCAGGTCGCGGAGGATGCGGCGGAGGGTGCGGTACTGGTCGTCGCTGTCGAGGATCTGGAAGGTCTGCGGCAGGCCGGCGTCCTTCCAGTGCATGCGCAGCAGGCGATGGGCCAGGGAGTGAAAGGTGCCCACCCACATGCCGCCCACCGGCAGCGCCAGCAGGCCCTCGATGCGCCCGCGCATCTCGGCGGCGGCCTTGTTGGTGAAGGTGACGGCGAGGATGCTGTAGGGCGACACCGCCTCGGTGCGCACCAGCCAGGCGATGCGGTGCACCAGCACGCGGGTCTTGCCGCTGCCGGCGCCGGCCAGCACCAGGGCGTGACCGGGCGGGGCGCACACCGCCTCGCGCTGGGCCTCGTTGAGGTCTTCGATAATGTGGGATACGTCCATGGGACGGGGATTCTAACAGATGGGCCCCGGCCCGGCCCGCCGGGGTGCGCCGCCTTGGGCCCGGCCCATCGCATGTTGCCGTTTTCCGTCGCCCCATGAAAAATCAGGTTTTTCAACGCCCTGTGGGCAATTGCCATGAAAATGCTCCACCTTGCCCCCATTATCATCGAGGGCCAGGCGGGTGATTGCCTGGGTCATCTCGCAAAATTGACCAAAAACAAGGGCAAAAACAGTGCTTTTGTAGTAGATTCGGCCACGGTCCGCGAGACCGGCATGTACTGTTTTTCACCGTGATTGGCAGGTATGCTGTCACAGCCAAGACTCGATTTCCAAACCAACCAAGGGAACATCGTCATGACTAAATATTTGACCATTGCCATCGGATTAAGCGCCCTCCTGCTGCTGGGTGGTTGCGCGACCACCTCGAAAGAAGACATCGACAAGATGGCAGCCGATATCGCCACGGCGCAGAAGACCGCGGACGAGGCGAAGACCATGGCGGCCAATGCGCAGACTACCGCCATCCGCGCAGAGAAGATGGCCGAGGAGGCCAAGGCGGCGGCGGATCGCTCCGCGTCCGACATCGCCCGTGCCCAGGCCACCGCCGACCGCGCCCTGCGCGAGGCCGAGGCCGCCAAGACCGAGGCTCAGCGGGCCAGCGAGAAGGCCGACCGCATGTTCCAGAAGGCCATCGCGAAATAACCTTTCCTGTCCACGCCTGGCGTAGCGGCCGGGCGGCCTTTACTTCAACCTGAATCCGAAGGTTCATGACGGCGAATCGCACAACGCATTGATACGTCTCGCACTATGAAAAATCTCGACAATAGTCCCCGCTATTCCCTCGATTTTTCATTACGCGATACGCATCAAGCCGTTACACGCTTCATCCGCCATAAACCTACGGATTCAGGCTCAAGGGTTCATTGCCCGCGGTATCCTGCGGTGCCGCGACAATGAATCCCTCGACCCCGAACTCGTCCCTGATCACCTGCGCCGTTTGATACAGCGCCAGGCAGTCACTGAACGGCCCCACCATCACCCGGCACAGGCCATCACTGCCACAGGCGCGCACACTGGCCGAAGACACCGATGTCCGCAACCGCTTCGCCAGTCGCTCTGCCCGCGTCTCGTCTTCAAACGCCCCCAGTTGCAGCAGCCAGCCATTGCCGAATTCAGGCTGTGGACACTGCGCGACCACCGGCTCGGGCACCCCGCTGTGACGGTTGGCCACCGCCATGATGCGCTCCCAGTCCTTGTCCGCCAGCCGCCGATGGGAAACCTGCACCAGCTGCGACACCACCGGCGTCAGGCTGACACCCTGCTGGTTCTTCTCCTCTGACAGCGGCGCGTGGGCCTCCAGGAACAGCACGGCATCCTCGCGCCCGACCTTGTAGGCCTCGTTTTCAATACGCACCGACACCCCGCGCGGCACGCGGGAAAACAGCGCTTCGATGTCCTCCGGGTAGAGGCGGATGCAGCCATGGCTGACGCGCATGCCGATACTGAAGGGCCGGTTGGTGCCATGCAGCAGATAGCCGGGCTCACTGAGCATGAGGGCGTAGTCGCCCAGCGGGTTGTCGGGACCGGGGGGGATATGCCGTTGCGTGGCCAGTCCCTCGGCGGCCATTTCCGCGACGATGGAGGCGGGCGCGGTCCAGCTGGGATGCTCGATCTTCTCCACCACCGAGAATTCGCCCAGCGGCGTCGACCAGCCCTCGCGGCCGATGCCGACGGGATAGGTCACCACCATTCCCGGCTGGCCCGGCGCGGGTTCGGGGAAGTAGTACAGCCGCATCTCCACCAGGTTGATGACGATGCCCCGCCAGGGGCGCGACGGCAGAACGAAACGGGTCGGCACCACCACCCGGGTTCCCGTATCCGGCAGCCAGGGATCGACCGCCGGGTTGGCGGACACCAGCTCATTGAAACCCACATCGAAGCGGCGGGCGATGTCCATCAAGGTCTCGCCCTGGCGGATCATGGTGTATTGAATCTGCCCCACCAGGTTGTTGCCGGCCGCCGGCAGGGGGAAACTCAGTGCCTGCGCCCCCCCGCCCAGGCACATTGCCACGGCAAACAGCGCCAGCAACCCGGGCCGGCGACGGCGGAGCGCTGAAAGGACGAAACGGCCAGCCACTTGCAGCAAGGCTAGAAGTCTGTCGGACTTGGGAACAATCGACTGCGCTGGCGGGAGGGCGGCCAAAATGTTCCCGATTTTTCGTTAAATAGAACCACTATTCGCCTCAAAATCGGTAACATTTTGACTCGCTCTCCCACCATGCTCGCTACGATTGCCCAAATCCGACAGACTCCTAGTCTTTTTTCTTCAGGCCGCGGGTATCGAGCTGCACCACCACCGTATCGCTCACCTCGTCGGTGAAATGTGGACGGTCATCGCCGCTCACGCCGCCCAACTCGTGCTCGCGTGAGCTGATCAGCGTGAGACACTCGCGGATGTCGTTGATGGTCTCTTCCGACAGGGGGTGACGCATGCCGGGCGGGGTGTAGGTGTCCTTGGCCACATTGGTCAGGGTGCGACGCATGGCGCGCAGGATGCGCAGTTCGACAGAGGGCTGTTCTTCGCTCATGCTGTTTTCTCGTTGGTACGCTGCGGAGACCCTAGTTTGGCATATTTTGCGGAGATTTTTCCGCCGCCCCCCTCTCCGCAGGGGAATCGACCCAGCGTAACCACTCCCCACTTATCAACCCGGCGACCATATAGATCATGTCCAGGGACGTGAGCAGATACCACCCAGACTGCTTTCCGGGCAACAAATCTTCACGCCCACTGTAACTGTGGCACTGTATTTGCGTCCGAGAACCCTTATCATCCCGAGTCCGCAGGTTCAGGATAACGACAATCCGCAACAAACCAGGAACATTTCATGAATTCCCGTCGTGTCGTTCTGCTTTTCGTCGCCGCACTGATTGCCGCCTTTTTCATCCTCGATCTCGGCCAGTATCTGACCCTCGACTTCCTCAAGGCACAACACCAGGCCTTCCTCGACTACTACGCCAGCCATCAGGCGCCGACCATCGCCATCTATTTTTTGTTATACGTGGTGGTCACCGCCCTGTCGCTGCCCGGCGCCGCCATCATGACCCTGGCGGGTGGTGCCATTTTCGGCCTGCTCTACGGCGTCGTGATCATTTCCTTCGCCAGCACCATCGGCGCCACCCTGGCCTTTCTCATCTCCCGTTTCCTGTTGCGCGATTATGTGCAGAGGCGTTTCGGCGACAAGCTCAAGGCGGTCAACGACGGCATCGAGCGCGACGGTGATTTCTATCTGTTCACCCTGCGCCTGATCCCCATCTTTCCCTTTTTCATCATCAACCTGGTGATGGGCCTGACCCCCATGAAGGCGTGGCGCTTCTATGTGGTCAGCCAGATCGGCATGCTACCGGGCACCATCGTCTATGTGAATGCCGGCAGCCAGCTGGCCAAACTGGACTCCCTGTCCGGCATTCTGTCGCCCAGCCTGCTGCTGTCCTTCGCCCTGCTGGGCCTGTTTCCCCTGCTGGCGAAGAAGTTCGTCGAATGGCTCAAGCGGCGCAAGGCCCGGCAACACTATCCGCCGCCGAAGACATTCGATTACAACCTGGTGGTGATTGGCGGCGGTTCGGCGGGGCTGGTCTCGGCGTTGATCGCCGCCACCGTGAAGGCGCGGGTGGCACTGATCGAAAAACACAAGATGGGCGGCGACTGCCTCAACACCGGCTGCGTGCCCAGCAAGGCGCTGATCCGTTCTGCGAAGATGCTCGGCTATGCCCGCCGTGCCCGCGACTTTGGCCTGCAAAAGACCGAGGTCAGCTTCGATTTCGCCGAGGTCATGGAACGCATCCAGCGGGTGATCGAGAAGATCGAACCACACGATTCGGTGGAGCGATTTACCCGCCTGGGCGTCGACGTCAAACAGGGCCAGGCGCTGATCCGCTCGCCCTTCGAGGTGGAGGTCGATGGCGAGATCCTCACCACGCGCAACATCATCGTCGCCACCGGCGCGCGGCCGGCGGTGCCGAAGATTGCCGGCATCGAGGCGGTGGATTACCTGACCTCGGACACCCTCTGGGATCTGCGCCAGCAGCCCCGGCGCCTGCTGGTGCTCGGCGGCGGCCCCATCGGCTGCGAGCTGGCGCAGAGCTTTCAGCGCCTGGGCAGCGAGGTCACCCTGGTGCAGCGCGGCGAACGCATCCTGCCGCGCGAGGACGCGGAGATCTCCGCCATGGTCGAGCAACGCTTCGTCGACGAGGGCATGCGTGTGCTCACCGGACACAGCGCCCGCCGTTTCGCGGACGCCAACACCCTGGTCTGCGCGCACGCCGGCGGAGACGTCGAGATCGGCTTCGACCGCGTACTCATCGCCCTCGGCCGGCGGGCCAACACCGAGGGCTTCGGCCTCGAGGCACTGGGGGTACGCATCACCCGCGGCGGCACCATCGAGGCCGACCCCTTCCTGCGCACCAACTTCCCCAACATCTACGTCTGCGGCGACGTCACCGGCCCCTACCAATTCACCCATACCGCCTCGCATCAGGCCTGGTACGCCGCGGTCAATGCCCTGTTCAGCCCCTTCAAGACCTTTCGCGTCGATTACGCCGTGATCCCCTGGGCCACCTATACCGACCCGGAGGTGGCCCGCGTCGGCCTCAACGAACAAGAGGCGCGCGAAAAGGGCATCGCCTGCGAGGTCACCACCTATGGCCTCGACGACCTCGACCGCGCCATCGCCGACAGCGAGGACTACGGCCTGGTCAAGGTGCTGACGGTGCCCGGCAAGGACAGGATCCTCGGCGTCACCATCGTCGGCTCACACGCCGGCGACCTGATCGCCGAATTCGTCTTCGCCATGAAGCACGGCCTGGGACTGAACAAGATCCTCGCCACCATCCACATCTACCCCACCCTGGCCGAGGCCAACAAGTTCGTCGCCGGCAACTGGAAGAAGAACCACAAGCCGGAAAGGCTGCTCGACTGGGTGGCGCGCTTTCACGCCTGGCGGCGGGGCAACTGATAGAATAGCTGACACCTGAATCCGTAGGTTCAGGTGACACCAAAGCCACTATCCGTACCCGCCATGCCCGATGACAAACCCTTCTGGGAGACCAAGGCCCTCGCCGACATGAACCGCGAGGAATGGGAATCCCTGTGCGACCACTGCGGCAAGTGCTGCCTGCACAAGCTGGAGGACGAGGAAAGCGGCGAGGTCTACTACTGCAACGTCGTCTGCCACCTGTTCGACATGCAGCAGGGCACCTGTGGCGATTACGCCCACCGCGCCACCCGCGTACCCACCTGCGCGGTGCTGACGGTGGAAAACATCCCCCAGTTCGGCTGGATGCCCAAGACCTGCGCCTATCGCCTGCTCAGCGAGGGCAGACCGCTGCCCGCCTGGCATCCACTACGCAGCGGTGACCCCGAGTCCGTCTACCGCGCCGGCCACTCGGTGCGCGACCGCGTGGTGATCGAGGACGAGGACACCGATCTGCAGTTACACATCACCGACTGGGATCTGTAAGCGCACATACCCCGCTTTTTAATGGGCGAATCAAAATGTTTTGCGCGCGCCCCGGCGCAGGCCTGCTACTCTTTTCGCAGGTTTTGCAGTGCAACCGGGAGACAGCAGACATGGCCGACAAACCGTCCAGCCAGCAAGACATCGTGCGCGAAATCCGCATCAACCCCATCGTCCCGACACAGTCCGTACTGGTCGCCACGGCGCGCAGCATGCGCCCCAAGCAGGCCGAACAGGCGGCGCCACGCGACACCCGCAAACATGTCGACACCTGCCCCTTCTGCAGCGGCAACGAACACATGACGCCGCCGCAGATCGCCACCTATCCCGCAGGCGAAAACTGGCGGATCCGCATCGTCGAAAACCTCTACCCGGTGTTGGGCGACGACCGCCAGAACCCCAATTTTTCCTTTGGCCTGCAGCAGACTATTGATGGTTATGGCCGCCACGAAGTCATCATCGACCACAACCATCATGGCATCGCCCTGCATGAAATGAGCGTCGAACACCTGGCGATGCTGTTCGGCGCCTACCGCGACCGCATGGTGGATCTGTACAGCAGCGACGAGCGCCTGCGCTACGTGCTGGTGTTCAAGAATTTTGGCCCCGCCGCCGGCGGCAGCATCCCGCACACCCATAGTCAGATCATCGCCATGCCGGTGGTGCCGGACAACGTGCAGGCCGAGGTAGACGCCAGCCAGCGCTTCTTCGACAAAAACCACCATTGTATTTTTTGCGCCTTGATCGACGAGGCCCTGACCTTCGAGGCCACCATCTACGACCGCGAATCCGGCCGGGTGCGACGCAAGCTGGACGTGGGCCAGTACGTCATCGAGCGCGGCGAGCGTTTCATTGCCATCAAGCCCTTCGCCAGCCGCTACGAGTGGGAGATACATATCCTTCCCCTGCACCACCAGTCCGATTACCGCCCCGTCACCGCCGAGGACCTCAGCGACCTCGGCGGTGTACTGAAACGCACCATGGCGCGACTAGAGGCGGTTCTGGGTGGCGTGCAATACAACTATTTCCTCCACTCCCTGTCACCCGACAAGGCGGCCGGTGGCGGAAAGGAAAGTTTTCACTGGCACCTGGAAATCTGCCCCCGCACCAGCATCCCCACCGGCTTCGAACTGGGCGCGGGCCTGTTCGTGAACACCATCAGCCCCGAAGACGCCGCCGCCCAGCTGCGCAATGTCAGGCTGGACGAATAATCCCCGCCCCTGCAATTTTTTTCACGCCGCAAACACATGCCCCAGCAAGGTGTGGACGACCAGCGCCGGATCGCAAGTCTTGGCCAAGCCCGAATGTTCAGCCAGCGTTCAGCTAGTCGCATACAATATCCCGCGCACAAAGTCATTAAATTGCAAGAAACAGCGGAAGGGTTCCAAGCGGAACCGAAACAATATACGACCCGGCGCCGTTATTTTTCAGCTTGCCGGAGACATGAAATTGTCCGCACTTGTTGATCGTTTCTGGTTTTCAACTATCTTGACTACTGGAACGCCGAGAACCTTTGTTCTCCATTAAGGTAATTAATGACGCGAGGGGTCTTGGGTCAGGACCGGGTTCACCACTGCCGAGAGTGTTTGCTTACCATGCACCATAGCCGTATCACAGACCGCCCCCTCTCTCCCCTTTCCACGCCACGCCACGCCAAGTCAAACCACATAATATTTCGATTTTCCTGTCACGCGGCGCCACCCGCCCGCCAAACCATTTGGAGGGCCAAAAAATTCTTGACAAGATTCTGGAATGGGTAAAGTCTTGGACTTTCCTAAAGATGTATCCATAATGCATCAATGAATGACCGTATGATCTGCAAGTTTCGATAAAACCAAAACCACGCAAAAAGTCGGGAGGTGACAATCGTGGAAACAACAGAGAAGTACCATTTTGATGTAGTGAGGTGGTTCAGTGTAGCCGCCGTTATCTACTTGGTCGTCGGCACCCTGGTGGGCGTAGTGATTGCCTCGCAGCTGGCCTGGCCGGTGATGAATTTCGACAACCCCTACCTGACCTTCGGGCGACTTCGTCCGTTGCACACCAACGCCGTAATCTTCGCCTTCGGCGGTTGCGTACTCATGGCCACGGCCTTCTACAGCGTACAGCGCACCTGTGGCGTCAAGCTGTGGAGCAACAAGCTGGCCTGGTTCACCTTCTGGGGCTGGAATCTGATCATCGTCTCCGCCGTCATCACCCTGCCGCTGGGTCTGACCTCCGGCAAGGAATATGCCGAGCTGGAATGGCCTATCGACATCGCCATCGCCGTGGTCTGGGTGGCCTTCACCGTCAACTTCGTGATGACCATCGCCAACCGCAAGAGCTCGCACATCTACGTGTCGAACTGGTTCTTCCTCGGCATGATGATCATGATCACCTACCTGCACGTGGTGAACAGCCTCGCCATCCCGGTCGGCATGTTCAAGTCCTACTCCATCTTCTCCGGGGTGCAGGACGCCATGATCCAGTGGTGGTGGGGACACAACGCGGTGGGCTTCTACCTGACCGCCGGCTTCCTCGGCATCATGTACTACTTCGTGCCCAAGCAGGCCAACCGTCCGATGTTCTCCTACCGCCTGTCGGTGATCCACTTCTGGGCGCTGACCTTCGGTTACGTCTGGCTCGGCGCGCATCACCTCCAGTACACCGCCCTGCCTGACTGGACCGGTTCGCTGGGTGCCGCCATCTCCATCGCCATGATCATCCCCTCCTGGGGTGGCGCCATCAACGGCATGATGACCCTGTCCGGCGCCTGGGACAAACTGCGCACCGACTACGTGCTGCGCTTCCTCATCGCCTCGCTGGCCTTCTACGCCATGTCGACCTTCGAAGGTCCGATCATGTCCATCAAGACCGTCAACGCCCTGTCTCACTACACGGACTGGACCGTCGGCCATGTGCACTCCGGCGCCCTGGGCTGGGTCGGCATGGTCGCAGCCGGCGCGCTGTACCACATGGTGATGAAGCTGTGGAACACCGAGATGTACTCCAGCAAGCTGGTCAACACCCACTTCTGGCTGGCCACCATCGGCACCGTGATCTACATCGTTGCACTGTGGATTTCCGGCATCATGCAAGGCCTGATGTGGAGAGACTATGACGAATTCGGCACCCTGACCTACACCTTCGCCGAGTCCGTTGCCGCCATGCATCCCTTCTACGCCATGCGCACCATCGGTGGATTCATCTACATGCTGGGCGGCGTCGTGATGCTGTACAACGTGGTGATGACCATCCGCCAGGCCCGTACCAATCCGTCCATCACTGCCGAACCGGCTCGTGCCTAAGGGAGACTAATCATGGCTGACAAGATTCATTCAACCAAGCTGCAGGACAAGCTGGAGCGCAATATCTGGGCGATGATCCTGATGTCCGCGTTCGTCCTGTCCATCGGCGGTATCGTGGAAATCGTGCCCCTGTTCTATCTGAAGAACACCATGGAGCATAACAAGCATCCCGAAATCGTCTGGGACCGCAAAGAAGGCCAGAGCCTGGACGACTGGAAGCCAGGTGACGGCATCCGTCCCTACACCGCGCTGGAGCTGGCCGGGCGCGATGTCTACATCCGCGAGGGTTGCTACCTGTGCCACTCGCAGATGATCCGCCCGTTCCGAGACGAGAAGGAGCGCTACGGCCACTACTCGCTGGCCTCCGAGTCCATGTACGACCACCCCTTCCAGTGGGGCTCCAAGCGCACTGGTCCGGATCTGGCGCGCGTGGGCGGCAAATACTCCGACGAGTGGCACGTCAGGCATCTGATCGCGCCACGCTCCGTGGTGCCGGAGTCCGTCATGCCCAACTATCCCTGGCTTGCTGAAAACATGGTCGATGGCGCCACCATCACGCGCAACATGAAGGGCCTGCAAACCATCGGCGTACCCTACACCGATGCCGACATCGCCGCCGCCGCCGCCAAAGTTGAAGGCAAGACCGAGATGGATGCCATGGTGGCCTACATGCAGGTGCTCGGCACCATGGCCAAACTCGACTATGGAGTGAGCTATCGTGAATAGTCTGCAAGAGTATTTTCAAACCGACTGGGCAGCGATGACCTCGAGCGACTGGGTCGGGCTGATCATGACCGTGGTCGTGTTCTTCCTGATGATCGCGCTCTATGTCTATGCACTGCACCCATCGAACCGTGAAAAACTGGAAGCGCAGCGCTTCATTCCGCTGGACGAAGACCGCCTTGATACGGAGGGCAGGAAATGAGTGACAAAAAAACAAATCAGGTCGGCGATACCGGCCACGTCTGGGATGACAACCTGCGGGAATTGCTCAACGACCCGCCACGCTGGTGGATGATCAGCTTCTACGCCAGTATTGCCTGGGTGGTCGTGTATTTCATCCTCTATCCGGCGATCCCACTGGTGAACAGCCACACCAAGGGCATCATGGGTTGGACGCAGATCAAGGAGTACAAGGAGGATCTGCAGAAAATCGAGCAGGTGCGCGCGCCCTGGGAGAACAAGATCAGGGGCATGACGCCCGCCGCCATCCTCGCCGACAGCGAACTGACGACGTACACCGTCAATTCCGCCAAGGTGCTGTTTGGTGATCGTTGCGCCGCCTGTCACGGCGCCGGTGGCGCCGGCAACCCGGGCTACCCGGTGCTGGCCGACGATGACTGGCTCTACGGCGGCACCGTGGAAGCCATTCAGGAATCCATCGCAGCCGGTCGTCAAGGCATGATGCCCGGCTATAAGGATCAGCTCTCCGAGCAGCAGATCGAACAGCTGACCGACTACGTCATGGCGCTGAGCCAGGGCAATGGCGACAGCCAGCCCGCCGGCAAGGCCCTGTTCGACGAAGCCGGCTGCAGCGGCTGCCACGGCGCCGATGGCAAGGGCATGCACATGATGGGCTCGGCCAACCTGACCGATGGTATCTGGCGTTTCGCTTCACAGGATCAGCGGGCCAGCGTCAAGTACACCATTGCCCATGGTGTCAATACGGGCGACGACGACTCTCGCAGCGCCGTGATGCCCAGCTTCGAGAATCAGCTGAACCAGACCGACATCGTCAGATTGACGGTCTATGTGCATGAACTGGGAGGCGGCCAGTAAGGTCGGCCCCAGCCACCAACCGAATGCTGCGCAGCAGAACACCGCTGCGCAGCATTTCCTTCTCAAAACGCTACAAGAGGAACTATCATGGACGCAGTAGCCCTTGGCTCCATTGCCGCTGTGGTTGTCACCATTGGCATCATCGTCTTCCTGGCCATCCGTTTGAAGCGACTGATGGATACCACGCATTCCGAAGACTGAAGGACATTTCTAGTGGTTCAGCGCCTGCTGCGCTGAATCACTAAAAGTGCCCTCTGAAACAGGCCTTGATAGAGCCCTGCTCGCCCTCCGGTCTGCCACGACACACCGCATTCTGCCGTTCCCCGAGACAGTTTCGCGGCATCCACTGGAAATATCGAAAGCGCCAGACCCGGCGCCATGGAAGCCCGCATGAGTACAAACAGACAAGACCTCCCCGACACCCACCACAAGGAAGCCCTCCCGGACGATCACATCGAAGCACTCTATCACGAGGTACATATCAACACCGGCGGCGAGACCATTCACGCCAAGCGCGCCCCCGGGAAATTCCGCACCATCAAGAACTACACCATGCTGGTCTGGCTGTTTCTGTTCCTTGGCCCCTACATGCGCTGGGACGGCAGGCAGGCGATCATGTTCGACATCCCCGGCCGCCAGTTTCACATCTTCGGCATCACCATCCTGCCGCAGGACGTGTGGATGCTGGCCCTGGTACTGCTGTTCTTCGCCCTGCTGCTGGCCGCCGTCACCTCCATTGCCGGGCGTGTCTTCTGTGGCTATTTCTGTTTTCAGACCGTCTGGACCGATGTCTTCACCTGGCTGGATGAGAAGTTCGAGGGCCCGCCCCTGCAACGCCGCAAGCTAGACCACGCGCCGTGGACCTGGGAAAAGATCCGCATCAAGGTACCCAAGCACATCATCTGGATCCTCATCGGCGTCCTCACCGGCATCAGCTTCACCCTCTGGTTCGGCGATGCGCCAACCCTGTGGAAGGAATACCTGACCCTGCAGGCACCGATGTTCGCCTGGATAACCGTCGGCACCTTCACGTTCTTCACCTACGTCTTCGCCGGTTTCATGCGTGAACAGGTATGTTTCTGGCTATGTCCCTATGCGCGCCTGCAGGGCATGATGTACGACTGCGAGACCATCCTGCCCACCTATGACTATCACCGTGGCGAGCCGCGCGGCAAGCTGAAGAAGAAGACCGACGAGAGCGGTCACAGGCTTGGCGACTGCATCGACTGCAAGCAATGCGTAACCGTCTGCCCCACCGGCATCGACATCCGCGACGGCCAGCAGGAGGGCTGTATCACCTGCGCCCTGTGCATCGATGCCTGCGACGCCATCATGGACAAGGTCAAGCGCCCACGTGGCCTGATCCGCTATGCCTCGCTGGACGAGATGGAGGGCAAGCCCCAGCCACCGCTGCTCAGGCGGCCGCGGGTGCTGGTGTACTTCGGCATCATGCTGTTCTCCATTGCCGGCATCATCTATGGCCTGAGCACCCTGGGGGCACTGGAACTCAAGGTCCTGCATGATCGCCAGCCGCTGTTCGTGCTACAGACCGACGGCAGCATCCAGAACAAGTATGTATTGAAGATCCTCAACAAGACCGACAAGGAAATGCAGGTCTCGGTCAGCGCCAGCGGGCACCCCGACCTGAAGCTGGTGGGCGCCGAGGAGCCCCTCAGCCTGCCCAACGGCCGGGTTTCACCCCACACCGTGTACGTTCGCATTCCGAGTGCTAAACTGACCGCAGACACCCTGCCGATCTACTTCCGCGTGCAGGACATCGAGACGCCGGAACATGTGGTGGAATACAAGAGCATGTTCTTCGGACCGAAGAAACAGGCAAGACAGGAGTAACTACCGTGGCCATCTCACATACCCTATCCAATCTTCGCAAACGCTATTCACAAGACAATCCGGAAGCGATGCGCAACCCCTGGATTCTCGGCGGCATCGGGCTCATCGCCACGTTCTTCACGGTCAATGCCGTGTTCATCTATCTTGCCATCACCACCAGCCCCGGCCTGGTCACGAAAGACTATTACGACAAGGGCCGTGAATACGAAGAAAACGTCCTCAAGATCATGGCCGCGCAGAATGCCCTCAACTGGGACACCAAGCTGGCCCTGCCCGCACAGATCATTACCCGGCAGCCCGACACCTTCCGCTTCAGCGCCGTCGATTCCCGCGGCATTCCCATCATGGACGCCGATGTATCCGTGGTGGCCTACCGACCCTCCGATGCCGATGCCGACTTCAAGGTGCGCCTGAATCAGGCCGCCCCCGGACAATACCAGGCGCTGATCGCCTTTCCCCTGCCCGGCATCTGGGATCTGAACATCACCGTCAAGAACGGCGAGGAGACCTTTGTCATGAGCCATCGCATCTCGGCCCAACTGCCGTAAGCGCGACAACCTTCGCCGCTCCGATTCTCCCGTGAGTTCACCCTCCCCGCAGGCCGCGGCGCGCGCGCCTGCCGATACCATGCCCGAGCCCTCGGCCTCCACCGAGGGCTGTTTCCACTGTGGCCTGCCGCTGCCCGACAACATGGTCTTCGAACAGGTCATCGAAGGCGAGGCGCAGCGCTTTTGCTGCCCGTCCTGCCAGATGGTGTGCAGCGCCATCTACGATGCCGGCCTGGAAGGCTTCTACGACCGCACCCCCGACGACGCATCCCTGGCGCCCCCCCCCGAGGCGCCCAAGGATCTCGCCCTCTACGACCTGGACGAGGTGCAGGCCGAGTTCGTCGACGAACTGACCCGCGAGCGCGAAATCAATCTGCTGGTGGAAGGCATCCACTGCGCCGCCTGTGTGTGGCTCATCGAGCGCTCTCTCGGACAGATGCCCGGCGTGCTCAAAGTGGCCGTCAATCTGTCCGGGCGGCGCCTCACCGTGCGCTGGGACAACAAACGGGTCAGGCTGTCGCAGATCCTCGCCCATCTCAGCCATATCGGCTACGCCGCCGTACCCTATGACCCGGAGGTGGCCGAGGGCCGCCTGAAGCGACAAAACCGCGCCATGCTGTTCCGCATGGCCTTCGCCGGTTTTAGTGCAATGAACCTGATGTGGGTCTCCATCGCCCTCTACAGCGGCGCCGACGAGGGCGAGTTCCGCAATCTGTTTCACTGGGTCGGCTTTGCCCTGGCCACACCCACCCTGCTGTATTCCGGCTGGCCCTTTTTCCACGGCGCCTGGATCGGTCTGCGCCGCACGCACCTGACCATGGACCTGCCCATCGCCATCGGCGCCACGGTCACCTATGCCTATTCCCTCTACATCACCATCACCCAGCCCACCACCGGCGAGGTGTATTACGACACGGTGGTAAACTTCCTGTTCATCATCCTCATTGGTCGCTACCTGGAGGCCGCGACCAAACGTCAAGCCATCGCCTCGACGCAACGCCTGCTGGATCTGCAGCCACGCGGTGCCACGGTGCTGCGCGATGGCAAGGAGCAACTGCTGCCGATCCGCGCCGTAAAGGCCGGCGACATCGTCCTGGTGCGCCCCGGCGACCATATCCCGGCGGACGGCGAGGTCATCGAGGGCCGCAGCAGTGTCGACGAATCCATGCTCAGCGGCGAATCCCGCCCCGTCGCGAAGACCGTTGGCGACAAGGTCTCCGCCGGCACCCTGAACAACGACAGCGCCCTCACCGTGCGCGTCGAAGGCACCCTTCGCAATACCTCGCTGGGGCGCATCATCCGTCTGGTGGAAGAGGCACAGGCCTCCAAGGCCCCCATCCAGTGCACCGCCGACCGCATCGTGCCCTGGTTCGTCGCCATCACCCTGCTGCTGGCCACCGGCACCTTTGTCTTCTGGTACAACCACGGTCAATTTGAACTGGCGCTGATGGCCGCCACCTCGGTGCTCATCATCACCTGCCCCTGCGCCTTCGGCCTCGCCACCCCCATGGCCATCGCCTCCGCCGCCGGCCTCGGCGCCCGCCACGGCATCCTGATCAAGAACGGCGAGGTGCTGGAGACCCTGTCGCACATCGACCACTTCGTGTTCGACAAGACCGGCACCCTCACCGAGGGCCGGATGCGGGTCAAGGCAATCGCCACCCACGGCGACCACAACGAAGACACCCTGCTCAGTCAGGTGGCGGCGCTGGAACAGTTCTCCGAACACAGCATCGCCCGCGCCATCGAAGGCGAGGCCGAGGCCCGCGGCCTGCCCTCTTTACAGGCCAGCGAGGTGGTCAACAAGCCCGGCCATGGCCTCAAGGGCCGCGTTGGCGATCACACGTTCGTCGTCGGCACCGCCCACTGGCTGGCGCAGAACGGCATCGCCTGCCGCGACGACCTGCAACACACGGTGGCGGACTGGGAGGCCCAGGCCATGACCTGCGTGCACGTCGCCATCGACGGCCACGAGACCGGCATCATCGCCGTCGCCGACCGTCTGCGCGCCGATGCCCGCGCCCTCATCGACAGACTGCGCGACGCCGGCATGCGCCTGACCCTGCTCAGCGGCGACCGCCGCGGCGTGGCCGAGGCCATCGCCGCACAACTGGGCGGCATGGAGGTCATCGCCGAGGTGCTGCCACAAGACAAGGACCGCATCATCCATGAGCTGCAGAAAGACGGCGCCAGGGTGGCGATGGTGGGCGACGGCATCAACGACGCCCCGGCCCTGATTCGCGCCGACGTCGGCATCGCCCTGGGCTCCGGCACCGACGTCTCCGGCGAGAGCGCCGACATCGTGCTGATGAACGACGAACTGGGCAAGGTCGGCCTCGCCGTCGCCCTGTCGCACCGCACCCTGCGCACCATCCACCAGAACATCGGCATTTCCATCACCTACAACCTCATCATGATACCCTTGGCCATGAGTGCGGCAATCACCCCAGTAGTGGCGGCCATCACCATGCCCATCAGTTCGCTGCTGGTGATCGGCAACGCCGCCCGCATCCGCACTCTGTTTACCGCAACGAGGAGCAGCAAGAGGAGCAACAAATAGTGGACGTCATCTACGCCCTGATTCCCGGCATGATCTTCCTCGGCCTGATCATGGTCGGCGTACTGATCTGGGCCGTGAAGAGCGGCCAGTACGACGACCTGGAGGGCGACGCCCAGCGGCTGCTGATGGACGAGGATGGCAAGCGGAAAAAGCGCGGCAGAAGACGCCGCAAGCCGGCCGACGGGCAGGCGGCGAAGAAGGATCCGGGGAAGAACTGGCCGGATGCGGATTGAGGGCCTCAGCCGCGAAGACTAAAATCCGCCTTTCCTCGCGGCTGAAGCCCCCACAAAAATATTACTCGCCTTGATTGGCCTCATCGGCCGGACGCATCTCCCGCAGCGGCTTCACCAGGGCCTCGAAATCCTCCCGCAGGACATACTGCAACACCGCCTTGCCCTTGCGGTCCCGCGCAATGTCCAGACCCAGCTCGGGATACAGCCAGTGCACCGTCTCGTTTTCCAGCTCGGTCACACGCGCGGAGGGTTCGCCAAAGCGCTTCAGCAACAGCTCGTCATCCAGCGAGGTGCGCGTCAGATAGGCCAGGCTGGCAATGGGCGTCGCATAGACCCGCCGCACGTCCTCGGAGGCGAGGGTCACCTTGTTGGTACCGCTGCCCAAGGTGCTGATGCGCACGCCGCGGTCATACATCACCGCCGCTTCATCCTGTGTTACCCGCATCACCATCACCATCTTGGCCGAAAAACCGCCCAGCACCACCTTGTCGAAATAGGCCTCCACCCGGTAGCGACCATCCGGGGTGGCGAACAGGGTCACCTCAGCCGCGCCATTCAGGTGCTGTTCCGCCTCGGCCAGTGTCGTCTCGCCCAGCGTGATGCCAAACACTCGCGTCGCCCCGTCCGCCGTATGCTCGATCTGCCAGGGCAGGAACTGGCCCCGATCGACGTCCGGGGCCGGCAACATGACGCCGATCAGGACCAGCAACAGACTGCCCAGCAGGACACTCAGAAAGACTCTGTTTTTCATTTCAGCAATTACCGCGAGAGGTGAGTAAAATGCGACACGCATGAACCATGCACATACCCATTTTACCGGTAGTCGGACGCGCCGTCGCGGATTCCCGGAAATTAACCCAGCTTCAAAGGCCACGACCCCACCATGAACGACCCCGCCATCACCCTCGCCTCCGCCTTCATCATCGGCCTGCTTGGCGGCGCCCACTGCATCGGCATGTGCGGCGGCATCATGAACGCCCTCAGCTTCGCCCTGCCGGAACAAAGCCGCAAACCGCGCAGCGCCCTGCCCACCCTGCTGCTCTACAATGCCGGACGCATCTTCAGCTATGCCGTCGCCGGCGCCCTGGTGGGCGGCCTGGGCATGCTGCTGCAAGGCCCCGTCGGCATCCTCGGCCCCGGCCTGCGCATCTTCGCCGGCCTGATGCTGATCGCCATGGGCCTCTACCTGGCTGGCTGGTGGCGCGGCCTGGTGCACCTGGAAAGGCTCGGCGGCCATGTGTGGAAATACCTGCAACCCCTGGGCAAGCGCCTGATGCCCGTCACCCGACCCTGGCAGGCCCTGTTGCTCGGCGCCCTGTGGGGCTGGCTGCCCTGCGGCCTGACCTACAGCACCCTGACCCTCGCCGTCTCCACCGGCAGCGCCCACCAGGCCGCCCTGGTAATGGCCAGCTTCGGCCTCGGCACCCTGCCGGTGATGCTGGCCAGCGGCGTGTTTGCCCACCAGCTCAAGGCCTTCATCCAGCAGAAGGCGGTGCGCAGCATCGCCGCCCTGATGGTGATCGGCTTCGGCGTGTGGACCCTCTATTCACCCCTCAGCCACATGACGGCCAATCACGCGGCACACACATCCGCCATGCCGCATGATGCCGGGCAGCACCATGAACGGCACTGAGACCATCGAAAGCAGGGCATTGACCGGCGCATGGCTGGCGGTGTTCCTTGCCGTGTTGATCTGGTCCGGCATCGACCCCAAGGACCGGCTCACCTGGTTCCTCGAGGTCTTTCCCGCCCTCATCGCGCTGGTGGTGCTGGCCATCACCCGCAAGCGCTTCCCGCTCACCCCTCTCGTCTACGGCCTGATCCTGATCCACGCCATCATCCTCATGGTCGGCGGGCATTACACCTACGCCGAGGTTCCGCTGGGTGACTGGCTGAAAGACATCGCCGGCCTGGCGCGTAACAATTACGACAAGCTGGGCCATTTCGCCCAGGGCTTCGTCCCCGCCATGGTCGCGCGTGAAATCCTCATCCGCAAACGGATCATCAATGGCGCCGCCTGGCGCGACTTCTTCATCGTCAGTTTCTGTCTCGGCTTCAGCGCCTTCTACGAACTCATCGAATGGTGGGTAGCCCTGCTCAGCGACGAGGCCGCCGAGGCCTTTCTCGGCACCCAGGGCTATGTATGGGACACCCAGTCAGACATGGCCTGGGCGCTGACGGGGGCCATTGCCGCGCTGGCGTTGTTGGGGCGCTATCACGACCGGCAGTTGAACATGCTGACGCAAGGCCCTAACTAACCCTGCGTCTGTTGGCATTGTTGCCCAGGGAGCTCACCGTTCTTTTTGCAACAGTAACTTCAAGGCATTGATGTCCTGCTTCAGGTCACGGATTTCTTCGCTCAAATGCCGATGTTCATCATGCACGACTTCTTCGATGACCTCCTTGTCCTGCGCCATCTTGCTCGCCTGCACGCTCTGCATGGCATCGACGATAATGGCGATGAACAGATTCAGCATGGTAAATGTGGCTATCAGGATAAAAGGAATAAAGAACGCCCAGGCATAGGCATGGGTCTCCATCACCGGCCTGACAATGCCCATCGACCAGCTTTCCAGGGTCATTATCTGGAACAGGGTATACATGGAGTCACCCAGTGAGCCAAACCACTGCGGGTGGGCCTCGCCGAACAGCTCCGTCGCCATCACCGAGAACACATAGAAGATGATCGACATCAGGCCCGCCACCGAGACGATGCCAGGAATCGCCCCCAGCAGCGCCTCGGCCACCACCCGCAACTGCGGAATCAGTGAAATGAGACGCAACACACGCAGGACGCGCAACACGCGCAACACCTCGAGCGGCCCGCTGGTGGGAATCAAGGCTATCGCCACGATCAGGAAATCAAACACGTTCCATGCGCTGCGGAAGAAGTGGCCGCGGAAGGCAAACAGTTTCACCCCGATCTCGATCACGAACACCACCAGCACGGCGGCATCGACAAGGCTCAGCCAATAACCATATTGCGCCTCAAGGGTATCCGAAGTAGCCATGCCCAGGCTGACGGCATTCAACAGGATCAGGCCGATTATCAAAAACTGGATCGGCCTGGACTCGACCCACTCACCGGCACGAACACGTAAGGATGTTTCAGATTTCATGCGTTCCTCATTGTCACCAAAAGGCCCCCGGCAGCGCCCTGCACGCAGGGTGCAAAACGTTGCCGGAGGCCCAAAAATGTCTGACGGAAATACCAGAGGAGGGCTCCCCCCTGGCACCACGCGGCGCGGACGCGCAATTATAGGGCATTGCCACACAAATCACGCGTCACTGATGCAAACCGAAGCAATTTGACCCCGCCCCAATTGCCGGGTTCAATCGAAAGACGGCACGCCTCTGGCCGTCCACTGCCGCGGGACAAGAGGCCTCAACGTGATGGTGACACGACCTCCGGGCGACCCTTTTTGTCCAGGGCCACATAAGTCAGCGTGGCCTCGGTGACCCTGACCACCTCGATGCCTTCCCGATATCGTTCGACATAGACCTCGACGGAAACCGTGATGGAGGTGCGGCCGATACGCTCGACCCGCGCATAGCAACTCAGCAGGTCGCCGACGTAGACAGGCTTCTTGAAGTGCAATGCATTGACCGCCACCGTCACCACCCGCTTGCCGGCGTGGCGGATGGCGGCGATGGAACCGGCGATATCCACCTGCGACATGATCCAGCCACCGAAGATGTCGCCGCCGGCATTGGTGTCGGTGGGCATGGCAGGGACGCGGGTGGTGGGTTCGCCCTCGGGCAGTCGGCATTCGTTGGCCATCTCAGTGTCCCGCATAGAGTTGTTCGATGAGGTCGGCATTGTGTTCGAGGATCACCGAGCGGCGCAGCTTGAGGGTCGGCGTCAGCATCTCGTTGTCGATGGTCCAGGGCTCCAGGGTCAGCGCCACGGCGCGGATCTCCGCATAGCCCGGGAAATCATGCAGGCGCTGCTTGATGTGTTCGCAGACCATCTGCCGCGCCGCTTCGCTGTGCAGCGCCGCCGGATCTTCGGGATCGAGATCCAGCTTGCAGGCCTCGATGGTCCAGTGCTTCGGGTCCAGCACCACCAGCGCCGTCAGATAGGGACGACCCTCGCCGATCACCAGCACCTGCTCGATGAGCGGATCCATGGCGATCGCCATCTCCATGTCTGCCGGGGGCACCTTTTCCCCGTTGGACAGGACGATGATGTCCTTCAGTCGGCCGGTGATATAGATGTGGTTGTTCTCGATACGCGCCTTGTCGCCGGTATGCAGCCAGCCATCTTCATCGATGATCTCGCGGGTGGCCTCGGGCCTGTGCCAATAACCCAGCATCACCAGTTCGCCACGCACCAGCAGTTCATCACCCTCGCCGATACGCACCTCCACGCCCTCGAAGGGGATGCCAACACTGGTCGGATCATTGTCCTCGACGGGGTTGCCCGACACCATGGGGCTGGTTTCGGTCAGCCCGTAGCCCTGGATCAGGTTGAGCCCCAGGCCGAGAAAGGTCTTCGCCACCTCCAGGGAGATGGGCGCGCCGCCACAGATGGCCAGCCGCAGGCGCCCGCCCAGCTTGGCCATCACCTTGTCCGCCACCAGGCGTTTCAGGATCGGCCAGGCCAGCCCGCCACTGCCGCCCTGGAAGCGCCGCCAACCGGCCTCCACGGTGGCGTGAAACAGCTTGCGCGCCAGCGGCGGCTTTTCTTCCAGCCCGGCCATGATCTTGTTATAGACCCGCTCGTAGATACGCGGCACGGAAATCAGGATGGTCGGTCTCTGCGTCAACAGATCTTCCCCCAGATCCTGCACCGAGCGGGCGAAGGCCACCGTCGAGCCACACATCACCGGAATGTAATAGCCCAGGGTTCGCTCCAGCATGTGCGACAGGGGCAGGAAGGATAGCAGCACGTCTTCGCGATAGATGGGAAAGGAGGGCAGCGCCGAATGGGCATTGGAAAGGATGTTGCGATGACTCAGCATCACCCCCTTGGGCCGACCGGTCGTGCCGGAGGTATAGACGATGGTGGCGAGATCGCCGGACTGCGGACGGGCTAACTTCAAGTTGCCATCCTTCTTCTGTTCCCCGGTCACCTCCCACGCGTGCAGACTCGTCATGCGCGGATAGATCACATTTGGCTCGCATTCCTGCAAGGTCACCAGGCGCACCAGGCCCTGCAGTTGCGGCGAGATGGGCTCGAGGTTGTCCAGCGTCTCCTGTCCCTCCACCAGCAGCACCTTGACCCCCGCGTCCTGCAACACATAGGCGACATTCTCCGCGCGATCATTGGTGTACAGAGGCACCACCACCAGTCCCAGACTCAGCGCCGCCTGTTCGAACATCACCCACTGCGGACAGTTGCGCAGCATGATGCCGACACGGTCGCCGGCGTCGATCTCCTCCCGCTGCAACGCGGCCTGTATTTTTTCGATGTGGGCGTAGGTCTGCTCCCAGCTCAGCTCCATCCACTGCTGGGCGGTGTGGTCGAAATAACGATAGGCAATCGCCTTGGGCGTGCGTGCGACACGCTCACGAAACAGGCCGTGCAGGCTGACCGCCGTATCGGGTGAAACAATATCCAGCGTTCCTTGTTGCATGACATCCACCACTCTTGGTTATGTTGATACGACACTCCAACAGAAGCGACCACCCAGACTGCAACGAGACCACGATCGCAGCCTGAGGGCAACACCTGTCGGCAGTGAGGACTGACGGGTCACTCGGCCCGCCCTGGTGCTGGCAACCAGCTTTCATCTGCCTGAAAGCGGTCGCCATATTTCTTGTGCAGTTCGGCCATTTTCGCCGCCAGTTTTTCACGCCCGGTCTGCTCGATATATTTCATCGGCCCGCCGCGGAAAGGCGCAAAGCCGGTGCCGAAGATGATTCCCGCATCGAGCAGATCCGCATCAGCGACCACGCCCTCCCGCAGGCAGGCAAGGGCCTCGTTGAGCAGACGGGAGATCAGCCGGTCCTGGGTGTCGGGCGGGCAATATTCGCCACGACCCGGCTTGGCGCCCAGGGGCTTGCCCTGCTTGTCGTAGCGATAAAAGCCGTGCCCGCTCTTTTTGCCCAGGCGTCCCGCCTTCACCAGCTCGCGCAGGCGGGCGGGCACCTCCACGCCCAGCTCCTTCGACAGGATCTCCGCCACCGACAGGCAGATATCCAGCCCCACCGTGTCCGCCAGCAGGATCGGCCCCATGGGCATGCCGAACCTCAGCGCCTCGGCGTCGATCACCTTGGGCGCAAGGCCCTCCGCTTCCAGGGTCACCGCCTCCAGCAAATAGGGCATCAGCACGCGGTTGACGAGGAAGCCGGGGCTGGAGTTGACCGGCAGCGGCAGGCGGTCGATGTGGCGGGTGAAGGCCGCCGCCTGGGTGGCCGCCTCGGCGTTGGTGTCCGCGGTGGTGACGATTTCCACCAGCTGCATCTTCGCCACCGGGTTGAAGAAGTGCAGGCCCACCAGGCGCTTCGGGTCGCTCAATGCCTCGCCCAGCACCTGCAGTGGAATGCTGGAGGTATTGGTGGCCAACAACGCGCCCGGCTTCATGCGGGGCTCTATTTCCCGATAGAGGTTCTGCTTCGCCTCGACGTTTTCGAAGATGGCCTCGATCACCACATCGGCCTGCGCCAGGCCCTCTCCACGCCGGTCCGGCATCAGCCGGTCCAGCGCCTGCTGGATCAGGCGCGGTTTCCTGAGCTTCTTCCTGAACAGTTTCGCGGCGCGCTCCATGACCCGCGCCAGGTGGACGTCGCTGCGATCCTGCACCGTCACCTGCAGGCCGCGCAGGGCACACCAGGCGGCGATGTCGCCACCCATCACGCCGCCGCCGATGACGTGAATGCGGCGCGGCGTGAAGGCCTTCTTGTCGCCCAGCGATTTGAGTCTTTCCTGCAAAAAGAACACCCGCACCAGGTTGCGCGCCGTGTCGCCCACGATCAGACGGGCCACGGACTGCTCCTCGGCCTCCAGCACGGCCGGCTTGTCGGTGCCGTATTCGCTCCAGATGTCGATCAGCGCATAGGGCGCGGGATAGTGTTCCGGGCGCGCCCGGGCGGCGACCTTTTTGCGCAACACCCGCGCCAGCAGCGGCCGCAGCAGGGCGGTGTCACCCAGTGTCGACAAACGGCCGGCGCGCCGTTTGGGCGGCTGGGTCTTGATCAGTTGGCGCGCGGCGCGTTGCAGGTGGCGGCGCGGCACGGCGTAATCCACCAGGCCGATCTTGCTTGCCGCGCGGGCGCTGAGGCTGCGGCCGGTGAGCATCATGTCCATGGCCGCGGTGGCGCCCACCAGCCGCGGCAGGCGCGCCACGCCGCCAAAGCCCGGATGGATGCCGAGCCGCACCTCGGGCAGGCCAAGGCGCGTGTCCTGATCATCGTCGGCGACGCGGTAGTCGCAGCCCAGGGCCAGCTCCAGGCCGCCACCGAGGCAGAAGCCATGGATCAACGCCACCGTCGGGCAGCGCAGGTTTTCGAGTCGATTGACCACCGCCTGACCACGGTGGATCAGCTCGCGCGCCTGTTCCATGGTTTCGATGCGGGTGAATTCCTTGATGTCCGCGCCGACGATGAAGTTCGACTTCGCCGACTGGATCACCAGCCCCGTCGGCCGCTGGGCCTCCAGTTCGGCGAGGATGCCGTCCAGTTCTTCCAGCACCTCACGGTTCAGGGTATTGGTGCTGCTGCCGGGCAGATCGATGGTCAACCAGACGATGCCCTCGGCATCCGTTTCGCGCTGCCAATTGTTGTTTTTCGTCGTCATCGCATTACTCCCGTTCCAGCAGCATCGCGCCGCCCTGGCCACCACCAATACACAGGCTGGCCATGCCGCGCCGTGCCCCCATGCGCTCCAGTACATGCAACAGATGCAAGACGATGCGCGCGCCGCTGGCGCCCACCGGGTGGCCCAGGCTCACGCCGCCGCCATCCACGTTGAGGCGCGCCTGATCCAACTCGCCCATCGCCGCCGCCGTGTGCAGCTCCTTGCGGCAATAGTGGTAGTCCTTCCAGGCCTCGATATTGGCCAGCACCTGCGCGGCGAAGGCCTCGTTGATCTCCCAGGCGTCGATGCCGTCGAGCTTGAGCTTGTGACGCTTCATCAGCGGCGTCATGGCGTGCACCGGGCCGAGGCCCATCTGCGCCGGGTCCAGCCCCGCCCACTGGCTGTCGACGATGCGCCCCAGCACCGGCAGATCCCATTTCTTCACCGCCTGTTCGGAGGCCAGCAGCAGCATCGCCGCACCGTCGGTGACCTGGGCGCTGTTGCCGGCGGTGACATTGCCGAAGGGGCGGTCGAAGACCGGCTTCAGCTTGCTCAGGCTGGCCATGCTGGTATCACGGCGCAGGCCGTCGTCGGCGTCGAAATAGTGGCCGGTGGTGTCGAACAGGGTTTCGATTTCCTGCAGATAGCCGGCATCCTGCGCCTGCGCGAGCCGCTGGTGAGAGCGCATCGCGTAGGCGTCCATCTGCTCGCGCGTGATGCCGAAACGGTGGGCGAGGATCTCCGCCGTCTGTCCCATGGACAGGCCCACCACCGGGTCGGTGAGACCGCGCAGCAGGGCGATGACCGGCTTCAGATAGGCGGGGCGCAGGCCGGCCAGGGCCCTGGCCCGGGCGCCCAGGCCCTTTGCCTTGTACCACTCGCCCAACCACGCCACCATCGGCTCCGCCAGCAGCACCGGGGCGTGGCTCATGGCCTCCACGCCGCCCGCCAGTACCAGGTTGGCGCGGCCATGGGCAATGCTCTGCGCGGCGCTGTCCAGGGCCTGCATGCCGGAGGCGCAGTTGCGCTGCACGGTCCAGGCCGGCGTTTCCTGGCTGATGCCGAGGCGCAAGGCGCTGACGCGGGCGATGTTGGCCTCGTCCGGGCCGGGCATCACGCAGCCGAGGATCACCTCATCGATATCACCCGGCTCGAAGGGCTGCCGCACCAGCAGGCTGCGTCCCGCGGCCACCGCCAGGTTGGCGGCATTGAAGGGGCCGGGCTTGCCGCGCGCCTTGAGAAACGGCGAGCGCGCGCCATCCACCACATACACCGTGTGCACCACCCGACGCGGCTGGGTGGTTCGCCGGTTGTTCGTGCCTTTGTCCTCATCCGTCATGCCTGTTTCCTCTCTCTGCAAAAGCGGTTGTTGATTTTCTTCCTCGCCACGCGTTGCGAAATATCAGACGGCTGGCGCGGGCCATGCCCGCGATGGGTTTGATAATGACCACACAGGGTGTTGCCTCAACATTGTGGGAGCGGCTTCAGCCGCGAATAATGGCTGGCCCCATTCGCGGCTGAAGCCGCTCCCACAATTTCCAGAACAGCAATCTCTGTGGTGTAAAAAAACCCATCACGGGCATGGCCGGCTGCTACGATTCCTCCGTGCGGCACACCAGCGCCTCCTTCTTGAACTCGTCCACGGCGATGGCCTCGCGACGCGCGCTGTCGGCAGCCTGCCACTGTTCGTACTCCACATCATTGATCACGCGCAAGCGATGCGCATCGGCCATCAGCTCGGCCTCGGGGGCGCTGGCCAACTCGCCGTTGCGCACCGCGGTGCGCACCCGCTTCTCCACGTTCGCCACCGCCACGATGGCCTCCAGGGCATGCTCCAGCACGCCGATGGCGTGGCCGCTGTCCTGTGGCGCAAACAGGCCGCGGGTGAGGCGGTCGCGCGCCTCCGAGGGCGCCAGCAGCAGGTCGGCGCACTGGTGGCCGAGGCGGTCCGAGGGTCCGGGGAAGGGGCGCCCCAGGGGAAACACCACGGCACGCATCAACCAGGCCGCCGGGCGGCTGGGGAAGTTCCTGAACAGGCCGTCGAAGCCGCGCTGGATCTCGTGCAGGGCGTGCTCGCAGACCCATTGCAGCAGCGGCAGATCCTGCGGCGGACGGCCCTGGTCCTCATAGCGCTTCAGCGCCGCGGAGGCCAGGTAGAGCCAGCTGAGGATGTCCGCCAGGCGGCCGGAGAGTTTCTCGCGCCGCTTGAGGCTGCCGCCCAGCACCAGCATGGAGACATCGGCGGCGAAGGCGAAGGCGGCGCTCATGCGCGTCAGCTGCTGGAAATAGCGCCGCGCCGGGTTACCCAGGGCACCATGCAGCGGCGTGCGGGCCAGCCGCGCCCCCGTGAGGCCGAGAAACAGGCTGCGCACGGCGTTGGAAAGGGCGAAGCCGACGTGGCCGGTGAAGGCGGGATCGAAGGCCGCGGCATCCTCGGCCGCCACCGCCTGCATCTCGCGCAGCACGAAGGGATGGCAGCGCACCGCGCCCTGGCCGAAGATGATCAGGCTGCGGGTGAGGATGTTGGCCCCCTCCACGGTGATGCTGATGGGGATGGCCTGGTAGACGCGCCCGGCGAAGTTGCGCGGGCCCATGCAGATGCCCTTGCCGCCCTGCACGTCCATGGCGTCGTTGACTACGCTGCGCATGGCCTCGGTGAGTTCATATTTCACCACCGCCGAGATCACCGAGGGGCTCTCGCCCTGGTCCACGGCGCTGGCGGTGAGGGTGCGGGCGGCGTCCATCATGTAGGTCAGTCCGGCGATGCGCGCCAGCGCCTCCTCCACACCCTCGAAGCGGCCGATGGGGGTCTTGAACTGCTTGCGCACGCGGGCGTAGGCGCCGGTGGCGCGGCTCATGAGCTTGCCGGCGCCGGTGGACAGGGCCGGCAGGGAGATGGAGCGCCCGGCGGCCAGGCATTCCATCAACATGCGCCAGCCCTGCCCGGCGCGCGCCTGGCCGCCGATGATCCAGTCCATGGGAATGAACACGTCGCGGCCGCGGGTCGGGCCGTTCATGAAGGCCTGATTGAGGGGGAAGTGGCGGTGACCGACCTCCACGCCCGGGGTATCGGTGGGGATCAGGGCGCAGGTGATGCCAAGCGCTTGCCGGCCGCCGAATTCATCACCCAGCAGGCCGTCGGGGTCGTAAAGCTTGAAGGCCAGGCCCAGCACCGTGGCCACCGGGGCGAGGGTGATGTAGCGCTTGTCCCAGTTGAGGCGGATGCCCAGCACGTCGGACTGGCCATTGAAATCGGCGCGGCAGACCACGCCGCTGTCGGTCATGGCGGCGGCATCGGAACCGGCCTCGGGCGAAGTGAGGGCGAAGCAGGGGATCTCCTCGCCCCTGGCCAGGCGCGGCAGGTAATAATCCTTCTGTTCATCGGTGCCGTAGCGCAACAGCAGTTCGGCGGGACCGAGGGAGTTGGGCACCATCACCGTCACCGCGGCGGTAATGGAGCGGCTGGCCACCTTCATCACCACCGCCGAATGGGCCAGGGCGGAAAACTCCAGGCCGCCGTAGTGGCGCGGGATGATCATGCCGAAGAAGCCCTCGGCCTTGAGGTAGTCCCACACCTCGGGCGGCAGGTCGCGCTCGGTCTGGGTGATGTGCCAGTCGTCGATCATGGCGCACAGGGTCTCCACCGGGCCGTCGAGAAAGGCGCGTTCCTCGGGGCTCAGCTTGGGCGGCGGCGTCTCCATCAGCTTCGACCATTTCGGCATGCCGGAAAACAGCTCGCCGTCCCACCACACGCTGCCGGCCTCCAGCGCCTCGCGTTCGGTGTCGGACATGGCAGGCATGATCTTGCAGAAGCGCTTGAACAGCAGGTCCGTGAGCCAGGCGCGGCGCAGGGAGGGCACGTTGAGCGGCACCGCGAAGGCGAGGAACACCAGCCACGCCAGCGCCTGCGGCCCGGCGCCGGCACCGCCCCACAGGCCCCAGGCGATCAGCAGCGCCGCCAGCAACAGGGAGCCCGCCAGCAACGACCAGCGCAGATAAAACGCCAGGCCCAGGGTAAAAACGAACAGACCAAACCAGACCATGCCCATATGCTCTCCTGTCTATCTCGTGATCGACGGCTGTTCCGCCGCCTCCGTCTCCGGCAACGGCTCCTCATCTTTCTTCATACTCGGCGTCTCACCGACCTGCACCGGAATCATGCCATCCGCGCCGGGAATGAAGCATTCGTTTTCGTCATTGCAAACCACGCCATCCGTGTCCCAGGGCAGCTGGCGATAGACCGCCAGGTCATTCAGTCCCAGCAGCGGATACTTGATGATCTCGAAATAGGGGGAGGTATCGAAGTCGCGCGGCACGTAGAGGCGGGTATTGCGCTTGTAGAGCTTGATGGCGCCGTTTTCCTCACGGTGGATCACCGGCAGGATGGGAAAGTGCACCGAGGAAAAGGCCGAGGCGATGAGGGTCGAGCACACGGTGCGGGTCTGCTCGCCGATGTTGTGTTCGAACAGGCTGGAGCGCCAGCGGCGCGGGATGACGCCGTAGGGAAACAGGAAGCGCGCCAGATCCAACAGCTGGCGCACGTCGTACTCTCGCCCCAGATGCTTCACCGCAAAGGCCAGCACGCGTCCCGCGTCCGCGCGCGACAGGCCCGCCGGACGGCAGATGCGCACATGCTCGCCGGCGTATTTCTTCAGCGGCGAGACCACCGTGCCCTCGCCCAGCAGCGGCTCGATGATGAGCTGGTCCGAGGGATCGCCGTCGTACAGCCAGCTCACGTGCTCGCGCACATTCTCGTCCTCGATGTCGTGCAGGCGGCCCAGATACAGCGCCGAGTGCGTCCACTGGCTCTGGGTGATGGTCTTGATCACCTCGCTGACCCGCGCCCGGCCCTCCACCAGCAGCACGTCGCAGGGGCGGATCTCGAAGCTCAGGCGCTCAAAATCACATTGCGGCACGCCGGACGGCTCATCCTCGCGGACGAGCCAATCGATCACCTTCCTGCCAAGCCAGCTAAACGGGTTCACGCCGGTATTCAGTCTCCGCCATCAGCGTTGTTTATTCCTATATAACAGTAATCGCGCCACCGATTAAGCATAGTTTGTCAAACAGGTGTTTTCACACCGAGCCCCCCCAATCTCTGCAACGGCCCATTCGCCCCAACCATTAGCCTGAATCCGCAGGTTCAGGATTAGGCTATAATCCCCGCCCACCCCAGCCCCGAACGCCCCATGACCGACATCCTCACCCAGGCCGCCCTGCTGATCCTCGCCGGCACCCTGTGGAACGCCTTCCGCATCGGTGGGCAGGAGCCACACCTGGTGCGCCGCGCCATCGGCGACCTGGTCTACTTCCTGCTGCTGCCGGCGCTGGTGCTGTCGGTGCTGTGGTCGGCGCCGCTGGGGCTGGACAGCCTGCGCATCGCCGGCGCCGCCGCCACCGGCGTCATCGCCGGCCTGCTGCTGGCCGCCCTGTGGTACGCCTGGCGCAGCACCCCGCGACATCGCGCCGGGGCGCTGATCCTCGCCGCCGGCTTCCCCAACGCCACCTACCTCGGCCTGCCCGTGCTGGAACACACCTTCGGCCCCTGGGCGCGCAGCATCGCCATCCAGTACGACCTGTTCGCCTGCACCCCCCTGCTGCTCAGCGCCGGCATCCTGCTGGCGCGCAACTATGGCAACCACGAAGAAACCGAACCCGTCTGGCAGACCCTGCTGAAGGTTCCGCCGCTGTGGGCGGCGCTGGTGGCCGTCGCCCTCAACCTTGGCGACGTGCCGCGCCCCGAGTGGCTGGGCGGGCTGCTGGAGATGACCGGCAGCGCGGTGATCCCGCTGATGCTGTTCGCCCTCGGCCTCAGCCTTCGCTGGGATCCCGAAGCGGCGCGACGCCTGCCGACCGTGGCGCCGGTGCTGCTGATCCAGTTGGCCCTCATGCCACTGCTGGTATGGGGGTTGGGCGACGCCATGGGTCTGGGCGGCGACACCCTCGCCGGCGTGGTGCTGGAGGCCGCCATGCCCAGCATGGTGCTGGGGCTGGTGCTGTGCGACCGCTTCGGCCTCGACACCGGCCTCTACGCCGTCACCGTCACCCTCGGCACCGCCCTCAGCCTGCTCACCCTGCCGCTGTGGTCCGGCCTGCTGCTGTAAACGCGCGAAAACAGGGTAAACTACCCGACCACCCGGCAACATACAGAGAGCGGAATGCGTATTGACCCCAGCGCCCTGAGCGGCTTCGGCCCAAACATCCTCATCGTGCTGTTCATCATCGGCATCAGCGCCCCCAGCCTGCCAGCCCGAGCGCAAACACCGTTTCACACCGAAAGCGAAACCCTGCAACCCCTCAACGCCACCAGCGCCGCCGAACTGGAAGAACTCTTCGACCGACTGGGCTACCGCTGGCCGCCCGGCGACCAGGTCCCCGCCATCGCCCTGCAGCGCCTGCCGCCGGACTTCGCCACCATCCCCAGCAGCACCGACCGCAAGCACCTGTTCCTGCGCGTCCTGCTGCCCATCGTACTGGCGGAAAACCGCCGCCTGCGCGAACAGCGCCAGCTGGTGCAGCTGCTGCTGGACAACCCGCCACTGGCGGGCGGCAGGCTGGCAAAATGGCTGGCAGAAACCGCCCGCAACTACCGCGTCAGCGGCGACCTGGGCGAGGCGGAAAACCGCGTCGAACTGCTGAAGCGACTGGATGAAATCCCCACCGCCCTGGTGCTCGCCCAGGCCGCCCTCGAATCCGGCTGGGGCACCTCCCGCTTCGCCCTCGAAGGCAACAGCCTGTTCGGCCAGTGGACCTACAAAAAGACCGGTGGTCTGACCCCGGAAAACCGCGACGAAGACGCCACCCACTCGGTCAAGGCCTTCCCCAACCTGCAGGCCTCGGTGCGCGCCTACCTGCACAACCTCAACATCGGCCACGCCTACCAAGACCTGCGCGACACCCGCGCCCGCCTGCGCGCCGCCGGCCGTCCGCTCGACCCCCTCGAACTCGCCGCCCACCTGCAACGCTACTCCCAGCGCGGCCAAGCCTACGTGCGCGAAGTGCAGCGCATGATCACCAGCCGCGACCTCGCCGCCCTGCACCTCGACGGCGTCCGCAAACCGCGCCTGGTGGCGCTGAATCCGCCGCAAGAACAGGAATCGTAAGGACAGCCAAATGCCACAGGATTGGGCAATGAACCACCTAGCAACAAGCTGACAGGGTAACGTTGGTGCAGGAGCGGGGAATCCAACCCGGCGAGCTTGGCGGAATATCGCGTGCGGCGGCATTGCCGCATCTGCCACAATTGTCCCACCACCAGGCTTTACCGGCATTCAGGCGATCACTGAAACTTCCGATGCACCAGGCCCTCGAACAGCTGATTTCAGTGTTCTCCAGGCGAGTGGCATCACGTGCGCTTATCGGCTTGAATTTTCATGAAAAACAAAGAAAGGGTAGTAAATGAACCGGGAAACCTGCACAGCAGTCAAGGCCGCGACGGCAATAGCAATAGGCTTGAGCGCTTCAAGCACAGCGGCCTATTGCCAGCAACAACACATTGACGAACACGAACATCACGCACCGGGCGGGATGGAAATGGGCCTGTCGCTGGGATATGCCTATTTGAAGGAAGAAAAGACCCGCGGCCTGAATCTTCATGTGCACGTCATGAAGCGACTGCCGGGCGAAGGGCTTGGTCAGTATTTTTCTGTGGGCCTTGGCGTGGAAACGATACTTTCCAGCGAGAAGCACTACACGGCCATGGTCTCGCTGGCATTTCATCCGTTGCAGAATCTGGTCTTATCCCTTTCCCCCGGCGTGGCCTGGGCAAGACATGAGGGGGCGTGGGAATCGGAATATGCCACCCACCTGGAGGCAACCTATGTGTTCGAAGGCGCGGATTTTCACTACGGGCCGGTGCTGGGCTACTCGAGAACCCGGGATGAACAGCATTACAACATCGGCGTGCATGTCGGCATGCCATTCTGAGGCTGGGCCCGGGGGACGTTCCCCCGCCGCCATACTACCTGTGACGCGATGCACAGGGCACACGGAGAAAAGCGCTTTTGACGTCTCTTTGCGTCCTGTGATGTGCTTCGCGGTGAAACGGGTCTTCCATCGCGGGCAAGGCCCGCTCCCATGGATTCACCTCGGCGAGCCCGGGGCCTGGTAGCCGTCGGGGGTGCCACCCATGTTGCCTTCACCGAAGAAGAAGCCGCGCATGTGGCTTTCGATGATTTCGATGCTGGCCGGGTCGGCCGTGCTGAGGCCGTTTTCGTTGATGATCATGGCCAGGCGTTGCAGCCATTGCTGCCAGCCTTCCTGCGAGACGTTCTCGTAGATGCGCTGACCCAGCTCGCCGGGGTGCGGCACGCTTTCCAGACCTTCGGCCTTGCGCTTCAACACCACA
>JALSHB010000186.1 GCA_026982475.1 Chromatiales bacterium
TCAAGCTTCACGGTAACATTGGTATAGGCGCACGGCCTGGCAGGCAACCATCAGTTTCCCTGGCCTGCCTTGCGTCCTTGCGAGAAAACAATGCCCAGGAAGTACCCACCCGAACAGGGGAAGAGCCCAAAAAAAGGCCGCGCCATTGCTGGCGCGGCCTTCTTGTTGTTGGTGGGCCCGGGGCGCTAGGCTTTTTTCTTTGCCGACAGCCAGTCGGTCAGGGCGAACAGCAGCGCGGAGACGACGAAGGTCATGTGGATGCCGACCTGCCAGGCGAGTTCCGTGTTGGTATAGTTTTCGAGGCTGAGGAAGGCCTTGAGCAGCTCGATGGCGGAGATGGCGATGATGGAGCCGATGAGCTTCATCTTCAGGTCGGAGAAGGTGACGTGACCCATCCAGTTGGGGCGGTCCTCGCTGTCGCCGGTGTCGATCTTGGAGACGAAGTTTTCGTAACCGGCGAAGATGATGATCAGCAACAGGTTGGCGATCATCACCACATCGATCAGGGTCAGCACGCTGATGATGACATCCGAGCCCGAGCCGCCGATGGCGATCGATATGAAGCCCACGAACTCCTTGGTGAACTTGATCAGCAGCAGGGCGATGCTGATCACCAGTCCCAGATAAAAGGGCACCAGCATCCAGCGGCTGTTGAAGATCAGGACTTCAATAAAGTGTTCTACCTTTCTCATTGGTGTTTACGTTCCTGTAAGTTGTTGAAGATAATCTGAATCCGTAGGTTCAGGGATAACATGAATCTTTCCCGCGCCTCGCGGCCGTGGGGTCGGCGGCTTCGTGCTGCTCAGCCCTTCGCCTTGCGCGCGGCCACGGCCTTGCGCTTGGCGGGCTTTTTCCTGCCCGGGGCCTTGTCGGCCTTGCCCTTGGGCTTGCGCGGCCTGGCGGCCTTTGCTTCCTCGCCGAGGCGGCTGATCTCCAGCTTTTGTCCGCACACCCAGGTCTTCTTCAGGTCCATGAAGATGTCCTTGGGCATGTCGGCGGGCAGGTCGATGGTAGTGAAGTCGTCGAAGATTTCAATGTGGCCGATGTACTGGGCATCGATGCCGGCCTCGTTGGCGATGGCGCCGACGATGTTGCCGGGCTTGACGTCGTGGTTGTAACCCACGGCGAGGCGGAAGCGCTGCATCTCCACCTCGGGGTGTTCCTTCAGCGGACGCGGGCTGTTGTCGGGGCCGGCCTTTGCCGCGCGTGGCCTGCGCTGGGGGCGCTCGCTGAAGCGCTCGCGGCCCTCGGCTATGATGCGCGGCGGGCGTTCGCGGCGCTGTGGCTTGTCGCTCAGCAGCAGCGGCTCCTTGCCCTGCGCCATGTGCGCCAGGGCGGCGGCGATCATCAGCGGGTCGGCGTCGTGCTCGCGCTGGTAGTCGCCCACCAGCTGGTTGAAGACATCGAGGTCCTGGCTGTCGAGGGTCTCGCTGATGCGCTGCTTGAAGCGCTCGATGCGCTGCACGTTGATGTCCGAGGCGGTGGGCATCTGCATGGCCTCGATGGGCTGGCGCGTGGCGCGTTCGATGGCGCCGAGCATGCGGCGCTCGCGCGGGGCGACGAAGAGGATGGCGTCACCGGCGCGGCCGGCACGGCCGGTGCGGCCGATGCGATGCACGTAGGACTCGGTGTCGTGGGGCACGTCGTAGTTGATGACGTGGCTGATGCGTTCGACGTCGAGGCCGCGGGCCACCACGTCGGTGGCGACGAGGATGTCCAGCTGGCCCTTCTTCAGGCGCTGGATGATGCGTTCGCGGTTGTTCTGCGGGATGTCGCCGTTGAGCGCGGCGCTGGCATAGCCGCGCGCGGCCAGCTTGTCGGCCAGCTCCACGGTGGCGGTCTTGGTGCGCACGAAGACGATCATGCCGTCGAAGTCTTCCGACTCCAGGATGCGCGTCAGGGCATCCAGCTTGTGCAGGCCGCTGACCGCCCAGTAGCGCTGGCGGATGGTGGTGACGGTGGAGGTCTTGGTGGCGATCTTCACCACCACCGGATCGTTCAGATGGCGCTCGGCGACCTTGCGGATGACGCTCGGCATGGTGGCGGAGAACAGTGCGATCTGGCGCTGTTTCGGTGTCTGTTCGAGGATCCATTCGACGTCGTCGATGAAGCCCATGCGCAGCATCTCGTCGGCCTCGTCCAGCACCAGCGCCTGCAGACTGCCCAGGTCCAGGGTGCTGCGACGGATGTGGTCCATGACCCGGCCCGGGGTGCCGACCACCACCTGCACGCCGCGCTTCAGCTGGCGCAGCTGGTTGGTGTAGGACTGGCCGCCGTAGATGGGCAGGACGTGGAAATTCTTCAGGTGATGGGCGTAGCTCTGGAAGGCCTCGGCGACCTGGATCGCCAGCTCGCGGGTGGGCGCCAGCACCAGCAGCTGCACCGCGGCGCGCTTGACGTCGATGCGCGACAGCAGCGGCAGGGCGAAGGCGGCGGTCTTGCCGGTGCCGGTCTGTGCCTGGCCCAGCAGGTCGCGGCCTTGCAGCAGCAGTGGAATGGCCTCGGCCTGAATCGCCGAGGGTTGTTCGTAGCCGGCGTCGACGACGGCGCGCAATACGGGTTCGGCCAGGCCCATGGCCTGGAAGGTGGGGGGGGATGACATGGGGAAAACCTCTGCTCGTTCAATAGGCGTCGCACGTTTTCAATCCCGGCCATTGCAAAATGGTCAGACAGGCACAACAAGCCCACTCGGGTGCTTGCGGCAAACAGAGAGTGAAAACGACTCGCGACAAGGGATTCCATCGCGCAGCACAGCGAGCGACAAGCTCGACGGTACGCGCCCCGCCGCTTCTGGGCGTGGGAAAGCTGGAATAGCACCTCGAACTGTACGGCCCGTGTTTATCGAAACGCCGATAGAGACGGTGGCCGCGGTAAGCCTGCAAATGAATCCTGCAAAGGGGAACGGCGGCGGGCGGAAGAGGTATTTCATGCCAGCGGTTGGAATGGCGGTGCGAAGTATAACAGATCGCGGGCGAATTGCCTAAATTTTGACCAGTTGTGCCTGTGGCCGGCCGCTGGCCAGGGAGGGTTTACAGTGCCGGCTCAGTAGCTTCGTGGGTCAGCTTGTGTAAAAACTCTGACTCCTGATGGCTGGTCAGCAGCAGGTTTTCCGTGGCGCGGGTCATGGCCACGTAGAGCAGCTTGGCCTCGGTGACGGGGTCGGTATTTTTTCCGGGCATGTAGCCAATGCCGGAGACGGCCACGGTTGGAAATTCCAGCCCTTTGCTGCTGTGCATGGTCATCAGTTTTACTAGGTTGGAGGCGGGTTTGAAGGCCTTTTTCGAGCGCGAATCCTTCAGCCACTGACAGGGGATGCCCTCGGCCTTGAAGCAGCGATGCAGGGTCTCTCCCATCCAGTTGCTGTGGTAGGTGACGCACATCTCGGACCACGGCAGGCCGCGTTCCTCGTGCAATCGCCGGAATATGTGTGCAATGTAGCGGGCTTCCTGTGCGTAGTTGGACAATATCTTCACCGCAGGCACCGGCCCGTGGCGCCCGGCTGACTGCGGCTCGATCAGTGGCACATGGTTTTCATCCTGGTCGCTGGAATGAAAATACTGACGGGCAAAACGGTAGGCAAAATCGAGGATCTCATCCGTATTGCGATAGTTCAGTTTCAGCACCGTGGTGCGTCCACGTGCCTGTATGCCGACGCTGGAGAGACTGAAGTCGAGGGCGTTCTTTTTGCTGTAGATCGACTGTGCATCGTCATAGAGCAGAAGCAGTGAGTTGGTCTCCGGGTCGACCATGCTAACGACCAGTTTCAGCCATTCCGGTTCGAAATCGTGGCCTTCGTCGATCATCACGGCGCCATATTGCCCTTTGGGAATGGTGCCCTTTTCGGCGGCATCGATGACGGTTTTCACCAGCCGTTCGACGTAATCTTCGCCCTGCGCGGGGCGGTCGATATGGTAGGTGCGCAGTTGCTCGCCGCACCAGTCGTGAAAGTGATAGACGCAAACCCTGTCATCCACGCCGCGCTCCGCCATCAATTCCCGCAGCCGCGCCGCCAGGGTGATGTTGTAGCAGAGCACCAGAATCGGCTTGTGCAGCAGCTTTGCCAGATACAGACAGCGATAGCCGAGGATCAGGGTCTTGCCGGAACCGGCGACGCCGTGGATGACGCGGTGGCCTTCACCCAGGCTGCGCGCCAGCAGTTCCTGCTGCATGTCCATGACCTTGACGATGTCGGGTAGCAGGGTTTCCGCGTCTTCCGCACCGTCTACGGGCGGAAACAGGCTGCCCTGCTCGGCGCTGTTGATGCGCACCTCGGGAAAAAGGTGCCAGCGAATGCGGTCGATCTGAGGCAGTGTCAGGGGGCGAGGAAATTGCACATTGAACATGTTCCAGAGATGTTCCTGAAAGACCTCCGGGTCTGTGCTTTCGGTCATTTCATCCTTGCAGAGGGTCTGATGGGCTGGCAGCACGTCGCCGAGATTATGGCGGTCAAACTGGCTCCGCGTGATGTTGCTCAGCACCACGCCATAGCCATAGGGGAAGAGAAGGCTTCCCTTGAAGCGGCCGTCTTGTGCTATCAACTGGGGGTCTTTTTGCAACTGGTTGATCAACTGGTAGGTGCACTGGCGCACTTGTTCGAGGGGATTACTGACGGTTTTGAGTCCGTTGGGGGTAATGATGGTCGCCGTGACCCTGTCGATTTTTTGCAGGGTATCCAGCTTCCAGTCCTTGACCTCCAGCAATAGCAGGCCACGCAGGGGATGCAGGATGATGAAATCGGAGTAGCGCTGCCGTTTGCCTACGGGCAGCTCGTACCAGCAGAGATAGTCGTCTTCGAGGTGTGATTCCAGACGACGGGCAACGCGTTTTTCGCCGGCCTGCATGCGGCCGAGGCAGCTGTTGAGTGTTGGGATGAGGCTGGCGATGGCAAGACTCCTTTTTACACGTTCATATGCAGATGTTGAATGCTGGTGATGTGGGTGCGCATATTACGCGCCTATTATTAGCAGAGAGAGGGAGGCTGTGTCTTTAACGTTAAACCCTTCATGGCAGCGCTATAGCACAAGCTATTGGTTCTACAGCGCTTCAAAAAATTGCTCGTTTATCCACGGGGTACACTTCGACAACCTATGGGAGAGACTAAGATTTTTTGAAAATGCTGGTGAAAGCAATATCTCGTCTAAGAGCACCTACTTTTGGTGCGCTCTGCATCTGTTCTGAAGATACGGATTCAGGTTCAACTTTGCCGAAGGTTGTTTTGCCGTAGACGAGGCCATCAACCGCGCCCCGGCAGCCACAGCGACAGCGCCGGCACGTAGGTGATGATCAGCACCGCCGCCAGCAGGATCAGGAAGAAGGGCCAGGTGGCGCGGTACAGCTGCATCACCGACTTGCGGAAGCGGAAGCTGGCGATGAACAGGTTCATGCCCACCGGCGGGGTGAAGTAGCCGATCTGCATGTTGGCGAGGAAGATGATGCCGAAATGCACCGGGTCGATGCCGTAGCGGACGGCGATGGGCAGCAGCAGCGGCACCATGATCACCAGCGCGGAGAAGATGTCCAGCATGGTGCCGAGGATCAGCAGGAAGATAGTGAGCAGGACCAGAAAGGTGAGCCTGTCGTCCACGTGCTCGCGGATGGTCTCGAACAGGCGCGTGGGGATCTCGGCGTCGATCATGTAATTGGTGGAGGCCAGCGACACGCCGAGGATCATCAGGATCGCGCCCACCAGCACCATGGACTTGCGCATCACCTCCGGCAGCTCGCGCAGGCGCACCTCGCGGTAGATGCCCACCTCGACGATCAGCACGTACAGGGCGGTGACCGCCGCTGCCTCGGAGATGGCGAAGAAGCCGCTGTAGATGCCGCCCAGCACGATGATGGGCAGCGGCACCTCCCAGCGGGCGGCCCACAGGGCGCGCAGGGCGCTGCGGCCGTCGAAGGCGGTGAGGGCGTGGTCGCGGCTGGTCCACACCACCCAGACGCCCAGCATCAGCAGCATCAGCAGGCCGGGGAGGATGCCGGCGAGGAACATCTGGTCCACGCTCAGGGGTTCGCCCAGGGCCATTTGTTGGGCGACGATGGCGTACAGGATCAGCGGCAGCGAGGGGGCGAACAGCAGGCCCAGGCTGCCCGAGGTGGTGACCAGACCGAGGCCGAAGTTCTCGCCATAGCCGGCCTGGCGCAGGGCTGGGTAGAGCAGCGCGCCGAGGGCGATGATGGTGACGCCGGAGGCGCCGGTGAAGGCGGTGAACAGGGCGCAGGCGGCCAGCGCCACCAGCCCCAGGCCGCCCGGCATCCAGCCCAGCAGGGCGCCGGTGAGGTTGACCAGGCGGTCGGCGGCCTTGCTCTCGCTGAGCAGGTAGCCGGCGAAGGTGAACAGGGGGATGGCCAGCAGGATGGGCATCTCGGCGAGGCGGAAGAACTCGATGGCCAGCACCGACAGATCCACTTCCTCGCTGTAAAAGCCGTACAGGGCGCTGGCGGCGATGACCGCGAACAGCGGCGCGCCGAGCAGGGCCATCACCAGCAGCAGGACCAGCATCATGGCAGGCTGGGCTTCTGTTGCAGCAGCGCCAGCAGATCGGCGAGGAAGGTGAACAGGTTGCGCAGGCCGATGATGGCGAAGCCGATGGGGATGATGATCTCCGCCGTCCAGGCCGGCACGCCGGCGAAGAGGATCATCTGGTCCTGATATTCCATCCACACGAATTGCGCGGCGTACCAGGCGATGATGCCGCACACCACGGCGGTGAACAGGCGCGTGGCGGCATCGGCGATGCGCTTCAGGCGCTCGGGCAGGAAGCGCGAGACCAGGTCGATGGCGATGTGATTGTCGGCGCGGGTGGCGGCCATGCCGCCGAGCAGGGCCAGCCACAGTACCAGCACGCGCAGCAGCGGCGGCGCCCAGTCGATGCCGGTGTCGAAGAAGTTGCGCAGGATGATCTGGCTGCCGGCGAGCAGGATCATGGCCCCCAGCAGCAGGATCAGCAGACCGTCCTCCAGGCGGGCGCTGAGGTGTGCCAGACGGCGCAGGCCCCTGGTCAGCACGGTTCACCATCCCCCGTGGCCGGGTTTGGCAGGCCACCGGGCCGCGAATGGGTTTTCGCCACAGAGGCTCGGAGGACACGGAGTTTCTTGATTTGTGGCGCTGTTCTGCGGCACCACGGGAAGGCATCCAAACGGTTTTCCTCCGTGCCCTCTGTGTCTCTGTGGTAAATGGACGATGCCGTACGTGGCCGATCATTGCGGCCAGTGGTGTTGCTCCCGTTAGGCCGGCTAGCGGGTGTCGGCGACATTGGTTTCGGCATGGCTGGCGCGGTAGTCGGCCAGGTGGTGCTGGAAGGTGTCGATGATGGGCTGGTGCAGATAGCCCTTGCGCACCAGCTTGGCCACCGCGCGCTCGGCGCCGCTGCGCCAGTCGGCGATCTCCGCCGGGGTGGGGCGGACGAACTCGATGCCTTGCTGTTTCAGCGCCTCATAGGCCTTGCGGTTGTCCTCGCGGTTGATGTGGTTGAGGCGCTGGAACACGCCGCCCATCACCTCGTGGACGATGGCCTGGTCGGTGGGCGTGAGTTTTTCGAAGGCGCGGCGCTTCACCACGATGGTGCCGGTGACGTACAGCAGCGGGGTGTCGGTGAGGTACTTCACCCGCGTGTGCCATTGCAGGGCGATGGCGCCCACCGGGGTGGTGGCGACGGTGTCGATGAGGCCGGTCTGCAGGGCGGTGAGCACGTCGGTCATGGCCAGCTGGATGGTCGAGATGCCGAACTGCGCGAAGGCCTCCTGGTTGATGCGGTCGCCCTCGGGGATCCAGATCTTGCGCGCGGCGAGGTCGGCGGTGGCGGTCACCGGGGCGCGCGACATGAGGTAGGCGAAGCCACCCTCGCTGATGCCGAAGCTGACATAACCCTTCTCGTACAGGCCCTTGATCAGGCCGGCGTCCATCTTGGAGCGCACGTAGTCCACCTCGGCATAGTTGCGGAAGGTGAAGGGCAGGGAATAGATCTGTGTGTCCGGGTTGATCTTCGCCAGGCTGCCGCCGGTGAGCGCGGCGCCGTGCAGCTGGCCGACCTTGATCTTGCGCAGCACGCTGCTGTCGTTGCCCATCACGCCGCCGGGATAGAAGCGGATCCTGGCGCGGCCCTGGGTGCGCTTGTTGATTTCTTGCGCGCCGGCGCGCAGCTCTTTCATCCAGTTGGTGCCGTCGGGGATGGCGGTGGCGATCTTCAGGGTGACGGCGCCGGCGGACAGCGGCAGCAGCAGCGCCAGCATCAGGGCCGTCAGCAGGCCGGGGCGGAACAGGGTCTTCATTGTCTTACTCCATGAAATAGTCGGCGGAGGAGGCCAGCAGCTCGCGGGCCTCGCGCTGGGCCAGCACATTGCTGAGGGTGAGGCCGGGCACGTGCGGGTCGGCGGCGATGACCTCGTTGAGCAGGCGGTCGTGCAGCTTCTGCTCGTAGATCAGGCGCGCGTAGTAGCGCGCGTAGGCCACCTTGGCGGCGAGGTTGTGGCCGTGGGAGAGCTCGATGGCGCGCTCGAAGTGGGCGCGGCCCCGCTCTGGATCGCCGCCCAGGCTGGGCGGCCTGAGGCTGCGCAGGATGCCCAGATAATAGTGCGCCTGGCCCTGCTCATAGTCCTCGTCGATGGCCAGCACCCGGTCCAGCATGGCCTCCACCTTGGGCAGATCGGCGACGGCGGCCCAGTCGCCGCTGCGTTGCTGGATCCACAGCAGCCAGGCGCTGGCGGCGGTGAACAGGGGCTCGACCTCGTCCAGGTCTTCGAGCTGGGGCAGCAGGGCCTCGTGAGAGCGCGTGGCGATGCCGCAGGTGTCCGGCGCGTACTCGCACAGGGCGTGCAGGGCGTAGCCGCGCGCCTTGTCGGTCATGCGCAGGGCGCGCGTGGCGTCGTCGACGAACATGGCGGCATAGGCGGCATTGAGCCTGGCGCCGGCCATCAGCAGGTCTTCGTCCCCCGGGCTGCCCTCGATCATGCCGTCCACCAGCAGCAGGAAGGCCGGTGCGCCGTCGCGCACGGTCTGTGGGTCGTCCTGGTTGACGATGGCCTGCGACAGGCCCTTGGACATCTCGCCGCTGATCATGGAGGCACAGCCCGCCAGCAGCAACAGGGGCAGGCCCAGGAGCAGCGCGCGCAGGGCGCGAATCGGCAAGTCGGGGTGGGGGCCGGTGTGGGGCATGGTGGTTTCAGTGGGTGTCAGCGGCTTCATTATTATCTATCGCACGGCAGAATCCTACAGGCGCTCCATCAGGTAGCCCACGCAGTCCTGGCGGATGATGTCCAGGTCCAGGGTGAACATGGAGGGCATCACCGCGCGGCGCAGGCGCAGGCGGCCGTCATCGACGCGCAGATAGCGCTCGCTGACGTCGTTGCCGTTTTCGTCCACCACACGTAACGGCAGGCGGGCGGAATTCTTGCGCAGGCGGGCGATGGGCGTGCCGGCGGGCAGCTCGCGGAAGTTGAGGTGATCGAGGTCGGGCGGGAAGGTGATGTCCCAGTCTGTCGGCGCCTCGTCCGGGGCGAAGCCGGCGCTGACCTCCTCGCGCAGGGTGACGGTGGCGACGGTGTGAAACAGGTTCATGGCATGCGGGTCGACGGGCTTGTCGGGCAGCGCCTCCAGGTGCAGGCAGGTGTCGACGAAATCACGCGCATGGTCGGCGCCGAAGGGCTGGTCCGGCTTGCCGCACTCCACGGTGATGGCCGGGCACAGCGTGGCGAAGGCCAGCGACTGCACGCCGCGGGGACGGGTGAAATAGACCACGGTGCGCGAGAACAGCGTCGCCAGGTGGAAGAAGCGGGGTTCGAGGTGGTTGATGCAGCCGTAGTGCGGATTGAGGCCGGTGTTGTTGTGGATGTCGATGCTGGCGAACACCTGGCGGGTGCGCATCTCGTCGACCACCTGGCGCATCATGTGTTGTTCGGGCGACGCATCGGCCGGCGCGGCGTTGTCGTCGCCGCAAGGCCAGATGCGGTTGTAGTCCGGCTGGCCGTCGAGGTGGCGCCTGCCCTGCGCGGCGGCGCTGACGTTGCCGAAGAATATCGACAGCGTGCGCGGCAGCTTGTGTCCGTCATACTTGCGCAGCAGACCCTGGATGGCGCTCAGGCCGGTGGTCTCGTTGCCGTGCAGCAGCACCGAGACGAACAGCGGCCGGGGCCGTTGCCCCGGCAGGTGCAGCAGGGTCGGCCCGGGCAGGATGCGGTGCAGGTCACGGGCCTGGCAGTGGAGCAGGCCCTCCGGCAGGTGGTCGAGAATGGTCAGCATGGCGGGGCCAGTGGCTCAAAACCCGCAGTTTAACCCGAAACGGGCGCCGGTCGGGGTTTGCGAATGCGCCATTTGTTTTACCACAGAGACACAGAGGTG